>DATKEG010000146.1:0-18056 GCA_035544515.1 Vicinamibacteria bacterium | reverse complement strand
CGAGGACGGCGCCGGCAGGCGCTGGCGCGTCACCGAGGACGCGCTCGTTCACGAGAGCTCGGGCGAACGGCGTGCCCGCGTTCCCGCGCGCCGGGCGTTCTGGTTCGGCTGGTACGCCCAGTTTCCCGACACCGAGCTCGTGAAGTAGGCTGTCGCCCTCACCCGGACGGAGGCTCGCCATGGATCCTCGAGGTCTGGTGCTGATCGCCGCGGCCGCGGCGGCCACCGTCCACGCCGAGCTACCGGCCGGCCCGAGGCCCGGAGAGCCGCATCCCATTCGTCCCAGGCGTGCAGGTCGTAGGAGTGCTCACGACCGGCGACGATCCGGCCGCCCTCGACCTCGACTACGGCGTCACGACGCGGGCCGTCTTGACGAAGTCCATTTTCGGGAACGAGCCCTTGAGATAGGCGTTGCCCTCGGCCTGGGCGCGCCCCTGCTCCGGGCCCCGGCCGCGAGGAGCGCCCTCCCCGTAGCCCGAGTACAGCGAGTCCACGACGGACAGGCCCTCGATCACATTCCCGAACGGGGCGAACCCCTGTCCGTCGAGGCTCACGTTGTCCCGGAAGTTGATGAAGAGCTGGGTGGTCCTCGTGCCCGGGCCGGCCGTCGCGTAGGTCACCATCCCGCGGCGGTTCGACTGGGTGACGGGGTCGTCCGGGATGCGCGCCTCCCGCCACACCGCGCTGACCGCGGGGTCGCCGTGGATCCCGAACTGGACCATGAAGTTCTCGATCACGCGGAAGAAGGCGACGTCGTCGTAGTAGCCGGCCCGCACGAGACCAAAGAAGCGGTCGGCGCCGCGCGGGGCCCACGCGCGCGTCACCTCGACGACGAAGCGGCCCTTCGTGGTCTCGAAGGCGACCCGGAACCGGTCGGGCGCCCGCTCGGTGGCGCGCGACGGGTCGAGGAGCGCGGGGCGCGGCGACGGAGCTGGGGCGGGCGTGGCCGCGGTTGGCGACGGGGCGGGAGCGGCCACGGCCGTCGGCGAGGGGGACGGCGCCGGTGTTTCCGCGCGCTGGCAGCCTCCTGCGAACGCCGCGACCAGCAGTGCCAGGATCGCGAATCGGGATCGCATCTTCAGGGTTTCTCCTCCGGAATCGCCGCAGTCTAACCCGGCGCCCGCCGCGAAGCGCCTTTGCTCCGCACGGGGGGCTGCTCCCCACTCGTGGGACGCGGCTGTCCGCGAGCGCGATCTGTCCCGGCTGGCGGTCCAACTGCAATGTATGCTTTCACCACACGACGCGGTTGCCCGCCGTCACGAAGGCCACGTTTGGAGTGATCACGATGAGATCCAACCGGCGCGGATTCTTTCGCACACTCGGAGCCGGCGCGGCCGGCATGACGATCGGCGGCCGCGGCGCGGCGCGTGCCTCCGCCGGCTCCGACAAGACCGCAGCGGAGGACGACGGCCCGGTCCTGCAGATCGGTGACGACATCGCGGTCGCCGACACGCGGCACGGCAGGGTCCGAGGGTATGTCCTCAGGGGAATCCACTACTTCCTCGGCATTCCCTACGGCGCCGACACCGAGGGCGCCGGCCGCTTCCTGCCCCCGCAGAGGCCCAAGGGCTGGACGGACGTGCGTCCGGCCATCTGGTGGGGCAACAGCGCGCCGCAGAACATGGACAACCGCTACGCCAACCCGTACTTCTCGTTCCGCGATCACTGGAACTACGACGACGTCAGCGAAGACTGCCTGAAGCTCAACGTCTTCACGCCCGGGATCAGGGACGGCAAGAAGAGGCCGGTGCTCTTCTGGATCCACGGCGGCGGCTTCACCAACGGCAACGGCATCGAGCACGACGGTTACAACGGCGAGAACTTCGCCGGGCTCGGCGATGCCGTCTTCGTCTTCCATCAACCACCGCCTCGGCCCGCTCGGTTATTGCGACCTGGCGGGCGTGGGCGGGGAGCGCTTCGCGGCGTCCGGCAACCTCGGCATGCTCGACATCGTGGCCGCCCTCGAATGGGTCCGCGACAACGTCGCGAGCTTCGGCGGCGACCCCGGAAACGTGACGATCATGGGCCAGTCCGGCGGCGGGGCCAAGGTCTGCACGCTGACCGCGATGCCCTCCGCGAAGGGCCTCTTCCACAAGGCGGTGGTGCAGAGCGGCGCCGCGCTGAAGATGGGCGAGAAGGCCGTCTCGGAGAAGCTGGGCGCCTACGTCCTGAGCGAAGCGGGACTCGCCGCCGGCGAGATCGAGAAGCTGCAGGCGATGCCCTGGAAGGACTACCTCGCCGCCGCCACGAGGGCCCTGCAGAAGCTGACCAGGGAGCTGGGTCCCGGAGGAGGGGGCCTGCGGCGCGGGTTCAACCCGGTCGTGGACGGCGCGATCCTGCCGCAGCATCCCTACTGGCCGGAGCCCGCCCCCGCCGCGGCCGCCGTGCCGATGCTCATCTGCTCGACGTTCGAGGAGCAGTCGCTGAGCTGGACGGACTCGTCGCTCGAGAGCGTCACGATGGACGAGGTGGTCGAGAAGGTGAAGGTGCGCGCGGGATTCGGCCCGGGCTTCGGGGACAAGGCCGGGGACGTGGTCGCGGCCTACGCGAAGGCGTTTCCCGGCAAGAAGCCGGTGGAGATCTGGTCCCTCGTGACCAGCAACCGCCAGGGCGCGGTGGCGCTTGGGGACGCCAAGTCGAAGCAGCCCGCTCCCGTCTACATGAGCTGGTTCGGCTGGCAGCCGCCGCTGTTCGACGGCCGTCTCCGCGCGTTCCACTGCATCGACATCTGCTTCTGGTTCCACAATACCGACCTGATGCTGAGCCACACCGGCGGGGGAGCGCGCCCGCGGAAGCTCGCCACCCGGATGGCCGGCTCGCTGCTCCAGTTCATGAGGACGGGCGATCCCAACGGGGGAGGACTGCCCCCATGGCCGAAGTACACGACGGCCGGGGGAGAGACCATGCTCCTCGACGACGTCCCGGTGGTGAAGAACGACCCGGACGGAGAAGCTCGAAGGGCGTTGCCCGCGCTCTGACCACGTCGCCGATCGCCTCGTCGAGCGCCGGGCTCCCGGTCGCCGTGCGCTCGCGTGGCACGGGCGTCACGGCCGGCCTCGCCGCGAACCGCGTACCGCGGCCGGGCCCGCCCCCACGGGCACCATCCGGACGTCCCCCGTGACGGTGTCGACGACGTCGGCCGGTGGGATGCCCTCGGCCGGGTCTCGCGCCCCTCGTCGTCTACCGCGATCGGGTGTCGGGGTGGGACTCACCCGCTTGCGCGTAATATCCGCAGGACATGACTCCGTCCTCGAAGGTGGCCATCGTCACGGGCGCGGGCACCGGGATCGGGAAGGCCGCCGCGCTCGCGCTGCTGGGCGGCGGCCAGCGCGTGGTGCTGGCCGGCCGGCGCCGCGAGCCGCTGGAGGAGACCGCGTCCGCATCCGGCGCGGGGGAGCGCGCCCTGGCGGTACCGGCCGACGTCACCGACCCGGAGTCCGTGCGCCGGCTCTTCGCGAGGACGAAGGAGGCGTTCGGGAGGCTCGACGTCCTGTTCAACAACGCGGGCACGAACGCGCCGGGCGCGCTGGAGGACGTCACCTGGGAGCAGTGGAGGCAGGTCCTGGACGTGAACCTGACCGGGGTCTTCCTCTGCACGCAGGAGGCGTTCCGGCTCATGAAGAGCCAGGCCCCGCGTGGCGGACGCATCATCAACAACGGCTCGCTCTCCGCCCACGTGCCCCGGCCCGAGTCGGCGCCCTACACGGCCTCCAAGCACGCGGTCACCGGGCTCACGAAGGCGACCGCGCTCGACGGCCGCCCCTACGATATCGCCTGCACCCAGATCGACATCGGCAACGCACGCACCGAGCTCGCGGCCCGCATCGGCAAGGGCGTGCGGCAGGCCGACGGCACGCTGGCCGCCGAGCCGCTCATCGACGTCGCGCACGTGGGCCGCGCCGTGGCCTACCTCGCGAGCCTGCCCCTCGACGTGAACGTGCTGTTCATGACCCTCATGGCCACCAAGATGCCGTTCGTGGGGAGGGGCTGACCCCGCGGGTCGACTGACCAAACTGGCGCTTCTCTCGCGTGAGCAGGTGCGCGACGTGGAGGTGCGGCGCCGTTCGTGCGGCCTCAGCCGGCCGGCGCGGCCGACCCGCCGCTCACGAGCGCAAGCTGCCCGCAGGCCGCGGAGATCTCCTGGCCGCGCGGCGATCGCACCAGGCAGCGCACGCCGCCGCCGTGCAGGAGGGCCTGGAAGCGCTCGACGGCCGCCCTCCCCGGGGCGCGGAGCGGGCTCGTCGCGAACGCGTTGTGCGGGATGAGGTTCACGTGGGCCTGAAGGCCGCGCAGCAGCTCGACCAGGCGGCGTGCGTCCTCGTCGGAGTCGTTGACACCCTCCCAGAGCACGTATTCGATGAAATACCGCCGGCCGGAGCCGCGAGCCTGGTCTTCGCGCAGCGCCTCGAGCAGGTCGCGGATCGGCCACTGCCGGGTGTGCGGCATGAGCGCCTCGCGGGTGGAGTCGGTGCTGGCATTGAGGGAGAGCGCGAGCTGCCCACGGCCCTCGCGCAAGAACCGCTTCATCCCGGGCAGCACGCCCGAGGTCGAGACGGTGACGTGCTGCGCGGCCAGGCGCGGCAGCGGCGGCTCGAGCAGCCGGTCCACCGCGGCCATCACCTCGTCGAGGTTGTCCATGGGTTCGCCCATGCCCATGAACACCACGTTGCGCAGGGGCGCGGTGGGCGGCGCCTCGCTCTGCGCCACGAGGTACTGGAGCACGATCTCCGCCGCCGTGAGCTGTCGCCGGAAGCCCAGCGTCGCCGTCGCGCAGAAGGCGCAGCTTCGCGAGCATCCGGACTGGCTCGAGACGCATACCGTGCTGCGCGCGGCCGTGGGGATGAGCACCGTCTCGACCTGGGCGCCGTCCACGTCGAGCACGTGTTTGACCGTTCCGTCCGGCGAGGCCGCGCGCTCCACGAGGCGCCATCGCGGCAGGGGCGCGGCATCGCGCAGGCGTGTCCAGGCCACGGCCGCGACGCTCGGGATGCGTTCGGGAAGGACGGTAGGCACGGGCCGGCAGGTGAAGAGCCACCGGCGCGCGGCGAGCGCGCGCGTGCGGCCGCCCAGGGACTCGGCCAGCGTATCGAGGGCCAGGCCGCTGAAGGCGGGCGGCGCGGCTCGGGCGGTCATCCGGCAACGATAGCCGATCCGGACAGCCTCTTGAACACCGGAGCCGGGCGTGCTCCGCTCCGCATCGGGCACGCGGGTTCGCGCGGCCGCCCGGCGCCCCTGGAAACTCCCCACGCTGGGGCACTTAGCCGCCGGGCCCAAGCCGTGCTAGCCTGACGCCGCGCGCGGGTTGAGGGGCGTGCGGTGTGAGGTGCCGTCTCCCTCCGGCGCGGAGCGGACACGGCCTATGAGCGCGACGCGTTGGTTCTACGTCCAGGACGACAAGCGCATGGGCCCGGTGGACATGGAGCAGATCGTCCGCCTCGTCCTTTCGGCCGCGCTGCCCCCCTCCACGCTGGTCTGGCACCAGGGCCTCGCCGAGTGGACGGAAGCGGAGCGGGTGCCGGAGATCGAGGCGCTCCTCCCGCCTCCGGTTCCTCCCGGCAAGCCCGAGCGCCCGGCCGCGCCCGAACCCCCGCCCGTGCCCCCACCGGCCCGCGTCGCGGCGAAGGCCACGCCGGCCGCCCCGGCGCCGCCGAGCGGCCCTCCTCCGGCCGCGCCCGCTGCCGCTCCGGCCGCTTCGGCCGGGGGGGCGCGGATACAGGAGATGCGCCGCCGGCTCGAGAAAGAGCCCCACGCGCGGGTGTTCTCGCAGCTCGCGGACGAGCTGCGCAAGGAGGGCGACCTCGCCGAGGCCGTCCGCGTCTGCCGTGACGGCGTCCAACGCTACGCCACCTATCCCTCGCTCCGGGTGACGTTGGGCCGGCTGCTGCTCGAGAGCGGGGATCTGGCCGCCGCGCGCACGGAGCTGGAGACCGCGCTGCAGGCGGCTCCGGACAACATCCTGGCCGAGAGGTCCTTGGGCGAGTGCCTGGAGGCGCTCGGCGATCTCCCCGGCGCCCGGGCGCGTTACGAGGCGGCGCTGGCCCTCGCCCCCGCCGACGCGCAACTGGCCGCGCGGCTGCGCGCGATCGAGGAGCGCGAGGCGGAGGAGGAGCCGGACGCGGTGATCGCCCCCGCGCTGGAGGATCCGCTCGCGGCGCTCGATCTCGGTCCGCTGCCGGCTCCACCCGCGCCGGACACCGGGTTGGACATCGAGCTGGACGTGCCGGCGCCCCTGGCGGAGGAGCCCGCCCCGATACCGCTCGTCGCGGTGGAAGAGCCCTTCGTGATCGAGCGCGCGGGCGACGTCAGCGTCGCCTGGAAGCCCTTTGCGGCGGGCGCCCCCGCGGCGCGGCCCTCGGCCACGCCCACACCGTCGAAGCGGGCAGCCGGCGCTCCGGCCGCCGCCGCGGCGACCACGGCCACGCCGGCGGTTGCCCCCCGGGCCGCGCCCAAGCCGCCGGTGGCCGCCGCCACCGTGGTGCCGCCGCGTGTGTCCGCGGTGGCCTGGCCGAGCGGACGCCTCGCGGACCACGAGTTCGCCGACCTGGTCAGCGAGGTCTACGCGCGGCGCTGGAGCGGGCTCCTCACCCTGAACCACATGGGCGTCGAGAAGAGCATTCGCGTGAAGGACGGCGGGCTGGTGTTCGCTTCCTCCTCGAGCCGGGACGACCGGCTCGGCGAGCTGCTGTTGCGCACGGGCCGCATCACGCTGCACCAATACGTGGCGGCCGGCCGGGCCCTGGGCAAGGGCAAGCGCCTCGGCGCCATCCTGGTCGAGCAGGGGGCGCTCGATGCGCGCGACCTGGTGCGGGCCGTGGTGGAGCAGACCCAGGAGATCATCTACTCCGCGTTCCAGTGGACGGAGGGGCTCTACCACCTGACCGAGGCGGGCGAGGCGGCGGAGTCGATCATGCTCAAGCTGAGCACGCCGAACGTGATCCTGGAGGGCATCCGCCGCGTGGAGGCCTGGAGCCGCATCGAGAAGGGCGTGGGCGGCCTCGACGCCCGCTACGTGCGCACGGAGGCCTACGAGCAGGCGCTCGACCAGATGGGATTGTCGCTGGAGAAGCTGTCGCTGCTCACCGCGCTGGAGACCGAGCAGGACCTGGGCACGATCTGCCGGCAGTCCACCCTCTCCCACTTCGAGGTCTGTCGCACCATGTGGGCGTATCGCGTCATCGGCGTCGTCCGGCGCGTGTCCTGAACGCCCTGGACCCGCGCGCGCACGAGGCGTTCATGCGGCGGGCGCTGGACCTGGCCCGCGCGGCCGGCCGCGCGGGCGAGGTGCCCGTGGGCGCGGTGCTGGTCCGCGGGGAAGAGGTGGTGGGAGAGGGGTCCAACCAGCCCATCCGCGAACACGATCCCACCGCGCACGCCGAGGTGGTGGCCCTGCGCCGCGCGGCGGCGGCCCTCGGCAACTACCGGCTCCCCGGCACCACCCTGTACGTCACCGTCGAGCCCTGCCTGATGTGCGTGGGCGCGCTGGTCAACGCGCGGGTGGCCACCCTCGTCTACGGCGCGCCGGAGCCGAAGTCCGGGGCGGTGGCGTCCCGGCTCCGCCTCGAGAACCTGCCGCTCAGCCACCGGGTCGAGGTCGTGGCCGGCGTGCTGGCGGAAGACGCCCGGGGGCTCCTCGTCGAATTCTTCAAGTCGCGACGGAACGAACGTTAGTTCCTGACGAGCGGTCCGACAGCGGTGGGGGGCACGGGCGGCGAGAAGAGGTAGCCCTGGGCGTCGTCGCAGCCCATGGCGCGCAGGACCGCCAGCTGCTCCGGCGTCTCCACGCCTTCGGCCACCACGCGCATGTCGAGGTTGTGGCCCAGCTCGACGATGGTGCGCACGATCTCGCGATTGCCGGCGCGCAGGCCCATGGCGCTCACGAACGAGCGATCGATCTTCAGGATGTCGAAGGGCATCCGGTGGAGCTGGCTCAGCGACGAGTGACCCTTGCCGAAGTCGTCGATGCTGACCTCCATCTCCCGGTCGCGCATGCGCGTGAGGAGGCCGGCGGCCATGACCGCGTCGTCCATGATGACGCTCTCGGTGATCTCCAGGGTGATCCGCCGGCTCTCCAGCCCGCACTCCTCGACCGTGCCCGACACCTCGTCGAGGAAGTCGCGCTTGGAGAGCTGCCGCGGCGAGAGGTTGACGGTGAGCCCGAGCGGCCGGTCCGCGCCCTCGCCGTCCCAAGCGCCGAGCTGCCGGCAGCTCTCGCGCAGCACCCAGGAGCCGAGGGGCAGGATGAGGCCGTTCTCCTCGGCCAGCGGCACGAACGACTCGGGAAGCAGGAGGCCACGTTCGGGATGCTGCCACCGCAAGAGCGCCTCGACCGCGCGGACCTCGCCCGTCTCGATGGACACGATCGGCTGGTAGTAGAGTCGGAACTCGCCGCGCGCCAGGCCGCGCCGCATATCCATCTCGAGGTTGAGGACGTCCACCGCTTCACGGTGCATGGCCTCGTCGAAGAGCTGGTGGCGGCCGCGGCCGAGGGCCTTGGCGCGGTACATGGCCGTGTCCGCGTCGCGCAGCAGGGCTTCGGGCCGCACGTGCCCGGCGCCGCCGAGGACGATGCCGATGCTGGCGCTCATCACCACCTCGTTGCCGTCCACCACGAAGGGCGCGAGGAGCGCGGCGTGGATGCGCTCGGCCAGGCGCGTGGCCTGGCGCGCGTCCCGGACGTCCTCGATCAGCAGCGTGAACTCGTCGCCCCCGAAGCGGACCAGGATCTCGCCCCGCCGCAGGCACGCCTCCAGCCGCCGGGCCACCGCCACCAGCAGCCGGTCGCCCACGAGATGGCCCAGGCTGTCGGTGATGGTCTTGAACCGGTCGAGGTCCATCAGGAGCACGGCGAAGCGCTGGCGCGGGTCGCGCCGCGTGCGCTCGATCAGTCCGTCCAGTCGCCCGAGGAAGAGCGCGCGGTTGGGCAGGTCCGTCAGCGGATCGTGCTGCGCGGCGTGGTGGAGCTGCTCCTCGGCCTGGCGCCGCGCGGTGACGTCGAGGGCCACGCCGATGGTGCCGCAGAGCACGCCGGTGGCGTCGTGCAGCGGCTCGAGGTGCGCCTCGAAGTGCCGCCCGCGCCATTCGAGCTGGAACTCGACCGTTTCCCCGGCCAGGGCGCGCCGGTGCGCCCTGGGGACGCGGTCGTCCTCCGGATCCACCTGGAAGTACTCGGACAGGCTCATCTCGGCCAGCGGATGCGGCCGCAGACGCAGACCCTTCAACCCGCCGCCGAGGGAGGAGGTGACGCGCAGCTCGAGGTCGGTGGACCACACGATCGCGGGCAGTTGCTCCACGAGCAGGCGCAGCCGCGCGTCGCGCTCGCCGCGCCGCCGGAGTTGCCGGTGCAATGAGACGGCCTGCCGCCACGTCGAGGACAAGATGTCTCGCCTTTCCCCTGCGTCTCGGCGCGCGCTGACTAAAATGCCCGGCGGCGGGAGCTGCCGCGCGGGACGGGTTCTTCTTCAGCCTATACAAATAGGCGTCCTGGCCGCGTCCGAGCAGTGACGGCGATCACACCGCGAGTTGTCTCACCGGGCCGTCAATGCCCTGGCCGGGAAAAGGTTGCGGGCAGGGGGCCACTCCGGTTTGCGGCGGGCGCCATTCGACACTTAAGATGGGCTTTCGCCGCCTGGAGAGGTACGCAAGCGGCTGAAGCGGGCAGTCTCGAAAACTGCTATACCCGTAAGGGTATCGTGGGTTCGAATCCCACCCTCTCCGCCACCCCGCCGCCCCCTTCCCGCACGGGCGAGCCGTGCTCGATTCAAGAGCAAGGCACGGAGTGCGGGCCGCGCCCGCCGGTGCCATATTGTCGGCAACGCAAGGGGGCCGCAGGGCCGGGAGGATGGGTGCCGCGATGGCGAAGCCGATGGACGTCGATCTTTCGACCCCGAACGACCCGAGGTGGGCGGCGGTCGCGGCGCGGGATCGCGGCGCCGACGGCACGTTCTACTACTCGGTGCGTACGACCGGCGTCTATTGCCGCCCTTCGTGCGGCGCGCGGCGCCCGAATCCACGGAACGTGCGCTTCCACCGCACCGCCGCCGAAGCGGAGCGTGCCGGCTTTCGGCCGTGCCGGCGCTGCCGGCCGGACGAGCCTCCGCTGGCCAGACGCCAGGCGGCGCTCGTCGCGGAGAGCTGCCGGACCATCGAAGCGGCCGAGGCGACGCCGAGCCTGGCCGTGCTGGCGCGTCGCGCCGGGCTGAGCGCGCACCATTTCCACCGTCTCTTCAAGAGGGTGACGGGCTTGACGCCGCGGGGCTATGCCGCCGCGCACCGGGCCCGGCGCATCCGCGAGGGGCTGCGGAGGAGCGCGACGGTGACGGACGCCATCTACGAGGCCGGGTTCGCGTCCGGCGGGCGGTTCTACGAGAGGTCCGAGCAGATGCTGGGCATGACACCCACGGAATACCGGCAGGGAGGCGCACGCGCCGAGATCCGTTTCGCCGTCGGCGAATGCTCGCTGGGGTCGATCCTGGTGGCGACGAGCACCAGGGGCGTCTGCGCCATCCTGCTCGGCGACGATCCCGAGGCGCTGGTGCGCGACCTGCAGGACCGTTTCCCGCGCGCCACTCTCCTCGGCGGCGACGGCGCGTTCGAGACGACCGTGGCCCGGGTGGTCGGATTCGTCGAATCGCCCGGTCTCGGCCTCGACCTCCCGCTCGACATCCGCGGCACCGCCTTCCAGCAGCGCGTGTGGCAGGCGCTGCGCGCGGTGCCGGCCGGGTCCACGGTCAGCTACTCCGACCTCGCGGCCCGGATCGGATCCCCGCGCCGCGCGCGCGCGGTGGCCCAGGCCTGCGCCGCGAACGCCCTGGCCGTGGCCATCCCCTGCCACCGTGTCGTGAGGCGAGACGGCGCCCTCGCGGGCTACCGCTGGGGCGTCGAGCGCAAGCGGATGCTCCTGGACAGGGAAGGCGGGACCGGGGCGAGCGGCGAGGCGCTCCGCCGGTCGCGAGCAAGCGACCGGATGTCATTCCCGGGCCGGTGAACGTGGAATAGGGTCGCGGCTCAACAGGTCCGCCCGCGGCATGGCCCAGCTCGGGACGTTCGCCGGGCAGGGAGCGTCCCGGTGGTCCGGGTCCAGACGCATGGCGGTGAAGTTGCCGCCCCGCCCGTTGTCGAACCGGAGGTCGCGGATCAGCCCGTCGCCCAGCGCCGGCGCCCGGCCGAAGCGCAGCCAGGCCCTGGCCCGGCAATCTCGTTCGCCCAGGCTCCGGAGCCGTTCGAGCGCCTCCGCCACGGGCACGTCCCAGGCCGGCGGCGCTGCGCCCGCGGCGGAAAAGCCGCGCCCCAAGCGGTGCGATGCACACGAGGTCGGCGGCCGCCAGGCGGGCACGAGGGACAGCGTCCCGCGGTGAAGCACGTAACGGCCGCCCGCCTCGTCCTTCTCGACCGCGATCGCCATCCAGCACAGCGGGTCGGCCGGGTTGGGATTGAGGACGACATCCACGATCTCACCGCGTGCCGTCGGTTCGAGCAGCGTCCTCGTCTCGGCCCGCGCCACGGCCGAGAGGGCGAAGAGGATGGCGAAGAAGGCGGTGCCCAGGCCCAGGGCGGTCGCGGCGCCGGCCGGCGCCGACAGCCGCCGCGTCCACCGCGCGAGCACCGCCGCGGCCAGCGCGAGGGCCGCGAGCGCGCCGGGCAGGACGATGCCCACGACGGCCATGGCCACGGGCAGCAGCGTCAGGAGGGTGGCCAGCGCGGCGCCGGCGACCCGGCCCCCCGCGTTCCAGGCCAGGGGCACGCCGACCAGCACCCACAGCCACGGCTCCAGGATGAAGACCGCGTCGCCGTAGTACCAACGCGAGTCGAACGGGTGGAACGGATGCACGCCGTAGCTGTTGCCCGCGTCGAGCGCGAGGTGGCTGGCCAACGCCACGGCCATCAGCCCCCAGAACCTCGCCCCGGCCAGGGCCAACTGGCGGCGCAACGGCGGCACGAGCCCGCCCAGCGCCGCCATCAGCACACCCTGGCCGAGCAGGCCGACGAGCGTGTGGGTGTGGCCGCGATGGTGCAGCAGGTACCCGAGCGGGGGCGGCGTGATGCCGACGTACAGGAGGTCCACGTCGGGCAGGTTCGCGGCCAGCACCCCCGCCGCCATGAACAGCCGCCGTCGGGGCGCGGGCGCGCCGGCCGGGAGGGCGACGTGCGCCAGCGCGGCGCCGACCAGCGCGTGAGTCAGGTTGTCCATGGCCGACCAGACTAACCCGACCGGCCGTCCACGGCCGCGGGGGAACGACCTCGCGCTCGCCGCCCCCTCCCTCCGGCGGGCGTGGCTCGCGAGGGGCCGATTGTGTCATGCTTCACCATCCGGAGGAGCCAGGCCCGCGAAGCCGAACAGCAGGCCGGCTTCCGCACGAACGTCGGACGGAGGTGAGCGATGTCGAAGCCGAAGAAGATCTCCCGGCGGGACTTCACGTCCCGGTCCCTGATGGCCGCGGCGGCCGTCACTGCCGGAAAGGCGGTGCTCGGCTCGCGCGTGGTGGGCGCCAACGACCGGGTCGTGCTCGCGAATATCGGCATCCGCGGCCAGGGCGACTCCCTCAAGCGGGGGTTCGCGCGCCTGGCCAACACCGAGATCAAGACCCTCTGCGACGTGGACGAGAACCTGTTCGCGGCGCGCGCGAACGACGCGAGACTGGAAGACGTGGCGACGTTCAAGCCCTCCTTCCAGCAGGACCTGCGCCGCGTCCTCGACGACAAGGACATCGACGCGGTGGTGATCGCCACGCCGAACCACTGGCACGCCCTGGCCACCGTCTGGGCGCTCCAGGCCGGCAAGCACGTCTACGTGGAGAAGCCCAGCTCCTACACGGTCTGGGAAGGGCGAAAGATGGTCGAGGCCGCAGAGCGCTACGGCAAGGTGGTCCAGGTCGGCACCATGAACCGCAGCCGGCCGCCCGTGCGCGAGGCCATCCAGTTCCTCCACGACGGCGGCATCGGCGAGGTGTACATGGCGCGCGGCCTGTGCTTCAAGCCGCGGCCGTCCATCGGGCGCTACGCGGACGGGGCGATGCAGCCGGGAGAGAAGTACCGTCTCCACGTCGAGACCAGCCAATACGAGCCGACCTGGGACAGCGCGTACCTGGGCAAGGTGAACTATGACCTCTGGCTCGGGCCCGCGCCGCAGCGGCCGTTCAACCGCAACCGCTTCCACTACAACTGGCACTGGCACTGGGACTACGGCAACGGCGACACCGGCAACCAGGGTCCCCACCAGTTCGACATCGCGCGCTGGGGGCTCCGCGAGAGCGGCCATCCCGTGCGGATCCGGTCCGTGGGCGGCTACTACGGCGAGCCGGCGTCGCAGGAGACGCCGAACCTGCAGACCACCGTCTACGAGTACGCCGACGGCAAGATCCTCGAGTTCGCGACGCGCGGCGGACACACGAACGACGAAGGGACGCAGAAGATCGGAAACCTCTTCTACGGGACGAAGGGCTGGATGTGGATCGACGGCGACGGCCGCCAGTGGCAGGCCTACCTCGGCCGCAAGGACGAGAAGGGCCCGGGCGCGAAGGCGCCGTCCGAGTCCGGCGGCGGTGGGAGCGACCCGCTCGTGCTGACCAGCATCGAACGGCCGCACTACCAGAACTTCCTCGACGCCATCCGCGCCGGCGACCCGAAGAAGGTCACCTGCGACGCCCTGGAAGGCCACCTGTCGTCGGCCCTGCCCCACCTCGCGAACATCTCCTACCGCGTGGGTCGCGCCCTCACGTTCGACCCCGCGTCGGAGACGTTCGTGGGCGACAAGGACGCCGACAAGCTCCTCACCCGCGAGTACCGCAAGGCCTACGAAGTCCCGTCGAAGGTGTAGCGCCCGCGCTTGTCGAGCCGCCGCCGATCGGGTACCTTGGACTGTTCGCCCGCGGCGAGCGAAGCGCGATTCACTCGCGCGTAGCGAGCGGGGGTTCAAGGGGGTGCGGCGCAGCACCCCCTTGCTCGACGACGGAGAGATGCGAGAGCCAGGCTGAATCGGCATGACTGGAAATCATGTGAGGGGGAAACTCCTCCGGGGGTTCGAATCCCCCTCTCTCCGCCACCTGGCCTGAAGACACGAGCGACAGTGGGGGCACCGGCGCGGAAAGGCCGGGAGGCCCGCGCG
Organism: Vicinamibacteria bacterium; assembly: GCA_035544515.1. Lineage (GTDB taxonomy): Bacteria > Acidobacteriota > Vicinamibacteria > Fen-336 > Fen-336 > DATKEG01. The sequence goes on along the minus strand of DATKEG010000146.1, from coordinate 3,955 downwards.
GCCTGACGTGGTAGTCTAGTCGGGGCCGGCCGCACGTGGGTCCCGGCCCTGCGCAACACGAGGCGCCCAACCCCGCCAGGCCCGGAAGGGAGCAACGGTCAGGCGACCCTCGGGTGTGCCGCAGGACAGCCGGGATTCACGTGGGGCCGGCCCGCTCCTTCCATGGCCTACACCGTCCTCGCGCGAAAGTGGCGTCCGCGGACCTTCGACGAGGTCGTGGGCCAGACGACCGTCACCCGCACGCTGAAGAACGCGCTGGCCTCAGGGCGCATCGGCCACGCGTTCCTGCTCTCGGGCCCCCGCGGCGTGGGCAAAACGACCACCGCGCGCGTGCTGGCCAAGGCGCTCAACTGCGCGAAGGGCGACTCTCCCCGGCCCGACCCCTGCGGGGAGTGCGCCTCGTGCCAGGAGATCGCGGCCGGCACTTCGCTCGACGTCCAGGAGATCGACGGCGCCACGCACAACGGGGTGGAGCAGGTGCGCGAGCTGCGCGAGAGCGCGCGCTACAACCCGGCGCGCGACCGCTTCAAGATCTGGATCATCGACGAGGTCCACATGCTCTCCACGGGCGCCTTCAACGCGCTCTTGAAGACGCTGGAGGAGCCGCCGCCGCGCGTGAAGTTCGTCTTCGCCACGACCGAGTACCACAAGATCCCGGACACCATCGTCTCGCGCTGCCAGCAATACGACTTCCGCCTCATCCCGGCGCGCGAGCTGCAGGCCCATCTGCGCGAGGTGGCGAAGGGCGAGCAGGTGCAGGTCTCGGACGAGACGCTCGGCCGCATCGCGGGCGCGGCCGAGGGCAGCGTGCGCGACGCGCTGTCGCTCTTCGACCAGGTCCTGTCCTTCAGCGGGCAGGAGGTGCGCGACGAGGACGTCTCCGCGCTGCTCGGGCTGATCGACCGCGAGCTGCTGCTGGCCGTCTCGCGCGCGGTCGCCTCCGGCGACAGCCTGGCCGTGCTGGAGGCCGTGGAGCGCCTGGCCGACCACGGCGTCGACTACCGGAACTTCGTGCGCGAGCTGCTGCTCCACTTCCGGGAGATCCTGCTCCTCAAGCTGGCGCCCGCGGGCAGCGCGCTCCTGGCCGCGCTCACGCCGGAAGAGAGGGAGCGCGTGCGCCCGCTGTCCGACACCTTCTCCGAAGAGGACCTGCTGCGTGTGGTCGAGGTGCTGACCGGCGCCGACACGGAGCTGCGGCTGGCGCAGGACGCGCGCGTGACCGTGGAGCTGGCGCTCTTGAAGCTGGTGCAGCTCCGCCGTCTGATGCCCTTCGCCGAGCTGGTGGACCGCGTCGAGAAGATGGCCGGCGGTGTCGCGCCGGCGCCAGCCATCGCGAGAGCGACCCCACCCCCGGCCACCGCGGCCGCCCCGTCTGCGAACGCCGTGCCCGCACCTGCGCTGGAGCCGACGCTCACGGCGCCCGCGGAGAACCTGCTCGGCGCGCTCGCCGCCCAGGCGCAGGCGCGCCCGTCGCTGGCCCAGCCGCTCAAGGGCGCGCAGTTGCGTGAGGAGGGCGATGCGCTCGTGCTGGAGGTACAGCCCGACTTCTTTCGCCTGGCCGAGACGCACCTCGACGAGTACCTCGACCTCGTACGCAAGGTCTCGGGCCGCGCGCGCAAGGTCCGCATCGTCGCGGCCGAGACCGCAGGCGCGGCCGCGGCCGACGCGCCGAAGGAAGACGAGCGGCGCAGGGCGCGCGACGAGGCGGTGGGCGAGCCGGCCGTGCAGGAGGCGCTCGACCTGTTCGGCGGGCGCGTGGTGGACGTCCGCGAGTCCAAGCCCTCTTGAGGAGGCCGCCATGAACCCCTTCGGCAACCCGCAGAAGATGATGAAGCAGCTCCAGCAGGCCCAGGAGAAGCTTCAACGCGAGATCGCGGCCCTCGAGGTGGAGGCCAGCGCCGGCGGGGGCATGGTGCGCGTGGTCATGGACGGGTCGAAGAACGTCAAGTCGCTGACCATCGACAAGGAAGTCGTGAACAAGGACGACGTCGAGATGCTGCAGGACCTGGTCACCGCGGCCGTCAACGAGGCCTCGCGCAAGGTCGAGGAGGCGGTGCAGGAGAAGGTCGGCGGGCTGGCCGGCGGCCTGAAGATCCCGGGACTGTTCTAATTCGGCCATGCGCTGCGCTCCGTTCCGCGCCTAGCGTCATTGAGCGCATCGCTCGGGCGGAGCCCTCGCGATGCGGGCCAGGGAACGCTCCACTGCGCGCAGCGGACGCTCGTTTAGCGCCTTGGGAGGTGCTAGAGCAACGCCGCGGAGTCGGGGTCGAGGTACACGGTGGTCGCGCCGTGCTGCTGCAGCGCCGAGGCCGGCCGCAGCGGAGAGACCCCGCCGCGCACGGAATCCCGGACCGCCTTTGCCTTGCGCGCGTCGGGCACGACGCAGACGATCCTCCGGCATAGCAGGATCTGCGCCACGGACATCGAGATGGCGCGGCGCGGCACGTCCTCCAGCGTCTTGAACCACCCCTCGCCCAGTTGCTGGCGCCGGCAGGCCTCGTCGAGGTCCACCACGAGGTAGGGCTCCCGGGTCTCGAAGTCCGCGGGGGGGTCGTTGAACGCGAGGTGGCCGTTCTCCCCGATGCCGACGAAGGCCACGTCGATGGGCCGGTCGCGGATGAGGCCGGCCAGCCGCCGGCACTCCGCGGCGGGGTCGGCGGCATCACCCTTGATGAAGTGGAACGTGCCGGGACGGACGCGGTTCACGATCCTCTCCCGCAGGTACCTCCGGAAGCTGGCCGGATGCGTGTCGGGCAGCCCCACGTATTCGTCGAGATGGAAGAAGACGGCCTTCTTCCAGGCGATGCCCGGCGCGCTCGCCAGCGCGTCGAGGAACTCGAACTGCGAGGCGCCGGTCGCCGCCACCACGTTCGCGTGCCCCTGCCGCGCGATGGCGTCGGCGAGGATGGCGGCCGCCTCCGCCGCCGCCGCCGCCCCCAGGGCGCGCTTGTCGGGCAGGATGCGGATGTCGATCATGACGCGGCTCGCAGCAGGGCCTCGACCTCCGCGGCGTCGGCCTGCCGGGCCGTGCCGCCCACCCCGCGCGTGGACAGGCTCCCGCAGGCCGCCCCCCAGCGCAGGCACTCCGGCAGCGGCCGTCCGTCCAGCCAGGCGTGGAGGAAGCCCGCGTTGAACGAGTCGCCGGCGCCCGTGGTGTCCACCGGGGCCACGGGGAAGGCGGGCGCGCTCAGGGTGCGCGCGTCGTCGAGCGTCATGCAGCCGCGCGGTCCGAGCTTGGCCACGATGCGCGTGCGCCCGTTGTCGAGCCGCCGCAGCGCCTCTCCGGGATCCGCGACTCCGCCGAGCGCCGCCAGCTCCACCTCGTTGGGCAGGAACACGTCCACCTCCCGCAGTGCCTCGAGCACATCGGGTCCCCACCGCTCCCGGGGATCGAAACCCGGATCCACGGAAGTCGTCAGCCCCGCGCGGCGCGCGCGCGCCAGCACGCCGGGCAGGGCCGGGCGCAGCCCCTCCTGGAGGAAATACGACGACACGTGCAGGTGATGGAAGTCCGCGAGCAGGCGGTCCGGGAGGTCCTCCCCGCGGAGGGCCGCCATCGCGCCCACGAACGAGACGAGCGCGCGGTCGCGCGGCGAGGAGATGGACACGGTGACGCCGGTCTTGAGCGCCCCATTCCGCTCCACCCGGGAGACGTCGATACCCGCCGCGGCCATCGTCTGCAGGCAGTAATCGCCCCAGGGATCGACCCCCACCTTCCCGACGAAGCCCACCGGCCGGCCCAGGCGGGCGAGGCCCATGGCGCAGATGGCCGAAGCGCTGCCCAGCGCCATCACGAAGTCGTCGACCAGCACCTCCTTGCCCGGCTCCGGGAAGGAGTGATATCCCTGCAAGATGAGGTCGGGGTTGATCTCGCCTGCGACGAGGACCTTCTTCATGGTAAGAAAGAACCCGAACGTAACGAAGTGAGCCGCCGCAGTCAATTCCCAGGCGAGGA
>DATKEG010000145.1:0-42013 GCA_035544515.1 Vicinamibacteria bacterium | reverse complement strand
TTCTCGGCGTAGCCGTCGTTCCACTGCATGGCGAGCTCCACCGCGACCTCCTCGCGGGAGCCCTCGATGTAGATCGGCGACGGGTGGAGGGTGTTCTTGTTCCGGTTGAGGTGCTCGACGAACGAGGCGATGCCGCCGTCGTACTGGAAGCGGTGTTTCCTTCCGTCGCGCTCGTCCTCGAGGACGATGAGGATGCCGCGGTTCAGGAAGGAGAGCTCACGCAGCCGCTGCGAGAGGGTATCGAAGCTGAAGACGGTGGTCTCGAAGATCTGGCTGTCGGGCTTGAAGGTGACCTTGGTGCCGCGCTTGTCGGTGACCCCGGTCTGCTCGAGGGGCCCCTGGGGCGCGCCGCGGCGGTAGCTCTGGCGGTAGACCTTGTGGTCGCGCCAGATCTCCACTTCCAGGGTCTCCGAGAGCGCGTTCACCACCGAGACGCCGACGCCGTGGAGGCCTCCCGAGACCTTGTAGGCCTTGTGGTCGAACTTTCCCCCCGCGTGCAGCTTCGTGAGCACGACCTCGGCGGTGTCCATGCCGGGCACGGAGGGGTGCGGGCCCACGGGAATGCCGCGCCCGTTGTCCACCACGGTCACCGAGTTGTCGATGTGGATGGTGACCGCGATCTCGGTGCAGAAGCCGGCCAGCGCCTCGTCCACCGAGTTGTCCACCACCTCGTACACGAGGTGGTGCAGCCCCGATTCCCCGGTGGATCCGATGTACATGGCGGGGCGCACGCGCACCGCCTCCAGCCCCTCCAGCACGCGGATGGCTCCCGCGCCGTATTCGGCTTCGCCCTCTTCCTGCGTCTTGATCTGGTCGTCGCTCATGGTTCCCTGTTCCGGCGCCCCCTCAGGCGGCCCGGACCCGCCCCTCCTCCACCTCGAACAGCCGGGCCGGCGGGCCCAGCCGGCGGGCCCAGTCCGGATGCGCGGTCGTCACCAGGGCCTGGCCGCGACGGGCCACTTCCCGGCACAACGCGGCCGACCGCTCCTCGTCCAGCTCCGAATCCAGGTCGTCGAGCAGGGCCACCGCCGACGTTCCGCGCTCTTCGCGGTAGACCGCCAGCGCGGCCAGCGCCAGCGCCAGCAGCAGGCTGCGCGCCTGCCCGGAGGAAGCGACCTCGCCGGCCTCGCGATCGTTCACGGTCAGCAGCACCGGGTCGCGATGCGGCCCCACCAGGCTGCGCCGGGCGCGGCGTTCCTCGCGCCGCACCGAGTCCATCTCGCGGCGCAGCCGCTCGCGGTGCGCGACCCCCTCCGCGGCCTCGCCGCGGTCTCCCAGGCCCACGTCGAAGCGTTCCTCCGCGGGCGCGAACGGCTCGCGACGGAGCGCCTGCCGGAGCCGCTCGACGTAGGCGGCGCGGCGCTGGCGGAGGTCGCCACCCAGGGTCAGGAAACGCTCGTCCCACGCCGCCTGGTCGGGCGTGCCGGCCAGCAGCGCGGCATTGCGCTGCTGCAGCACGCGCTCGAAGTCGCGCAGGGCCTGCCGGTAGGAGGGCCAGAGGGCGGCCGCGCTCCGGTCGAGGAAGGCGCGGCGCTCGCGCATGGGCCCACGCACCACGCGCAGGCGGTCGGTGGAGTAGACCACGGCCTCCAGGCGTCCGTGGTAGCTGCGGGGGGCCACCTCCCGCCCGTCGACCTTCAACCGTCGCGTCTTCTGCGACAACTCGATCTCCAGGTCGATCGACCGGCCATCCGCGTGGGCGCGCCCCCGCGCCACGAGGCCGGCGGCCCCGTGCCGGATCAGCGTCCGCGTGTCCTCCGTCCGGAACGAGCGGCCCCGGGCCAGGAGTCCCACCGCCTCGAGCAGGCTCGTCTTGCCCTGCGCGTTGCGACCCACGAAGACGTTCAGGCCCGGCTCCATGTTCAGCGTGACCTCGCGGATGCGGCGCAGGTCACGCACCTCGAGCTTCCCCAGCCACATTCACAGCCGCATCGGCATGACCACGTACCGGTAGTCGGTCTCGCCACCGTCGGCCGGGCGCAACATGCCCTGGCTGTCCGTGTCCTTGAGCTCCAGCGAGACCGCCGGAGTGCCGGCCACGGCCAGGAAGTCGAGGAGGTACTGCGCGTTGAACCCGATCTCCACCGGGTCGCCCTGGTAGTCGGCGGAGAGCGACTCCTTCGCCTCGCCCAGGTCCGGCGAGGAGGCGGCGAGGTCCAGCCGGCCGGGGCCGAGGCTCAGCCGCACGGCACGGCTGCGCTCCGAGGAGAGCAGGCTGACCCGGCGGATGGCCGTGCCGAGCCGCTCGCGGTCGAGGGCCACCACCTTGTCGCCGCTGAGGGCGATGACCTTCTCGAACGCCGGGAACTGGCCCTCGATCATCTTGGAGGCGAGCAGCCGACCCCCCACCGTGAAAACGAGGTGGTTGTCCACCTGCTGGTAGAGCGCCGTTTCCTCCTCCTCGAGCAGCCGCGCCAGCTCGTGAATGGCCTTGCGTGGGATGAGCACGCGCTGCGGCTCCGACAGCTTGAGGGCGGCGTTCCGGCGCGCGTAGGACAGGCGGTGCCCGTCCGTGGCCACCATGGAGACGGCCTCCGGTTCCAGGAGCAGGAGCGCGCCGGCCAGGTAGTAGCGGGCGTCTTCCGCCGTGATGGCGAAGGCGGTGCGTGCGATCAGATCGCGCAGCACGTCGCCCGGGATCTCGACTCCGCCCTTCGCCTTCCCCTCCGGCAGCGCGGGAAAGTCCTCGCGCGGCAACCCGGCCATCTTGAAGTTGACGCGCTCGCACTCGATGGCCGCCCAGGCGTCGGGCAGGACCTTCAGGCGGATGTCGCTCTCCGGCAGCGAGCGGGCGATCTCGTAGAGCTTCTTCGCCCCGAGCGTTATCGCGCCCTCGGAGGCCACTTCCGCCGGGCAAGCCGTACGCAGCGAGACGTCCAGATCCGTGGCGGAGATGCGCACCTCCTTGCCGCGCGCCTCCGCCAGCACGTTGGACAGGATCGGGATGGAGTTCTTCCGCTCGACGATGCCCTGCACGAGCGCCAGCTCCTTCACCAGGTCGTTCTTGCGGACGGTGATCTCCATGAACCTTCTATCTCCTGGTATCTGCAGGCCAGGGGTACGGATGAACGAGAGAAAGAGTGGGAGTGGAAGCCGGCGGATACCAGACAACGTGCGGTGCGGCCGCGACTTCTCCTGTGCACCTCCCTGTGGACGGACCGCGCCGCCGCTCCCGGGGAATGTGCATGGTCGAGCGCGCGCGTGGGGACGCGTCCGCGCGCAGGGAGGACCCGGTGGAAAAGGCCGTCAAAGTCATCGGAACGATTGCACAAAGCTGTTGATCAGCCTGTCGAATTCCGGATCGCGCTTGCGCATGGTGTCGATCTTCCGCACGGAGTGGATGACCGTCGAGTGATGCTTCCCGCCAAAGCCCTTGCCGATCTCCGGCAGGGAGGCGTTGGTGAGCGTCTTGGTCAGGTACATGGCGATCTGGCGTGGCTCGGCCACCGCCTTGGAATTGTTCTTGGCCTTGAGCTCGGTGAGCTTCACGCCGAAATGGTCCGCCACGAACTTCTGGATCATCTCGATGGTGATGGGCCGGTCGTCGGTATGGAGCAGGTCGCGCAGGACCTCCTGGGCCAGGGGCAGATCGATGTCCCGGCCGGTGAGGCTCGCGTAAGCGATGAGCCGGATGAGGCTGCCCTCCAGCTCGCGGATGTTGGTCTTGACCTTGCTCGCGATGAACAGGGCCACGTTCTCCGGCAGCTCCACCCGCTCCGCCTCCGCCTTCTTGCGGAGGATGGCGACCTTGGTCTCGATGTCCGGGGGCTGGATGTCGGCGATGAGTCCCCATTCGAAGCGGCTGTGCAGCCTCTCCTCCAGCGTCGGGATCTGGCGGGGCGGGCAGTCGCTGGAGATCACGATCTGCTTCTGCGCGTCGTGGAGCGCGTTGAAGATGTGGAAGAACTCCTCCTGCGTCCGATCCTTGCCCGCGATGAACTGCACGTCGTCCACCAGCAGCACGTCGATGGTGCGGTACTTCTGGCGGAACGCCGGGAGACGGTCGAACCGGATGGCGTTGATCATCTCGTTGATGAAGCGGTCGGCCGAGATGTAGAGCAGCTTCAGGTGCCGGTTGCGGGCCTGGATGTAGTGGCCGATGGCGTGCATGAGGTGCGTCTTGCCCAGTCCCACGCCGCCGTACAGGAAGAGCGGGTTGTACGACTTCGACGGGATCTCGGCCACGGCCCGCGCGGCGGCGTGCGCGAACTGGTTCGAGGACCCGACCACGAAGCTCTCGAACGTGTATTTGGGATTGAGCGCAACCACGTCACGGTCGATCGAAGCGGACTCGCCCGCCGCGGGAGCCTCGGGCTCCGAATCGAAGACCACCTCCACGTCGGTGCGGCCGATCTCGGTCAAGGCTTCCGAGATGACCGCCTGGTAATTGCGGTCCATCCAATCCTTGAACTGCGCATTGGGAACGCGGACCTTCAGCCGGCCGGCATCGAGGTCGCTGTAGCTGGTCGGCCGGAACCAGGTGGCGAAGCTGTGCCGGTTGACCTTCGCTTCGACCCTGGCGAGGACCTCGTCCCAGAGATTCATCGGCCCGTCACGCCCCGGATGGCGGACGCGACAAGACCTGCGGCCCATAAGTCGATCATTCTGTTGTGGTTGTGGCGTCGGGCTCGGCCCACGACCGTCACACCTCTTCCCTGGGGCCGATTTTGCACAGAGATTTCAACACCTGTGGAAAAGCGGCGCCTGCGCATCGAGAAATAGGGCCCGGAACGGCGCCGGTTGAACCCACCTAAACTATCACACGGCCTCGGGCGAGACAAGGAACAAGGAGCCGCTCGGGACCCGCGCATTTGACAGAAGACACACGTCTTTCGTAGACTCGTGGTTTTGCTCCGGAAGATCCGTGGCGTGGCACCGCGGGCCTCCCCGGGCCAGGGGCATACAGCATGAAGCGCACATTCCAGCCGAACAACCGGAAGCGGAAGCGGACGCACGGCTTTCTCGTCCGGATGAGATCGAAGGGTGGGCGTCTCGTCCTGAAGAGACGCCGCCAGAAGGGCCGTAAGAGGATCGGGGCCTGATCGGCCATCCGTCCCGGGGCGCCCGCCTCCGCCCGCGCGAGCGGCTGCTGAGCGGCGCCGACTACCGGCGCGTCCTGCGCCGGGGATCCCGGGTGGACGGCCCCCTGCTCAGCCTGGTGGCGTGCGACAACGATCTCGGATACGACCGTCTCGGCCTGGCCGCGAGCCGCAAGCTCGGAGGGGCGGTGGAGCGCAACCGTGCCAAGCGGCTGTTGCGCGAGGCCTTTCGCCGGCACAAGCGCCGGTCGGCCCGCGGCGAGGACGTCGTGGCGCTGCCGCGCCCTCCCCTGACGGCGCGGAGCCAGGGCGAGGTCGATCGTGAGTACGCCGATCTCCTCCGTCGCCTCGCGGCCAGACGCGCCGCCCGGGACCGCGGCAAGGATCCTGCTCCTGTTGATTGAGGGCTACCGGCTGGTCCTGTCGCCCCTGCTGGGCGGCTTCTGCCGTTACCAGCCGACCTGCAGTGTCTACGGCGCCGAAGCCGTACGCCGCCACGGTGCGCGGCGGGGGGCCTTTCTCGCGCTGCGCCGGGTGCTCCGCTGCCATCCCTTCCGGCCCGGCGGGTTCGATCCCGTCCCGTAGGAACACATGGAAGAACGTCGCCTCCTCCTGGCCGTCGCGCTCTCGTTGCTGGTGCTCACGGGGTACCAGCTCCTGTTCGCGCCCGCGCCCCCTCCCCGCCCGTCTCCCGCCGCGACGTCCGCCGACCCCTCGGGCGCTCCGCCGCCGCCGTCCGCTGCTGCCGCTTCGCCGGCGCCGTCCGCGGCCCCGCCGCCGTCGGCTCCGGTGGCCCGCGTCGCCGACGAGCGGGAGCGCCGGGTCGAGGTGCAGGGCGAGGACCTGCTCGTCGCCTTCGCCAACAAGGGCGCGCGGCTGCTCTCCTGGAAGCTCAGGCAGTACCGCGACGTCCGCGGCCGCCCCGAGGAGATGGTTCTCGCCGTGGGGGACGCCTCCCGATCGCTGGACCTCGAAACGGGCGAGGCGGACGTGGACGCCCGGCTTCGCGAGGCGCTATTCCGACCTTCGAGCGAGCAACTGACGCTGCGCGCGGGCTCGTCCAACGAGCTGAGGTTCGATTGGGCCGAGGGTGAGCTGGAGGCCACCAAGGTGCTGCGCTTCCCCGCGAGGGGCTACCTCGTGGAGGTGGAGGCGCAGGTGCGCCGCGAGGGCCGTGCGCTGCCGGTGTGGGTGCTCTGGGGACCCGGGGTCGGCAACCCCACGCCGGCGGAGATGGACGTGCAGGGCTACGTTCCCCCCCAGGGTGTCTTCCTTGGTCCGGACGGCGTGGAGCGCGTGACGCCCGAGAACCTGCGCGGGGCGTTCTCCGTGCCGCGCGCCCGGTGGATCGGCGTCGAGAGCCGCTGGTTCGCCGCGCTGTGGGTGCCGCCGGCGCCGACCACGCCCGCGGAGCTGCGCGCCGTGCCCCTGCCCGCGGTGGACGAGGGCAAGGGGGACCTGGGGATGGCGGCGGCCGTCGGGATCGCGCCGGCGGCCCCGGCCGTCCTCTTCGTCGGGCCGAAGGACCACCAGGTGCTGTCCCACGACGGCCACGAGCTGGCGCGAGTCGTGGACGTCGGCGACTGGATCGGCCCCATCGTGATCCCGCTGATGGCCCTGTTGCGCTGGGCGCACTCGGTGATGGGCAACTACGGCTGGGCCATCGTGCTGCTCACACTGCTCATCAACCTGGCCATGGCCCCCTTCCGGCACTACAGCATCGCCAACGGGCTCAAGATGGCGAAGCTGGCGCCGGAGATGCGCACGATCCAGGAGCGCTACCGCAAGGTGCCGCTGCTCGACCCCAAGCGCCAGGAGATGCAGCAGGAGATCGCCGCGCTGTACGCCCGCCACGGCATGAGCATGGGCAAGCAGATGGCGGTCGGGTGCGTGCCCATCCTGCTCACCATGCCCTTCCTGATCGGCTTCTACCGGGTGCTGCAGGTCTCGATCGAGCTGCGCGGCGCCTCGTTCCTCTGGATCCCCGACCTGAGCCAGACCGATCCCCTCTTCGTCACCCCGGTGCTGATGGGCCTCTCCATGTTCGTCATGCAGAAGATGGTGCCCACCACGATGGATCCCGCCCAGCAGCGCATCATGATGATCATGCCCGTCGTGCTGGCCGGGATGTTCCTTTGGGCGCCCGCCGGGCTCAACCTGTATTGGCTGGCCGCGAACCTGTGCTCGATCGTCCAGCAGGGCCTGACCATGCGCCTGCTGCGAGATCGGGGCGCGCCGGCCGGCAAAGGCAAGGAGCGGCGGCGCGCATGAAGGACCCGGTCTTCAGCGGTCGAGACCTCGCCGATGCCGTGCAGGTGGCCAGCCGGTCGCTGGGCCTGCCCGCCGAGACGCTGCGGTACGTGGTCCTCGAGCGGGGATCGACCGGGCACCTCGGAGTGGGTGGCACCCCGGCGATGATCGCCGTCCTGCTCGAGGCCGCGGGGGGCGCGGAAGGTGTCGCGCGTGGCGGCCGCGTCGCGGTCCGGCCCGAGGAGCCGCGGCGCCCGCGCGCGCTCCTCTCCTCCCTCGTCCGCGACCTGGGCCGAGCGGCCGGCCTCGAGCTGACGGCCGAGTTGGAGGAGACGGACGAGGGCCTGCTCCTGCGCCTGGACGGCGCCGACCGCGACTTCTTCCTGGAGGAGGACGGCGAGGTTCTGAAGGCGCTCGAACACGTGCTGCAGAGGGTCGCCCAGGGCGAAAACGAGCCCCGGCGGCTGATCGTGGAGTGCCGGGGCCATCGAACCCGTCGCGACGACGCGTTGCGCCGCGGCGCGCTGCAGCTGGCGGAGCAGGTGCTCGCGGACGGCCAACCGCGCCGGACCGAGCCGCTCAACTCGTACGAGAGGCGGGTCGTGCACGTCACGCTGGGGGACGTCGCCGGCGTGCGCACGTTCAGCGTGGGGGAAGGCGCCGACCGGCGCGTGACGGTCGCCCCGGCCGAGGCGGCCGCGCCGGGCGACGCGGGAACGCCCGCGGAACCGGCCTAGACCCGCCCGGCGGCCGATTGCCCGAACCGCCGTCTGCCCACCGACACCCCCTCGAGGCGCTCGGGCTTCCCGCCGCCGCGACGCAGGGCCTGGCGGCCTACCTGGACCTCCTCGCCGCCTGGACCCGCCGCGTCAACCTGACCGGCGCACGCACGCCGGCCGAGCGCGTGGCCCTGCTCGTCGCTCCGGTCGTCCCGGCCGCGCCGTGGCCCGCCCCCGGCCGGCTCATCGACGTGGGCGCGGGCAACGGCTCGCCGGGCCTGGTGCTGGCCCTCCTGCGGCCGGACCTGGAGGTCACGCTCCTGGAGCCGCGCCAGAAGCGCTGGGCCTTCCTGCGCGAGGCCGGGCGCGCGGCGGGCAGGCCAGACCTGACGATCCGTCGCGAGCGCCACGACGCCTATCCGGGCCCCCCCGCCGCCACCGTGACGCTGCGCGCCCTGGCGCTGCCCCTGCCGGCGCTCGTCCCCCTGGTGATTCCGGGCGGCCGGGTCCTGGTCTTCGGCGGGCGGCCTCGGGCCGCGGAGGGCTGGGCGGAGGAACCCCCCGGCCCCGGGTTTCGCGTGTTCCGGCGCAACGCGGTGGCCCCCGAGAATGTTTCACGTTAAACACGGGCCGGCCCACGACCATAAGCAACTGAAACCAAGGCGGAACGGGAGGGACGCCGTCTCGCCGCGAACCGGCGGGACGCCGGGACCATCGGCCGCCTGTGATATCCTCCCCCCCTTCCCCAGGAGCCCGTGGCACGCATCATCGCCATCGCCAATCAGAAGGGCGGGGTGGGCAAAACCACTACCGCGATCAACCGGGCCGCCAGCCTGGCCGCGGCCGAGCGGCGTGTGCTCGCGGTGGACGCCGATCCGCAGGGCAACCTGACGTCCGGCCTGGGCCGGCGTGCCCGTGAGGGACGGCCGAGCCTCTACGACGTCCTGATCGAGCAGCGCCCGCTCGCCGACGTGGTCGTGGACACGGACCTCGAGCATCTGCGGCTGGCTCCCGCCGATCGCAACCTCACCGGAGCGGAGATCGAGCTCGTGCCCATGCTCGCGCGCGAGTACCGCCTGAAAGAGGCGCTCGCGCCGGTCGCCGGCGCCTACGATTACGTGTTCATCGACTGCCCGCCGAGCCTCGGCCTCCTGACGGTGAACGCGCTCGCGGCCGCGGACGCGGTGCTCATACCGATCCAGTGCGAGTACTTCGCCCTCGAGGGCGTGTCGGAGCTGGTCTCCACCCTGCGCCGTGTCCAGCGCGCGCTCAACCCCCGACTCGACATCGCGGGCGTCCTGCTCACCATGGTGGACGAGCGCACCAACCTGACGCAGCAGGTCACGGGGGAGATCCGCGCGCACTTCAAGGAGAAGGTCCACGGCGTGACGATACCGAGGAGCGTGCGCCTCGCGGAGGCACCCAGTTTCGGTAAACCCATACTACTCTACGACATAAAGTCCAAGGGGGCCGAGGCATACCTCGACCTCGCCAAGGAAGTGATGGCCCATGAAAAGAAAGGTGCTGGGCAAGGGGCTGAGCGCCCTCCTGCCGGATCCTGACCCCGCCCCCGCGGCCGGCGAGGTCCCGATCGAGAGCCTGGAGCCCAACCCCTACCAGCCGCGCACGGGCATCGAGCCCCAGGCCCTGGCCGGGCTGGCCCAGTCGATCCGGGAGAGCGGGATCGTGCAGCCCATCCTGGTCCGGCCGCACGGGCGCGGATACCAGATCATCGCCGGCGAGCGGCGCTGGCGGGCGGCCCGTCAGGCCGGCCTCGATCGCGTCCCCGTCTCCGTGCGCGACGTGCCCGACGACCAGCTCCTGGAGCTGGCCCTGGTGGAGAACATCCAGCGCGCGGAGCTCTCGCCCGTCGAAGAGGCGCAGGCGTACCACCGCCTGCAGGAAGAGTTCGGGCTGACCCAGGAACAGGTGGCCCTGAAGGTCGGCAAGGATCGGTCCACGGTAGCCAACACCATGCGCCTCCTGCGCCTGCCGGCGGAGATCCGCGCGCTCATGGACGGCGGCCAGCTCGACGCCGGCCACGCCCGGGCGCTCCTCGCGCTCGACGACGGCCAGGGCCGCCTGGAGCTGGCGCGGGAGGCGGCGCGCCGCTCTCTCTCCGTGCGTGAGGTCGAGCGGCGGGTCGCGCTCCTGCGGGCCCCCCCGCGGGCGGCTCCCCGCCGCGACCCGAATACGCGGGCGGCCGAGGAGAAGCTGCGCGCCGCCCTGGGCACGCGCGTCCGGATCAGCCGGCGCGGGCGCGGCGGCGTCGTGCGCATCGCCTTCGGCAGCGAGTCCGAGCTGCAGCGCCTGTTCGAGGTCCTGGTGCGGGCGGGGCGGGGACGCGGCTGAGGGTCGGGGACGCCATTCTCGCGCGTGCTAACCTTGCCGGAGCCGGTGCGGCGCGGGGAGGGTCCATGATCAAGATGAAGGGGCTGGGCGGCGCCGAGGAGCTCAACGGGTTCATGGACGAGGGCACCGAGTTCATCGGCGAGCTGCGCTTTCAACACACCTTCCGCATCGACGGCAAGCTCAAGGGGAAGGTCGTCTCCGAGCACACGCTGATCGTGGGCGAGTCGGGACACGTCGATGCCGAGATCGACTGCGCGGTGATCTCCATCAAGGGGACGGTGAGCGGCCGCGTGCACGCGCGCCAGCGCATCGAGCTGCTTTCGGGCGCGCGCGTCCAGGCTACGCTGGTCTCGCCACGACTCGTGATCGAGGAGGGCGCCGTGTTCCAGGGCCAGTGCGACATGGGCTCGGCCGAGGGCGCCAAGGGCGCGTTGGTGGCCATGGGCCCCGCGTTGCGGCCGACGTCGTCCGAGGGCCGGTCCTGACCGGACGGACGAAGCGAACACGCCGCGGCCGGGATCGGGGGGGGATCACGGTCCCATGGTTGCTAATACTAGATTCTATAGTATGACCGACGAGCGAGAGAGGATACTCCGGCTGACCGAACGCGTCGCCTGCGCCGGCTGAGCGAGCAAGCTCGGCCCCGCCGAGCTCGCCCAGGTCCTGGGCGCGCTGACGCCGACCGACGATCCGCGGGTGCTGGTGGATTACCGCACCGGCGACGATGCCGGTGTGTTTCGCCTCGACGAGAAGTACGCGCTGGTGCAGACCGTGGACTTCTTCACGCCCGTGGTGGACGACCCGGAGAGCTTCGGCGCCATCGCCGCCGCCAACGCCCTCTCCGACGTGTACGCCATGGGCGGCCGGCCGCTGACGGCGCTCTCCATCGCCGCCTTCCCGGAGAAGGACTTCCCGCCGGAGTGGGCCGCCGCCATCGTGCGCGGGGGCCATGACAAGCTGCGGGAGGCGGGCTGCGTCCTGCTCGGCGGCCACAGCGTGCGCGACCCCGAGATCAAGTTCGGCTACGCCATCACCGGCCTGGTGGACGCCGGGCGGATCCTGACGAACGCGGGCGCGCGGCCGGGCCAGGCGCTCGTGCTGACCAAGCCCCTGGGCACCGGCGTGATCGCGACCGCGCTCAAGGCCGGCCAGGCGCCCGAGGACGCGGTGGCCGCGGCTACGAGCGCGATGGCCAGGCTGAACCGCACCGCGTCCGAGGCGGCGCTGCGCCACGGCGCGACCGCGGCCACCGACGTCACCGGCTTCGGCCTGGCCGGCCACGCGGCCGGCCTGGCCCGCGAGAGCGGGGTGACCCTCGAGATCCGCGTGCGCGACCTTCCGCTGCTGCCTCATGCGCTCGGTCTCGCGCCGCGCTTCCAGCCCGGCGGCCTGCGGGCCAACCGGAAGGAGTTCGAGCCCTCCATCGAATACCGGCACACGCCGGAGGAGGCCCGGCGCGCGCTCCTGTTCGACCCGCAGACCTCGGGCGGGCTGCTGCTGGCCGTGCCGGAGGCGTCGCTGGCGGCGCTCCTCGCGGATGAGACGGAGGCCAGAGCCGTCGGTCGGGTGCGGCCCGCGTCCGCGCGCCATCTCCTCGTGGTTTGAAGCGCCTTTCTTTGACCTCTCGCGCCACCGCGTGGTAACCTGCCGCGTTTCCAAGGGATTAACTCCCGGCCCCGGGAGTCCTGAACCCGACAGGCTGCGATGAACGAGACCTCGCCCGAACGGACGATCTTGCCCGCCGGCCGCCGCCTGGACGCCTGGTGAGGGTCCAGGCCGGCGCCGCCCGCCGTTACGCGCGCGCCCTCCTCGACCTCGCGCTCGCGCAGGGGGCCGGCGAGGACGTCCGGCGCGGACTGGGCGAGACCTCCCGGCTTTTCGCCTCTCAGGGGGCGCTGCGCGTCGTGCTCGCGCACCCAGGGGTCGGCACGGCACGCAAGCGCGCGATCGTGGACGAGATCTGGAAGGACGCGCACACCCTCGTCCGGCGGCTCGTCGCCCTGCTCGCGGAGCGGGAGCGGATCGACCTCCTGCCCGACGTCGAACGGCTGTTCTCGCGCCTCTGGAACGCGCAGCGGGGGGTCGTGGAAGCGGAGGCGCTCAGCGTCGAGCCGCTCGACGACGCCCAGCGCCGTTCGCTCGCCGCCGCGCTGGGCGCGCTGAGCGGCCGGGAGGTGGAGTTGACCTCCACCCTGGCGCCCGAGATCCTGGGCGGCCTGGTCGTGCGCATGGACGGCCGGGTCTACGA
Source organism: Vicinamibacteria bacterium (assembly GCA_035544515.1). Classification (GTDB taxonomy): domain Bacteria; phylum Acidobacteriota; class Vicinamibacteria; order Fen-336; family Fen-336; genus DATKEG01. The sequence continues at coordinate 29,405 of DATKEG010000145.1, read as the reverse complement.
CGGCAGCGTGCGCGGCCGGCTGCGCGCCTTGCGCGAGCGCCTGGCGGGGGACGGACAGGGAGCCTGAAACAAGGAGCCTGAGCAGAATGGACATCCGCGCCGAAGAGATCACCAGGATCATCCGCGAGCAGCTCGGCGGCTTCACCGCCGGCGTCGACGTCTCCGAGACGGGCAGCGTCCTCTCCGTGGGCGACGGCATCGCACGGATCTACGGCCTCGAGCGCTGCATGGCCAGCGAGCTGCTCGAGCTCCCCCACGGCGTCATGGGTGTGGCGTTGAACCTCGAGGAGGACTCGGTGGGCGCGGTGCTCATGGGCGAGGTGAGCCAGATCAAGGAGGGCGACGAGGTCAAGCGCACCGGCCGCATCATGTCCGTGCCCGTGGGCGAGGAGATGATCGGGCGCGTGGTCAACGCGCTGGGGCAGCCCCTGGACGGCAAGGGCCCCATCGCCGCCCGGCAGTACAACGCCCTGGAGCGCATCGCGCCCGGCGTGGTGGAGCGCCAGCCGGTGCGCGAGCCGCTGGAGACGGGGATCAAGGCCATCGACAGCATGGTCAACATCGGGCGCGGCCAGCGCGAGCTGGTGATCGGGGACCGCCAGACGGGCAAGACGGCCATCCTGATCGACACCATCATCAACCAGAAGGGCAAGGGCGTGGTCTGCATCTACGTGGCCATCGGCCAGAAGCAGTCCACCATCGCCCAGGTGGTCAAGACGCTCGACGACTTCGGGGCCATGGAGCACACCATCGTGGTCTCCGCGGCCGCCTCGGAGCCCGCGCCCTTCCTCTACATCGGACCCTACGCGGGCTGCGCCATCGGGGAGTATTTCCGCGACCAGGGCCAGCACGCGCTGGTCGTGTACGACGACCTCTCCAAACACGCGGCCGCCTACCGCGAGATCTCGCTCCTCCTGCGCCGGCCGCCCGGCCGCGAGGCCTATCCCGGCGACGTCTTCTACCTGCACAGCCGGCTGCTCGAGCGCGCGGCCAAGCTCTCGGACGCCAAGGGCGGCGGCAGCCTCACCGCCATCCCCATCATCGAGACCCAGGCCGGGGACATCTCGGCCTACATCCCCACCAACGTCATCTCTATCACCGACGGCCAGATCTTCCTGGAGGCCGACCTGTTCAACTCCGGCATCCGCCCCGCCATCAACGTGGGCAACTCCGTCTCGCGCGTGGGCGGCTCGGCACAGGTGAAGGCCATGCGCGCCGTGGCCGGCCGCCTGCGGCTCGACCTCGCGCAGTTCCGCGAGCTGGCCGCCTTCGCCATGTTCGCCGGCGAGCTGGACCGCTCGACACAGGCCATGCTGGCCAAGGGCGAGCGGCTCACCGAGCTGCTCAAGCAGCCGCAGTTCCAGCCCCTCCCCATGGAGAAGCAGGTCATCATCATCTTCGCTGGCACCAACGGCTACCTCGACCCCGTCCCCGTCCCCGAGGTGCGGCGGTACGAGAAGGAGCTCTACTCGTTCCTGGACCTGCGGCACCCGGACCTCCTGAAGCAGGTGGAGGAGAGGAAGGACATCAAGGGCGAGCTCACGGAGCGGATCAAGGCCGCGCTGGCCGAGTTCGCCGAGGTGTTCCAGACGGAGAAGCCGGCGGCCTGATCCGCCTCCCCCCATGCCCGCCCTCATAGACAGATAGGCCCATGCCCGCCCTCATAGACATCCGGCGGCGCATCCGTTCGGTCAAGAACACGCAGCAGATCACCAAGGCGATGAAGATGGTGTCCGCGGCCAAGCTGCGGCGGGCGCAGGAGGCCATGTTCGCGGCCCGGCCCTACGCGCGGAAGATGCTGGAGGTCCTCAACAGCCTGGCCACCCGCGCCCACCCCGACGCGCATCCGCTCCTGCGCGAGCGGCCGGTGCGGCGGGTGCTGCTGGTGGTGGTCACCGCGGACAAGGGGCTGGCCGGCGGCTTCAACTCGAACATCATCCGCGCCGCGGTGCGCTTCCTGCAGTCGCCCGACCTCGCGGGCAGGGACGTGGCGCTGGAGGTGGTCGGCCGCAAGGGCCGCGACTTCTTCCGGCGACGAGCCTGGACGATCCGCGCGGAGGAGATCGGCCTGTTCCAGTCTCTGCAGTTCCCGCGCGCGCAGCAGCTCGCGCGGCGGCTCATCAAGAGCTACGTGGACGAGCAGGTGGACCAGATCTGGGTGGCCTTCAACGAGTTCAAGACCGTGGTGCAGCAGCAGATCGTGGTGGAGCGCGTGCTGCCCATCCAGCGCCTGGCACTCGAGCCCACCGAGCCGGCGCAGGACTACATCTACGAGCCCGACGCCAGGGCCATCTTCGACGACATCCTGCCCAAACACGTGGAGATCCAGGTCTGGCGCGCGCTGCTCGAGTCCGCGGCCGCCGAGCACGGCGCCCGCATGGCGGCCATGGACGCCGCCAGCAACAACGCGGGCGAGATGATCGAGCGCCTGACCCTCTACATGAACAAGGTGCGGCAGGCGGCGATCACCAAGGAGATCATCGAGGTGGTGTCCGGGGCGGGCAGCTAGCGCCGTCGCAACGGATCACCACGGGGGCGCAGAGGGGAACGGAGAGGGCGCAGAAGACATATGGCAAGCGAGAACGTGGGACGGGTGGTCCAGATCATCGGGCCGGTGCTGGACATCGAGTTCGACAAGCAGGTCCCGGCCATCTACAACGCGGTGCGCATCCAGGGACCGGCCCAGGGCGACGTGGCGGCCATCGACGTGATCGCGGAGGTGGAGCAGCACCTGGGCGAGAACCGCGTGCGCTGCGTGAGCATGTTGCCCACCGACGGCATGGTGCGCGGGATGAAGGCCACGGACACCGGGCAGCCCATCATGGTGCCGGTGGGCGCGTCCACCCTGGGCCGCGTCCTGAACGTCATCGGCCAGCCGGTGGACGAGATGGGCCCGGTGAAGGCGGAGAAGCACTACCCCATCCACCGCCCCGCCCCCTCCTTCGAGGAGCAGAGCACGCGCCTGGAGATGTTCGAGACCGGGATCAAGGTCATCGACCTCATCGAGCCCTACCTGCGCGGGGGCAAGATCGGCCTCTTCGGCGGCGCGGGCGTGGGCAAGACGGTCATCATCCAGGAGCTGATCTACAACCTCGCCAAGAAACACGGCGGCGTCTCCGTGTTCGCGGGCGTGGGCGAGCGCACGCGCGAGGGCAACGACCTCTGGCTCGAGTTCCAGGAATCGGGCGTCATCGACATCAAGGATCCCGCCAAGAGCAAGGCCGCCCTCGTCTACGGCCAGATGACCGAGCCGCCCGGCGCGCGCCTGCGCGTGGCGCTGACCGGGCTGACCGTGGCCGAATACTTCCGCGACGACGAGGGCAAGGACGTTCTGCTCTTCATCGACAACATTTTCCGTTTCACGCAGGCGGGATCCGAGGTCTCCGCCCTGCTCGGGCGGATGCCCTCCGCCGTCGGGTACCAGCCCACCCTGCAGACGGAGATGGGCGAGCTGCAGGAGCGGATCACCTCCACCCGCAAGGGATCGATCACCTCCGTGCAGGCGATCTACGTGCCCGCGGACGACTACACCGATCCCGCGCCCGCCACCACCTTCGCCCACCTCGACGCCACCACCAACCTCTCGCGGCAGATCGCCCAGATCGGCATCTATCCCGCGGTGGACCCCCTGGCCTCCTCCTCGCGCATCCTGGACCCGCGCGTGCTGGGGGAGGAGCACTACCAGGTGGCGAAGGACGTGAAGCAGGTGCTGCAGCGCTACAAGGACCTGCAGGACATCATCGCCATCCTGGGCATCGACGAGCTGAGCGAAGACGACAAGGTCACGGTGGCGCGCGCGCGCAAGATCCGGAGCTTCCTCTCGCAGCCCTTCCACGTGGCCGAGCAGTTCACGGGCATCCCGGGCAAATACGTGCCCCTCGCCGAGAGCATCAAGGGCTTCAAGATGATCGCGAGCGGCGAGATGGACGACCTGCCGGAACAGGCCTTCTACATGGTGGGCCCCATCGAGGAGGCGGTCGAGCAGGCGAAGCAGCTCCAGAAATAGCCATGGCCCTGCCCACGAAGCTCGTCCTGGAGGTGGTGACGCCCGAGGGACTCCTCTTGCGCGAGGAGGTGGACGAGGTCGTCGCCCCGGGGGCCGAAGGGTACTTCGGGGTGCGCCCGGGGCACACGCCCATGCTGGCGTCGCTCGGGGTGGGCGAGATCAGCTACCGCCAGGCCGCGACCTGGCAGTACCTGACCTGCTTCTGGGGTTTCTGCGAGGTCCTGCCCGCCCGCGTCAACATCCTCGCCGAGATCGGCGAACGGGCGGAGGCGATCGACGTCTCGCGGGCGGAGGCGGCGCTGCGCCGGGCGGCGGAGCGCATGAAGACGATCCGCGAGGAGAAGGGCTACGAGGAAGCCCACCAGGCCTACATCCGCGCCGTGACGAGGCTGGCCGTGGGACGGCGGGCGGGCTGAGCGGCGGCGAGCCTTCCCCGGCGCGGCCGGCCCCCTACCTCCCGCCGCGCTCGCCGTGGCACCATGCCGGCGGCGTGACCGCCCTCGCCCAGCTCCGCACGCTCTTCCGCTACCGGCTGCTCATCCACAGCCTGGTCGGCCGCGAGCTCAAGGCGCGGTACCGCGGCAGCGTCCTGGGGTTCTTCTGGAGCTTCGTCAACCCCCTGCTGCTCCTTCTGACCTATGGGCTCGTGTTCACCTACATGCTCCCGGTGGCGAAGTCGGCCAAGGCGGAGCCCTACTTCGTGTTCCTCTTCTGCGGCATCCTGCCCTGGACGTGGTTCAACGCCTCGCTCCTGGAGAGCTCCGGCGTGCTCATCGCGGGCGGAAACCTGATCAAGAAGGTCCTCTTCCCGGCCGAGGTGCTGCCGGTGGTCACCGTGCTCGCGAACCTCGTCCAGTTCCTGCTCGGGCTGCCCGTCCTGTTCGCCGTCCTGGCCCTGGCCGGCCGGCTCGCTCCCAGCGCGCTCCTGCTGGGAGCGCCCCTGCTCGTGCAGCTGGTGCTCACGCTCGGCCTGGCCCTGCTCATCTCCGCGCTCACGGTGCACTTCCGGGACATCCAGAACATCCTCTCCCACGTGCTGCACCTGTGGTTCTTCGCGACACCCGTGCTGTACCTCTACGACGAAACGCCGCGGGCCCTCAAACAATTGCTGCGCCTGAACCCCATGACGCACGTCGTCTACTCCTATCAGCAGGTCCTCTTCGAGGGCCGCTTCGACCATGGGCGGGGCCTGCTGCTCGCGGGGCTGGCCGCGGTCCTCGTCTTCGCGCTCGGTGCCTTCCTCTTCGACCGGCTGCGGGACACGCTCGCGGAGGAGGTGTGACCGCGCCGGCGGTCGTGGTGCGCGACGTGGCCAAGGTCTACCGGCGGTTCCTGCACAAGAACCAGTTCAAGACGCTCAAGAGCGCGCTGCTCCGCGGAAGCCTCCTCTCCGATCTGCGCCCGGACCAGACGTTCATCGCCCTCGACGGCGTTTCCTTCGAGGTTCCCGCGGGGGCGACCTTCGGCGTGATCGGCGAGAACGGCTCGGGCAAGTCGACGCTCTTGAAGCTGATCGCGGGAATCACCAAGCCCACCACCGGCGAGCTGCACGTGAACGGTCGCCTCTCCGCGCTCATCGAGCTGGGCGCGGGGTTCCATCCCGAGATCAGCGGGCGGGAGAACGTGGTCATCAACGGCATCATGCTCGGGCTCACGCGCCGCGAGGTCGACGAGCGCTTCGACGAGATCGTGGCCTTCGCGGAGCTGGAGAGGTTCATCGACGCGCCGGTGAAGACGTACTCGTCCGGCATGTACATGCGTCTGGGCTTCGCGGTGGCCATCCACGTGGACCCCGATGTCCTGCTCATCGACGAGGTGCTGGCGGTGGGCGACGAGGCGTTCACCCGGAAGTGCCTGGACAAGGTCGGCGAGTTCCGGAGGCGCGGCAAGACGATCGTGCTCGTGACGCACAGCCTGGGGCTGGTGGAGAAGATGTGCGACGACGCGCTATGGCTGCGCCACGGCCGCGTGGCGGACCGCGGCGATCCGAAGCGCGTGGTGGACGCCTACCTCACCTACGTGGCCGGTGGCGAGGAGGCGCTGCTCACGCGCGAGCACGGACAGCCCGCGGCGGCGCCGGCGGCGGCGGAGAGCATGACGCCCGCGGCGCCGGACGAGGCGCCGGGGTACCGGCAGGGCCGCTGGGGCAGCCGGGAGGTCGAGATCACGGGAGTGCGGTTGCTGGACGACCACGGCCAGGAGCGGCACGTGTACGTCCCGGGCGAAACCCTGTCGATCGTCCTGGACGTGCGGTCGGCGGGGCCGGTGGAGGACTTCGTCTTCGGGGTGGGCGTGTTCACCGCGGACGGCGTCTCCGCCTACGGTACCAACACCCACCTCGAGGATTTCGTGCCCACGCGGCTCGCCGGGAAGGGCGAGGTCCGCCTGGTGTTCCAGGATCTGCGCCTGGTGGAGGGCACGTACCTGCTGGACGTGGCCGCGCACCGCCGCGACGGCACGCCCTACGATTACCATCGCGGGCTCTACTCGTTCCGCGTGAAGAGCCGGATCAAGGACGTCGGCGTGTACCGCCCGCCGCATCGCTGGGAGTTCAGCGGCGGCATCGGCATGGCCGCGCCGGAACCGCGGGGCGAGCTGGACCTCCATGCGGAGGAAGCGCCGGCGGCGGACGAGGCGGAAGGCGCGGAGACCTAGCAGCGCTCGGGTATCCTGTTGGTGATGACGTACGACCTGCCCGGGCTCCTCGTGCGCCGCCGGGCGTGGCGCGCCGAGGGCCGACGTGTCGTCTTCACCAACGGTTGCTTCGACCTGCTCCATGCGGGACACGTGGCCCTGCTCGAGTCCGCGCGCGCCCAGGGCGACGTGCTGGTCGTCGGCATCAACTCGGACGCGTCCGTGCGCGCTCTGAAGGGACCGGGGCGGCCGCTCGTGTCGCAGTCCGAGCGCGCCGAAGCGCTCCTCGCCCTGGAGGCCGTGGAGGCGGTCGTCGTCTACGACGAGCCCACGCCGCGCGAGACCGTGGTCGCGCTCCTCCCGGACGTCCTGGTGAAGGGCGCGGACTGGGCGGAGGACGCCATCGTGGGCCGCGAAGAGGTCGAAGCCGCGGGGGGGAGGGTCGAGCGGGTCCCGCTCGTGCCCGGCCGGTCCACCACGGCGCTGGTCGAGCGGATCCGACGGCATTGAGACGGGCAGACAGCTCGACCGAGGACGCGGAAACGTGAGACCCGCAGGATGGATCACGGCCCTGGCCGCCTCGGAGGCCCTGCGGGAGGCAAGGGAGGCCGCCGCCGCCGGCGGCATCGTCCGGATCAGCGGGCTCCAGGGGGCGGCGCGCCTGCTCGTCCCCCTCCTGCTCGCCCCCCGGCCGCTGCTCGTGGTCGTGCCGCGCGAGCGCGAGGTCGAGCCGGCCGCCGAAGACCTGCAGACGCTCGCCGCCGACGCCCTGGTCACGGGCCTGGTGTTGCCCTTCCCCGCGCCGGGTCCGCCGCCCTTCCGCGGCCTGCCACGTCATCCCGACGCGTCGTTGCGCCGGGCGAACGCGCTTCACGCCGCGCACCGGGCCCGCGCCCGGGCCATCGTCGCCTCGCCCGCCGGCCTGCTGCGGCCGACCCTCACCCGCCGCCTGTTCGAGACGCGCGTGGTGACCCTGTGCGCGGGCGAGGACCTCCTGCCGGAGATCCTGCTCGAGGCGCTCGACGAAGGCGGCTACCGGCGCGAGGACCCGGTGACGGCACCCGGGCAGGTGGCGCGCCGCGGCGGCATTCTCGACGTCTTTCCCCCCGACCAGCCGTCGCCCGTGCGGCTCGAGTTCCTGGGGGACACCCTGGAGAGCCTCCGGCGGTTCGACCCCGACACGCAGCGCACCACGGGGGCGCTGGAGGCGCTCGAGGTGCTGCCGATCGCCGACGTGTTTCCCACGCGATCGGTGGTCGCGGCACTGCGGGAGCGGCTTCCCTTGCGGTTCGGCGACCGGCGCGAGCTGGCCGTGCTCCTGGAGCGGCTCGACCGGGGCCTCGTGCCCGAGGAGGCGGTCGAGCTGCTTCCCCTCGTCCCGGAGGCGACCGTCCCGCTCTGGAAGCACCTCGACGCCTTCGCGGTTGCGATCGTGGACCCCGAGGCGGTGCTCCAGGAAGCGGCGGTGTTCCACGCGCGCGCGCGCGAGGAGAGGGACCGCCGGCCCGACGCGCTGGCGCTCGATCCGGACGAGGCGCTGGTGTCCGTGGAGGCGCTGCGCGAGCGCATGTTCGCGCCGCCGGGCTTTCACCTGCGCGACGTGGACGCGGACGACGCCTCGCTCCACCTGGCCAGCCGGCCGGTCCACCGCTATGCCGGCGACCTGCGGCGGATCTCGTCGGACCTGCGCGCGCGCGAAGGCCGCACGGTCCTCTACCTGGGCAACCAGGGCCGGTCCGACCGCCTGGCGGACGTCCTGCACGAGGACGGCGTGCCGACCGGTGACGACACGAAGGTCCAGGTGCGGGTGGGGGCGCTGAGCGCCGGCTTCGAGCTGCCGGAAGCCGCGCTCCTGGTGCTCTCCGACGGCGATCTCTTTCCGGAGGAGGTTCACCTCCACCCGCGCCACCGGCGGGCGGGCCTGCGGAGCTTCCTCTCCGACTTCCGCGACCTGAAGGTCGGCGACCTGGTCGTGCACCAGGACCACGGGATCGGCCGCTTCGTCGGCCTGGAGACGCTCGAGGTCGGCGGCACGCGGCGCGAGTTCATGGTGCTGGGCTACCAGGCCGGCGACAAGCTCAAGGTCCCGGTCGAGAACTTCGATCGCGTGCAGAAGTACGCGAGCGCGGAAGGCGCGCGCCCCCCCATCGACAAGCTCGGCAGCGGCAAGTGGGAGCAGACCAAGCGTCGGGTCAAGAAGGCCATGCGCGACATGGCCGCCGAGCTCCTGAAGCTGTACGCGGAGCGCAAGGCCCGCCCCGGCCACGCCTTCACCGGCCAGAGCCCGTGGCAGCGCGAGTTCGAGGAGTCGTTCGAGTACGAGGAAACCCCCGACCAGGCCGCGGCCATCGCGGACGTGGCCGCGGACATGGCCTCGGAGTCGCCCATGGACCGGCTGGTGTGCGGCGACGTGGGCTACGGCAAGACGGAGGTGGCCATGCGCGCGGCCATGCGCGCGGTGCTGGACGGCAAGCAGGTGGCGGTGCTGGCCCCTACCACCGTGCTCGCGTTCCAGCACTGGAAGACCTTCCGCAAGCGCTTCGCGCCCTTCCCGGTGAAGGTGGAGATGGTCTCCCGCTTCCGCACGCCGCGCGAGATCAAGGAGGTCCTGGCCCACACCGAAGGCGGAGGGGTGGACGTGCTCATCGGCACGCACCGCCTGCTCTCCCGGGACGTGGCCTTCCGCGACCTCGGCCTGCTGGTCGTGGACGAGGAGCAGCGCTTCGGGGTGGCGGCCAAGGAGAAGCTCAAGAAGCTGCGCACGACGGTGGACAGCCTGACCCTGTCCGCCACGCCGATCCCCCGGACGCTGCAGATGGGACTGGCCGGGATCCGCGACATGTCGGTCATCGAGACTCCGCCCAAGGACCGGCTGGCCATCATGACCTCGATCGTGAAGTTCTCGACCGACGTGATCGCCTCCGCCGTCCGCCAGGAGCTGGCGCGCGACGGCCAGGTGTTCCTGGTCCACAACCGGGTGGAGTCGATCTACTCGCTGGCGAACCTGGTGCAGCGGCTGGTGCCCGAGGCGCGCGTGGGGGTCGCGCACGGACAGATGCCCGAGGGCGAGCTGGAGAAGCACATGCTCTCCTTCGTGGAGGGACGGACGGACGTCCTCGTCGCCACCACCCTCATCGAAAACGGCCTGGACATCCCGCGCGCGAACACCATCGTCATCAACCGGGCCGACCGCTACGGCCTGGCCCAGCTCTACCAGCTGCGCGGCCGCGTGGGTCGCGCCGACCGCCGTGCCTACGCCTATCTGCTCGTGCCGCCCGACAAACTTCTCTCCGAGCTGGCCCGCAAGCGCCTGGCCGCCATCCGCGAGTTCTCGGAGCTGGGCGCCGGCTTCCGCATCGCCGCCCTCGACCTCGAGCTGCGCGGAGCGGGCAACCTCCTCGGCGGCGAGCAGAGCGGCCACATCGAGGCGGTGGGCCTCGACCTCTATGTCAAGCTCCTCGAGCAGGCGATCCTGGAGCTGAAGGGCCAGGCCGCGGCGGAGGAGACGCGGGCCGCGCTCAACCTCAAGGTGGACCTGCGCGTTCCGGACGGCTACGTGCCGGAGGTGCACCAGCGGATGTCGCTCTACAAGCGCATCAGCCAGGTGCGGCGGGCGGACGATCTCAGGGGCCTGGCCGCCGAGGTCCGCGACCGGTACGGCCCCCCGCCACCGGAGGTGGACGGGCTCCTCCGCTACGCCGCCGGGCGCCTGCGCGCGGAGGCGCTCGGGATCTCCCACGTGGACCGCTCGGCCGGCGCTCTGCACGTGCGCTTCTGGCCGTCCGCGGCGCCCGCCGTCGACCTCGTCGTCCGGCTGGTGCGCGGCCTCCCCGGCGCGTCCCTGACGCCGGCGGGGATCCTGCGCGTGCCGGCCGCCCCCGGCACCCCGCCCCTGGGCGCGCTCGAGTCCCTGCTCGCAACCCTGGAGAAGGCCCTCGCCCCCGCCGAGGAGAGCCTGCGAGCTTCCGGCCTATAATGGCCTGTTGCCGAGTGCACGGACCCGCCACGTCCGCGGCGTGTTCGCGGTCGGCGCCCTGCTGTTCGCCGGCGCCTGCGACCGCGAGCGTCCCGCCGACCCCGTGATCCTGTCGCTGGGACAGCACGAGGTGCGGCTGAGCGAGTTCGAGCGGCACGCGGACGAGGTCGCGGAGCGGGGCCAGGCGCCGCTCGATCCCGCGGTCCGGCAGGCGCTCCTCGAGGCGTACCTGGAGCGCCGGGTGCTCGTGCTGGAGGCCCGCGGACGGGGGCTGCTCGGCGCGGACGCGACGTCGGAGCAGGAAGTGGACGCGGTGCGGAAGCTGCTGGCGGCGGACGTGCTGTCGAGCGTAGAGGTGAGCGAGGCCGAGGTGGACCAGTACTACGGCGAGCACCCCGGCGAGTTCGTCGCTCCGGAGACGGTGACCGTCCGGCAGATCCTCGTACCCACGTCCAACGAGGCGCGCGACGTGCGCCGCCGGCTCCGCCGGGACGGCAAGAGCTTCGCCGTGCTCGCGCAGACCATGTCGCGCGCGCCGGAGGCCTCGGCCGGAGGCTTGATGGGCACCTTCGCGCGCGGGCAGCTCCCGTCCGAGCTGGAGAGCGCCGCCTTCGCCCTCGCCCCCGGGCAGACGAGCGACGTGGTGCAGACCCCGCTGGGCTACCACGTCCTGCGCACGGAGTCGCGCCAGCCGGCCCGGCAGACGCCGCTCGGAGAGGCGCGGCCGGCGATCCGCACGCGCCTCCTGGAATCGAAATCCGACCGCAAGGTGCGGGAATACGTCGTCGGGCTGATGGCCCGCGCAAAGGTGAACCATGAAGCGGCCAGAATACGCCGTTAGGAACGTCGCCCTCGCCCTCGCCGCCGCCGTGCTCGCCGCGGGCGCGCCGGCCGAGGTGCTCGAGCGCGTGGTCGTGCGCGTCAACGGCGACATCGTCACCCAGTCCGAGTTCCAGGCGCGCCAGGTGGCCGCGGTGCAGGCGGCGCGCGTGTCGCCCGAGCGCATCGAGCAGTTCCTGCGCGAGAACAACGCGCGCATCCTGCAGGAGGCCATCGACGACCTCCTCCTCGTGCAGCGCGCGGACGAGCTCGGCGTGCGCCTCAGTTCCGCCTACATCAAGGAGGTCGTGGACGGGATCAAGAAGGAGAACAACATCCCCTCCGACGAGGACCTCAACCAGCAGCTCCGCAAGGAAGGGATGTCGCTCGACGACCTCAAGCGCAACATCGAGCGCTCGATCCTCACGCGTGAGGTGCTGCGCCGCGAGCTGGAAGCCAAGATGAACGTCACGGAGGCGGACGCGCGCGCCGACTACGAGGCGCGCAAGGCCGATTACGTGCACCAGCCCACGGTGCACCTCCAGGAGATCGTGGTACCGGCCTCCGCGGGACGGCCGGCGGCCATGGATCTGGCCCGGCGCGCCCGCGCGGGCGAGGACTTCGCGGAGCTCGCCAGGCAGCACTCGAACGGGCCCACGCGCCAGAGCGGCGGGGAGCTCGGGCAGGTGAGCCGGGGAGACATGGCGGCCGAGATCGAGAAGGTGGCCTTCGCGCTTCCCGCGGGTGGGATCTCGGACCCCCTGCCCGCGGCGGACGGCGCCTGGCGGATCTTGCGCGTGGTGGAGAAGACCGAGGGCCGCACCGTGCCCTTCGCGGAGGTCAAGGACGACATCGTCCGGCGCATGGGCATCGCGCGGATCGGCGAGGAGAAGGAGGCGTACCTCGTCGGGCTGCGCAAGGGGGCCCTGGTGGACCTGCGCGTGCGCGAGGTGCCGCTGCAGGTGACGGTGCCCGCGACCAGCCTGCTCGAGCCGCCCGGGGACGACGAGGAAGGGCTGGGGGCCACCGAGGTGGCGGCTCCCACGCCCGCCGCCGGCGTGTGAGCCGTCCAAGCCGCCGGCGACGACGACGAGATCAGCACGACGCCGCAGGCGCGGCCGGAGAGGGTGGCTCCTCCGCCGCCCGTCACGCCGGCTCCCGACCCCGCCGCACCCGCCGCCCCGGCCCCCCGACCCACACCGACGCCCACGCCGCGCCCGCCGTCGCGCTGACGGGGGTAAGATCCGCGTCGGCATGGGCGCCGGCGAGCCGTTCTTCGACAGCGTCTACCGCGCGGTGCGGGCCATCCCGCGCGGCCGCGTGGCGACCTACGGCCAGCTCGCCCGCTGGCTCGGAGTGCCACGCGGCGCGCGGGCCGTGGGTTGGGCTTTGCGCGCGCTCTCTCCCCGGCGCGCGTCGCGGGTGCCCTGGCACCGGGTGGTCGGCGCGGGCGGCCGCATCGCGCACCGGGCCGGGCCCGGGCCCGAGCGGCAGCGCCGCCGACTGCGGAAGGACGGCGTGCGCCTCACGGGCGGGCGCGTGGACCTCTCCCGCTACGGCCTGCTTCCGTGATCGCTCCGCGCGGCGCCCTCGCGCAGGCCACCTTCCCGGCCCTGGTCCGCTCCCTGGTGGCCGGCGGCCGCACCGGCGTGCTGCGCCTGACGCGCGGGACGCTGGCCAAGAGCGTCTACCTCTCTGACGGCCGGCTCATCTTCGCCACCTCCAACGACCCGGACGACCGCCTGGGCGAGATGCTCCTGCGCAAGGGGCGCATCTCCTACCGCGCGTTCGAGGACTCGGTGCGCGCCCTCGACGAGGGCAAGCGCCAGGGGACCATGCTGGTGGAGAACGGGGCCATCAAGGCCCGCGACCTCGTGGACGGCGTGCGCGACCAGGTGCAGGAGATCATCTACGGCCTGGTGGGCTGGGACGAGGGTATCTACGAGTTCACGGAAGGCAGGCTCCCGTCCCGCGAGGTGATCCTCCTGCACATGTCCACCCCCGACCTGCTGCTCGAGGGCATCCGGCGCGTGGACCGCTGGAGCCGGATCCGCGCGGGCGTGGGCCCCATCCACCAGAAGTACGCGATCTCCCCCGCCTCGGCCGCGGTGATCGGCGCCGTCTCCTTGCACAAGCCCGAGCTGGAGCTGGTGGCGAGCCTGGACGGCGTGCTGACGGTGGAGGAGATCTGCCGGCTGTCGCGCCAGCCCGACTTCCTGGCCTGCCGCACCGTCTGGGGCCTCTGGGCCGCCGGCATCCTCGACCGCGTGCCGCAGGACGCGGCGCAGCGGCCGCAGCGCGAGCACACCGAGCCGCACGCCGAGAGGATGAAGGGCGCCTCCGTCGGCCGGGAGATCGACGGCTTCAACGCGCTGCACCGCTTCCTGTACGAGCTGGTCACCTACGAGCTGCGCGAAGGGGCGGCGACCTTCTTCGAGCGGGCTTTCGTGAGGATCAACACGGAGCACCCGGCGCTGTTCGAGGGCGTGGCGGTGGACGGGGCGGGAGAGCTGGACACGATCGCGCTGCGGCGGAACATCGTGACCTCCGAGATCGCCCGGTACCTCGCGGGACTGGACCGGCTGCTGGAGATCGAGGCGGACCTGGTGCGGGAAGTCCTGGGCCAGAAGAAGGCGGGGATCATCATCGACGGGCTGGTCGCGCTGAAGCAGCAGCAGCTCGAGGGCGGCTAGAGTCAGACCAGGCTCACCCGCGGCAGGCCCAGCCTCTCCCGCGCCCTCTGCAAGGTGAGCCGGTTCATCGCGTCGCGCAGGGCGGCGTCGTCCACGCGGCCGCGGTGGCGTTCGATGGCGCGGGCGGCCTCCTGCTCGAACTCGGCGCGGTCCGACGCGGAGAGCGCCTCCAGGATCGCGGCCGAGACCTCGTCGTCGATCTCGCGGAGCTTGGAGCGGACGTAGCTCCAGTTCGGCCGCGACGCCACCGCGATGAGGTCCTGGACCTCGCGGATCTTGCGCAGCGGCGGGTCGAAGAAGAGGCCCTGCGCCGGCCGGATCTTGCCGAGCTGCTCCAGCAGCGTGGAGAGCACGCCCTCGACCTCCCGCAGGGGGATGCTCTCGGCCGGCGGCGCGGGACGCACGGAAGGTGGACCGGCCGCGGCGAGGTCCTCCACCCATCGGCGGCAGTAGGCCAGGGAGGTGACGTTCGCGCCGGTCTCGAAGGCGCGGTCCATGCCGATGAGGACCGTGGCCAGGGGCACGCCGGCCGCGTGCCAGGAGCGAGCCAGGGCGAAATCGCGCGGCGAGAGGATGTGGTCCATGCCGCGGCGGGCGCGCAGGTGCGTCTCGATCGCCTGCACGTAGGCTTCGACCGCCGCCCGGTCGTCGCTCAACGCGGCACCACGTCGAACTGCTCCTGGTGCAGGAGGGGATCGCCGTGCACCTCTATCTCCTGGCCCACGAGCAGGGCCAGGTCGCGCAGGACGGCCTTTTCGTGGCCGGCCAGCGCGCGCGCGACCTCGGGGTTGACGCGCAGCAGCAGGGGATGGCCGCGCATGTCCGCGGCCAGCTTCCGCACCTCGTCGTAGATCTCGGAGCAGACCGTGGTCACGCTCTTGATCAGGCCCGAGCCCGTGCAGTAGGGGCAGGCCTGGCAGAGGATGCGCTCGAGCGACTGGCGCACGCGCTTGCGGGTCAGGATCACCAGGCCGAACTCGTTCACGGAAAGCACCTTCGAGGGGGCGCGGTCGCGGCGCAGCTCCTGGTCGAGCGCGGCCATCATCTTCTGGCGGCTCTTGCGCTCCTCCATGTCGATGAAGTCCACGACGATGATGCCGCCCAGGTCGCGCAGGCGGATCTGGCGCACGATCTCCCGGGTTGCTTCGAGGTTCGTCTTGAGGATCGTCTCCTCGAGCGCCTTCTTGCCCGTGTAGCGCCCGGTGTTCACGTCGATGGCGACCAGCGCCTCGGTCTGGTTGATCACGATGTAACCCCCCGACTCGAGCCAGACCTTCGGGCGCAGCGCCCGCTCCAGCTCCGTGGAGACGCCGTGCTCCTCCATGATCGGGGTCGGTCCCTCGTGGAGCCGCACCCGCGACGCCAGCTCCGGGTCGAGCTGCTTCACGAGGTCGAGCGTGCCCTGGAACTCCCGCGGGCTGTCCAGCCGGATGCTGGCGATGTGGGCGCTGAGCAGGTCACGCAGCAGCCGCTGCACGAGCCCGAGCTCGCGGTGGAGCAGGGCGGGGGCGGGCTGCCGCGAGGCCTGCGCCCGCACCTCGTCCCAGATGCGCGTGAGGTAGCGCGCGTCGCGCACGAACTCCTCACGGTCGGCGCCGGCCCCGGCCGTGCGCGCGATGAAGCCGCCTCCCCCGTGCTCCTGCCGCAGCTCCTTGAGCATCGTCTTCAGGCGCCGGCGCTCGCCGTCGTCGGTGATCTTGCGGGAGACGCCCACGTGCTCGACCGTGGGCATGAAGACGAGGTACCGGCCCGGCAGCGAGACGTGGGTGGTGATGCGGGCGCCCTTGGTGCCGAGCGGCTCCTTGGCCACCTGGACCACGACCTCCTGGCCCTCGTGCAGGCGCTGCTCGATGGGGGCGTCGCGCGCCATCGCGGGCTGGGCGCCGTTTCCGCCGCCGTTGCCGCCCGGCGCGTCGGGCTCGTCGAGCAGGTTTTCGGGCAGGTCCTCGAGCACGTCCGCGACGTACAGGAAGGCATCGCGCTCGAGGCCGGCGTCCACGAACGCGGACTGCATGCCGGGTAGCACGCGGGTGACGCGGCCCTTATAGATGTTGCCGGCGACGCCGCGGTGTGCCTCGCGCTCGATGAACAGCTCGGAGACCACCCCGTCCTCCAGGAAGGCCACCTTGGTCTCCTGGGGAGTGGTACAGACGATCAGGTCCTTGGTCATGGAAGGTTCCTTCCATGAGCCCTCCTCCTCCCGCGCGGGTCTCCGCCCGGGGCGGACGCCCGCGGGCGGCGGGACTGGGCGGACGGCCAGGAGCGGGCGGCCGCCGCACGTTACGTGAGAAGGCAGGCTCGGATGTCATGCCGACCGGAAGATTCGGTCGATGAGGACGGGGCCGGGGGCGCGGCTAGTTGACAAAACGCCGCATGCGCACATTGAGGATGAGCCCCACGGCCATGAGCGAAGAAAGCACGGATGAGCCGCCATAGCTCATCAGGGGAAGGGGCAGGCCCTTGACCGGCACCAGACCCGCGACCATCGCGACATTGTACACAACCTGGAACGCGAGCAACGAGGCCACCGCGGTGGCCAGGAACACGCCCACGCGGTCGCGCGCCATGCCCGCGGTCTCGAAGCTGCGCCAGAGCACGAACATGTACAGGCCCAGCACCACCACCACGCCCAGGAACCCGTTCTCCTCGGCCAGCACCGAGAAGATGAAGTCCGTCCAGCGGGCGGGAAGGTAGCCGAGCTGGCTCTGGGTGCCCTTCTGGTAGCCCTTGCCGGCCAGCCCGCCGGAGCCGACCGCGATCTCGGACTGGATCTTCTGGTAGCCGGCGCCCCGGGGGTCGGCGCCCGGATCGATGAAGCTGGTGATGCGCTGCTTCTGGTAGTCCTTGAGCGCGAACGTCCAGCTCAAGGCGCCCACCACCAGGCCGCCCGCGGCGAGGGCGAGGATGGCCTTCATGCGCAGCCCGGCCAGGAAGGCCACGGCCAGGAACATCGGCACCAGGGTGAACGCCGTGCCGAGGTCCGGCTCGGCCGCGATCAGCACCGCCATCAGACCCACGGCGACGCCCGGCCAGAGCAGGTCGCGCAACCCGAGGCTGTCCTTCTTGGATTCCGCGAACACCTTGGCCACGAACAGAACGGCCACGAGCTTGGCGAACTCGGAGGGCTGGATCTGGAAGCCGGCGATCACGAACCAGCGCTTCGTGCCGGCAATGCGCGGGGCGAAGAGGAGCACGGCCACCAGCGCGGCCATGGCCGGCACGTACAGCAGGTGCGCGCGGTCCACGAGCCGCCGGTAGTCGATGCTGACCGTGAGCAGCAGCGCGACGAGGCCGAGACCGATGGCGTAGAGCTGCTTGACGTAGTTGCCCGAGTAGCGGCTGTTCATCGTGGCCGACACGATGGTGGCGACGCCGATGCCGGCGATGAGCAGGCTGGTGAGCAGCATGCTCCAGTCGATGTTGTGCAGGAGCCGCCGGTCGATGGCCATGTTATGGCGGCGGAGGCGCCGGGCTGGGCGCGGCCGGGGTCGGCGGATCGTCTGGCACGAAGGCCACCGGCACGGCCTCCGGCTGCGGCGGAGAGGGGATGGTGTCGGGCGGCGGGGTCATGCCGGGGCCGATGGCCGGCACGCCGTGGTAGCGCGCGAGCGCGCGGCCCACCACGGGCGCCGCGGACTGCCCGCCCGCCACGCCGTGCTCGACCAGCACCGCGCCGGCCACCGCGGGCTTGCCGCCGCGTGCGGGCGCGAAGAAGATGAACCAGCCGTGGGGCTGGTTCTTCCGGGCCTTCTTGTCGCTGGCCAGGCGTGCGCTCGTGACGACCTGCGCCGAGCCGGTCTTGCCTCCCACCGCCAGGCCCAGGAGCTTCGCGCGCTGGCCCGTGCCCTCCCTCACCGCCGTGAGCATGGCCTCGCGTACGGCGTCCACCACCGAGGGCTTGAAGCCCAGGTCCTTCGGGTGCTCCGTGTTGACGGGCTGGCCGCCGATCTTCCTCATGAAATGCGGCCGCACCAGGCGGCCGCCGTTGGCCACGACCGCGGCCACCCGCGCCATCTGCATGGGCGTCACGGACATGGCCTGGCCGATGGAGACGGAGACGGTCTCCGACGGGTACCAGCGCGTCTTCAGGGCGCGCTGCTTCCACTCCGGATCCTGGAAGAGACCGGAGACCTCGTGCGGCAGGTCGACGCCGCTTTTCGCGGCGAAGCCCATCATCTTCGCATAGCGCGAGAGGCGCTCGATCTCGAGCCGAATGCCGACGTTGTAGAAGTACACGTTGCAGGAAAGGGCGATCGCCCGCTCCAGGTTCAAGGTGCCGTGGCCTTCTTCCTTGTGACACCGGAAGACGGTGCCGTACACGGCCAGGTAGCCCGGGCAGTGGAAGCGCGTGTTCCGCGCGATCACGTTCTCCTGCAGGGCGGCGAGCGCGTTGAGGATCTTGAAGGTGGACCCCGGCGGGTACGTCCCCTGGATGGGCCGGTTGATCAGCGGCTTCTCCGGGTCCTTGTTGAGGTGCGCCCAGAGCTCGGGCTCGATGCCGAGGGAGAAGGCGTTGGGATCGTAGGCGGGGTTGGACAGATAGGCCAGCACTTCACCGGTCTCGGGTTCGAGCACCACCACGCTGCCCGCCTCGCCCGCCATGGCCTCCTCGAAGGCCTGCTGCAGCTCGATGTCGAGGCTGACCTGGGCGGAGGGCCCGTCCACGGGCGCCTCGCGCTCGGCTTCCGCCACCTCCACGCCGCGGCTGTTGACCACGATCCGCCGCACCCCGTCCCTGCCCATGAGCTGCCGGTTGTACTCCAGCTCGAGGCCCGCCTGTCCCACCACCGTGCCCGCCTCGATGCCCTCGAACGCCGCGTGCTCCATCTGCCGATCGGTGATCTCGCCCACGTGGCCCAGGCTGTGGGCCGCCGCCTCGGCCAGGGGATAGGAGCGCAGCGGCACCACCTCGACGCTCATCTCCGGCCGCTCGAGCCGCCGCGCCTCGACGGTGGCGACGTCGCCCTCGCTCGCGTCGGCCTTCACGACCACGGAGCGGAACTTCGGTCCCTTGGTGTTGAGGCGCTGCTGCACCGCCTCCACGTCGATGTCCAGGAGCTGGCGCAGGTGGCGGAGCGATTCGTCGCGGTGGCGGAGGTGCTCGGTGGTGAGCACGACGTTGAAGGACGAGCGGTTCTCCGCCAGGATGCGCCCGGAGCGGTCGAACAGCGGCCCGCGCGGCGCGGGGATGGGCACTGTACGCAGACGGTTGTTCTCGGCCAGCTCGCGGTAGTACCTGCCGCGCAGCACCTGCAGATGCCAGAAATAGCCCGTGACCAGGACCATGGCCCCGATGACCACGGCCTGGATGATGGTGAGGCGGCGCTGCAGGCCGCGCAGGTCCTCGTAGAGCCTCATGCCCCGCTCCACCGCCAGCGGCGCCGCTCGACGAGCGCGAACAGCGGCACCCCGATGGCGGCGTTGACCCCGGCCCTCAAGGCCAGGCCGCCCAGGGTCAGGGACCCGGTGACCACGTCGAAGGCCCGGGCGAGCTGCCCCAGGACGAGCGCATCGATGATGACTGCCGCCACCACCACCAGGAGCCGCGCGCCCGGCTCGGTGAGCTGGAAGCGCGTGCCGGCGAGTCCGACGCCGAAGCCGACCAGGACCTTCGTGAGGCCGGCCAGGCCCAGCACGCGCCCGCCGAAGTGGACGTCCTGCATCCAGCCCGCCGCCGCCCCCGCCAGCATCCCGTGTGTCTCACCGCCCTTGAGGCCGCAATACACCACCACGAGCAGGAAGGGATCGAGGATCCGTGCCCATCCCGGCCCGATCAGACTCAAGGCGGTCTGCACCGCCAACGCGGTCACCAGGGCCACCGCCGTCCAGAACACGCTCACTGCACGGTCTCCGTGACCGAAACGTCGGGCAGCGGCGTGCGGACGACCAGCACCTCCTCAAGTTTATCAAACCGGGCCGAGGGTGCCACCAGGATTTCCTTGAAGAGGCCAGCGCCGAGCCTCACCAGCCGGACCCGGCCGACCACGAGCCCCGCGGGATAGATCCGGTCGAGGCCGGAGGTGATCACCAGATCGCCCTCCACCACGTCCGCCAGCATGGGCACGTACTTCAACTGCAGGTCACCGGTGAGCTGGCCCGCCGAATCCACCTGTCCCCCCACGACGCCCGTGACGCGGCTGCGTTCGATGCGGACCCCCACCCCGCTCTCCTGGTCCAGCAGGAGCTGCACCACGGCCGCGTCGGGCCCCAGCCGGATGACCCGGCCCACCACGCCGTTGGGGCTGATCACGGGCGCGCTGAGGGTGACGCCCTGGTCCGCGCCCTTGTCCAGCGTCACCGTGCGGAACCAGGGCACGCCGTCGCGCGCGATCACCTCCGCCACCAGCGTCTCCAGGGGGAGCACGGCGCGGAGCTGGAGCAGCTCGCGCAGGCGCGCGGCCTCGCGCGCCTGGTGGGTGCGCTGCTGCAGCAGCAGTTCGGTGACGGCCAGCCGGTCGCGGAGGTGCCGGTTCTCCTCCCGCACGCCGCGCAGCGAAACGTAGGACGACCACGTCCCGCCCACGCCGTCGACCCCGCCGGAGATGAGCCCCTGCAGGGGCGAGAAGAGCGCGAACAGCCAGCGCTCGAACAGCGTGACCCCGTCGCCGATGTCCACCTGCCTGCTGATGGCGACCAGGTGTCCGAGCACCAGGCCGGCCAGCAGCAGGCGGCTCTTGTTGGTTGCCAGGCCGCGCGCCATGTCGAATGTGCCTGCGTCCGTCCGGGCGGATATGTGCCTTAGTCGAGCGATATCTTGCGGAGGAGGTCGAAGTCCGACAGCATCTTGCCCGTGCCCAGGACCACCGAGCTCAAGGGGTCCTCGGCCACCGACACGGGCAGGCTCGTCTCCTCGCGCAGGAGCTTGTCCAGGTTCTTGAGCAGGCTGCCCCCGCCCGTGAGTACGATGCCGCGGTCCACGATGTCGGCCGACAGCTCCGGCGGCGTGCGCTCGAGGGCCACGCGGACCGCGTTCACGATGATGCTGATGGGCTCGGCCAGCGCCTCTCGGATCTCCGCGTCCGTGATGGTGAGCGTCTTCGGGATGCCCTCGATGAGGTCGCGCCCCTTGATCTCCATGGTGAGCGGCTCGTCGAGGGGGTAGGCGCTGCCGAGCTCCAGCTTGATCTGCTCCGCGGTGCGTTCGCCGATGAGCAGGTTGTATTTCTTCTTGATGTATTGGATGACCGCCTCGTCCATCTCGTTGCCGGCCACGCGCACGGACTTGCTGTAGACGATCCCGGCCAGGGAGATGACCGCGATGTCGGTGGTGCCGCCGCCGATGTCCACCACCATGTTGCCGCTGGGTTCCGTGATGGGCAGCCCGGCCCCGATGGCCGCGGCCAGGGCCTGGTCCACGAGGTAGACCTCGGAGGCCTTGGCCTTGAGCGCGGAGTCCTTCACCGCGCGCTTCTCCACCTGCGTGACCTCGGACGGGATGCCGATGATGATGCGCGGCCGCACGAAGGTGTTCCGGTTGTGGGCCTTGCGGATGAAGTGGCTGAGCATCTTCTCCGTGATCTCGAAGTCGGCGATCACGCCGTCCTTCATGGGACGGATGGCCACGATGTTGCCCGGCGTGCGGCCGAGCATCTCCTTGGCGTCCTTGCCCACCGCCTCCACCTTGCCCGTCACCTTGTTGACGGCCACGATGGACGGCTCGGAGACCACGATGCCCTTGTTCTTCGCATAGACGAGGGTATTGGCGGTGCCGAGGTCTATGGCCAGGTCATTGGACAGGAAGCTGAGGTTCGCGATGGAACGCAGGCTCATGACGCTACTTTCCTTCTCCCAAGAGAGGTCGCGGGCGCGGGTCCGGTGCCCGCGGCAAGATGCGTTCTTCCAAGATTCTAGACTGCCACCTCGATGCCGTTCTTGTCACGCTCCTTCACCCGGTACATCGCCTGATCCGCCTTCTGGATGAGGCCCTCGGGCGTGAGCGCGTGGTCGGGGTAGGAAGCGATCCCGAACGAGGCGGAGATCCGCGCGTCCAGTCCCTGGTCCTGCAGGAAATGGTGGCTCTCGATGGCCTTCCGGATGCGCTCGGCGATCACCAGCGCGCCGGAGGGCGGTGTCTCCGGCAGCACCACCACGAACTCGTCGCCGCCGTAGCGCGCCAGGATGTCGCTCTCGCGCACCGCCTCCACCAGGATGGCGCCCACCTCGGCCAGCGTGCGCGAGCCGGCCAGGTGGCCGTGCGCGTCGTTGACTCCCTTGAAGCCGTCGAGGTCCAGGAAGATGACGGAGAGCGGGATGCCGTGCCGCTTGCAGCGCTTGATCTCGCGCCCGATGTAGACGTTGAGGTAGCGCGAGTTGAAGAGCTTGGTCAGGTCGTCGGTGATGGTGAGCTGCTCGGTGCGCTGGAAGAGGATGGCGTTCTCCAGCGCGATGGCGCAGGGCTCCACCAGGGTGAGCAGCACCTCCAGGTCGGCCTGGTTGAACTTGCCGTCGAGCTTGTTGAGCACCTGCACCACGCCGATGGTGCGCCCGCGGGAGATCAGCGGCGCGCACAGGATGGTGCGCGTACGGAACTGGGTCTTGCTGTCGAACTTGCCGGCGAAACGGGGGTCCCTCGCGGTGTCGTTGACGATGGCGGGCTTGCCCGTCTGCGCCACCCAGCCCGCGATGCCCTCGCCGATCTTGACCCGGAAGGAGGCCACGTCCTTGCCCTTCTCTCCGAGCGCCAGCTCGAAGGTCAGCTCCTGCTTCTCCTCGTCCACCATGAGCATGGACCAGGCCTCGGAGGGGATGAGCTGCTGGATCTTGGCCATGATCGTCTCGATCACCTTGCGGGGCTCCAGGATGGAGTTGGCGGTCTTGACGATGTCGGTGAGGATGGCGAGGCGCTGCGACGTCTTGCGGAGCTGTCGCGCGACCTCCTGCCGCCGCGTCTCACCCGAGTCGCGGCGGTGCGCGGCGTGCAGGTGCGCGAGCACCGCCTGCGCCGGCGGATCTCCCGGCCGCCAGGAACCGAGGTGGAAGTCGAAGCCCAGCCGCGACGAACGCTGCAGGGTGGTGGCGTCGCAACGCAGCGACACGCTGCCCAGGGGCTTCCGGGGCAGCCAGCGCCGCAGCGTGCGCACGGCCTCGGCGGTGGCCGTCTTCCCCAGCTCGACCAGCGCGCCCTCGTAGGCGCGCAGGTCCCTCTCCCGCGTGGTGGGCGCCAGCGGGGGGAAGAACTCGTAGGCGAGGGCGCCGTCCGCCCCTTTCAGGTGTTTCCTCAGGGACGGAGAGGCGAAGACGGCCACCCGCTCCATCGCGTCAGTAGCTCACCACGACCGTCGGGCGCAGCTCGCGCACCCCGCCGTTGAGGCCCATGGAGCGGATGAGCACGGTCTGCTTCCCCTGTTTGTCCAGGGTCACGAACTCGTTGAAGGTGCCGTCGGAGGCCACGTCCACGCGCTGGCCGTTCACGGTGAGGGTGGCGCCCGGCTCCGTGCGCCCCTTCACCTGCAGGATGTTGGCGCGCACGTCGAGCGGCTGCTGCAGCGAGAGCATGGGCGGCGGCCCCGAGCCGGTGCCGATGCCCTGCGGGCGGCTGACCGTGAAGCGAGCGAACTCCGAGTAGGGACCCGCGACGCCCGTGGTGTCGACCGCGGCCACCTTCCAGTAGTACTTGCCGGTGTCCAGCCCCCGCAACTCGACCGAGCTGTCCTTGATCCCGGCGCGGTCCACCAGCGGCCGGTTGAAGTAGGCGCTGTAGTCGAGCATCAGGTGGTAGGAGGACGCGCCCGGCACGGGCTTCCAGACGAGCAGCGTGGTGGCCTGCGCGGGGTTGACGTAGCTGACCTCGGTCTGGTGGGGAGGGGCGAGGAGGGCGGGAACCGGCGGCAGGGTCACCTTGGGCGCGGGCTTGCCCGCGGCGTCCACCTTCAGGCCCTCGCTCGCGCCCAGGTGGATCTTCTCTCCCGACCGGGTCTGGACCTCGGTCGCGCCGCGGTAGAGCCGCACGTCGCTGTCGCCCGATTGCGCGACGATGATGCTGCCTTCGCTGGGCTCCCCGGTGGTCGTACGCACGGTCGGGGTGGAGATCTCGGTCGAGCTGTCGGGCATGTTCTGCCGCACGGTTTGGAAGTTCACCTCTCCCGACGAGATATGCCAGGCGACCCGCCGCCGCTTGGTGGACGGGTCTTCCGACGTCTCCTCGATGGTGATGAGGCTGTCGGGGCGGACGTGCACGACCGTGCCGTCGAAGAACGTGATCTCGGCCGCGGAGCCCGGGCCGGTGCGCACGAGGTCGCTCTTCTTGAGGAACATGGCGCGGTCGGCGGGCATCCACTGGAACTGCCCGACCGGCTTCACCTTCACGCTCCCCTCGAGGGTCGTGAAGCGCGCGGTGGTGATCGCCGGCGGCGCCGGGTCGACGGCGCGCGCCGGAGGAGGCTCCCGGAAGAAATAGGCGTACACGAGGCCCGCGGCGAGCAGAATCCCGCCGAGCGTCAGGAAAATGGACCTGTAGGTGACGGTGAACCAGTCGACGAGGTCGTCCTCGGCTCGGCGTGGCTTGCGGTCAGTCGCCATCGACCGCTTCCCGTTCCGCGACGCCCATAGCTCAAATTCCTTCAGTGCAAGCGACTTACAGGACCACGGGATTATATGCAAACAGCTCCTCCCGCGCAACGAACGCCCTCACACCGGTTGCGGCGCGAAGCAGCCGCCGGATAGAATGGCCGTTTCGCGGGCGCCCCGCGCCCGTCTGGAGAGAGATCCCCCATGGCACTGGGATTCATGCGGCGCCACCGGCGCTGGCTGTTCGTGTTCCTGTGGCTGGTGATCGGGGCCTTCGTCCTGACGTTCAACATCCCTGCCTTCCAGGAGGCCGGCTCGCCCGGCGAGACCGTGGCCGAGGTGGGCGGGCGGCCGATCACCCTGGGAGAGTTCCAGCGGGCCTACCTGCGGCAGCGCCAGCAGATGCAGCGCCTCTACGGCGACCAGCTCGACCCGGCCATGCTCGCCCGGCTCGGGCTCGACGAGCAGGTGCTCTCGAGCCTGGTCGAGCAGCGCCTGGTGCGCCTGGAGGCGGAGCGGCTGGGGCTGAGCGTGGACGACGACGCGCTCGCCCGCTCCATCGAGGCGTCGCCGATGTTCCAGCAGAACGGGCGCTTCGTGGGCGGGCAGGAGATCAAGCGCCTGCTCGACCTCCAGGGCATATCCGTGCGCGAGTTCGAGGATTCCTACCGCGAGCAGCTCCTGGCCGAGCGCCTCGAGTCGCTCGTCACCGACGGCGTGGCCGTGAGCCAGGGGGAGGCCGAGCGCGAGTTCCGGCGCCGCACCGAGCAGGTGAGGGCGGAGTACGCCCTGGTGAGCGCCGACAAATACGCGCCGGAGATCGGCGTCACGGACGCGGAGGTCAAGGCCGCGTACGACTCCCGCCGCGAGGAGTTCCGCGTCCCCGAGAAGCGTGTCGTCTCCTATCTGCTCGTGGATGCGGCCGCGCTGCGGGCGCGCGCGGCGGTCACGGACGCGGAGATCGGCGCGTACTACCAGGCGCGCCGCGACGAGCTCACGGAGCCGGAGCAGGCCTGCACCAGCCACATCCTGGTGAAGGTGAAGGCGACCCCCGAGGCCGCGGAGGGCCATCCCGAAGAAGAGGCGCGCCGGCTCGCGCAGCAGGCGCTCGCGCAGGTGAAAGCGGGCGCCGATTTCGCCGACATCGCGCGCAAGGTGTCCGAGGACGCCGGCTCCGCGTCTGCGGGCGGGGACCTCGGTTGCTCGCCGCGCGGCCGCATGGTGCCCGAGTTCGACAACGCGGCCTTCTCCCTCGATCCCGGCCAGGTCTCGGACCTGGTGAGGACGGGCTTCGGGTTTCACGTGATCCGACTCGATTCTCGCAAGGAGGAGACGGTCCCCGCGCTGGCCCAGGTCAAGGAGGGTATCCGGCAGACCCTGGTCGCGCAGAAGGCGTCGGCGCTGGTCGCCGACAAGGTGCAGGCGATCTCCCGGGCGCTGGCCGGAGGCCGCCGCCTCGAGGACGTCGGGCGGATCGAAGGCCTGGCCGTGCAGAAGAGCGCGCCCTTCGCCCGCGGAGAGAGGCCGCCCGTGCTCGACTCTCCGCTGCTCGTGGCGCGCGCCTTCGAGCTCGAGCGCGGCGAGGTCGCGTCGGAGCCGTTGGCGGTGGGCGCGGGTCAGGCCTTCGTGGGTCTGCCCGAGATCCAGCCCGCGAAGTTGCCCGAGCTGGCCGAGGTGCAGGACAAGGTGAAGGCGGCCCTGGTCGAGGAGCGGGCGATGGAGCGCGCGCGGGAGGCGGCCGCCGCCCTGCGTGCGCGCGCCGGGCGCGAAGGCCTGGAGAAGGCGGCCGCCGCCCTGGGGGCCGTGCGCAAGGAGACGCCGTCGCTGGTGGGGCGAGGCCAGCCGCTGGGCGACCTCGGCACCAGCCGCGGGCTGGAGGAGGCCGCCTTCACGCTGCCGGAGAAGGCGGTCTCCGAGCCGGTGCGCGCGCCCGGCGGCTACGCGGTGCTGCGGGTGCTGGAGAGGAAGCCGTTCGACCCGGCCGCCTTCGAGAGCCAGAAGGACCAGATCGCGCACGAGCTGAAGCAGCAGAAGCGGGGCCAGCTCTTCCGTGCCTACCTGTCCAAGGCCCGCGAGCGCTACACCATCGAGCGCCGCCCCGACGCGCTGCAGCGCGTCCTGGGTTAGAGTCGCCTTCCATGCACATCGAGATCCGCAAGACCGGCGACGTCGTGGTGGCGGATCTCGAGGGCAAGCTCACGGCGGGACTGGGCGACCGCATCCTGCGCGAGACGATCGACACCCTGCTCGGCGACGGCTGGCGGAAGATCCTGATCAACCTGTCCGCGGTGTCGTTCATGGACAGCGCCGGGGTGGGCGAGCTGGTGGCCGGACTGCGCACCGCGCGCGTCGTGGGCGCCAGCCTGAGGCTCCTCAACGCCAACGAGCGCGTGCACTCCACGCTCTACATCTCGCGGCTCCTGCCCATCTTCGAGCTCTACCGCGACGAGAAGGACGCCCTCGCCCACTTCAAGGACGCCTAGCCCGCGCTCCGACGTCCGACGGGCCCTCTCACCGCGGAGGCGCGGAGGGAAACGGAGAGGACGCGGCCTCTGCGGTGAAAAAGCCGTCGAGCGTCAGGCCTCGGCGTCGACGAGCGCGACGGTCGTGGGATCCGTGGAGACCACCTTCAGCTCGATCGAGCACTCCGGGCAGTTCACGTTCTCGCCGACGTCGAGCTCGTAGCCGTCCAGCTCGAGATCGGACTCGCACTCGGGGCACCGGGTCATCATTCCTCCATGCGGCACTGCGCTCTGCGTTTCGACGTCAAGCAACGCACGGCGTCGGCCTGAGGCCTCCGCGGGGCGGCAGAGGAAACCCTCCGCTGCGCGCGCCGGACGTCCGGAGCGCGTTCAGCCCGGCGCGTGCCCCTCCGGCCGCCGAGAGGATACGCTATCATCGCTGCCTCATGGACTATCGCGAGGCGGGGGTCGACATCTCCGCCGCCGACGCGGCCAAGGCCCGGATCAAGGCCCTGGCGCGCGCCACCTTCAACCCCGCCGTCCTCTCCGAGATCGGGTCGTTCGGGGGCATGTTCCGGCCGGACCTGGCCGCCTACCGCGAGCCCGTGCTCGTGGCCTCCACCGACGGCGTGGGAACGAAGATCCAGGTGGCCCGGGCCATGGGCGTACACGACACCGTGGGCTACGACCTCGTCGCCCACTGCGTCAACGACATCCTGGTCCAGGGCGCCGTCCCGCTCTTCTTCCTCGACTACATCGCGCTCGGAACCATGGATCCCGAACGCGTGGAGCGGATCGTGGCCGGCTTCGCGCGCGGCTGCTCCGAGTTCGGCTGCCCCCTGCTCGGTGGCGAGACCGCCGAGATGCCCGGCACCTACGCGCCCGACGACTACGACCTCGCCGGCTTCATCGTCGGGATCGTGGAGAAGGAGCGGGCCCTGACCGGCCAGGCGGTCCGGGAGGGGGACGTGCTCCTGGGCCTGCCCTCGAGCGGGCTTCACACGAACGGGTACAGCCTGGCGCGCAAGGCGCTCTTCGAGGCGGCGGGCCTGACCGTCGAGACGCACCTGCCCGAGCTGGGCACGACCGTCGGGCGGGCGCTGCTGGCGCCGCATCGCGGCTACCTGGCCGCGCTCGAACCGCTGCTCGAGCGGGGGAAGATACGCGCCCTGGCCCACATCACGGGCGGCGGCTTTCCCGCCAACATCCCCCGCGTCCTGCCGCGCGGTCTCGCCGCGCGCGTGCGCACGTCCTCCTGGCCGGTGCCGCCGCTCTTCCGGCTGATCCGCGCCGCCGGCAAGGTGCCGGAAGAGGAGATGTACCGCACGTTCAACATGGGGGTGGGCATGGTGGTGGTTGTCGCTCCCGGCGAACTGCACGAGGTCGAGCACTCGCTGGAACGGCGGGGCGAGACCAGCCACGTGATCGGGCACGTCGAGCCCGGCGCCGGCGTCATCCTGGAGTGAAGGCGCCGTTTCCCGGATGCGCAACCTCGGCGTCCTCATCAGCGGGCGCGGCAGCAACCTCCAGGCGCTGCTCGACGCCGCCGCCTCCGGAGACCTGGGTGGCCGCGTGGCCCTCGTGATCTCGAACGTGGCCGGCGCCGCCGGGCTCGAACGGGCGCGCCGCGCGGGCGTCGCCGCCCTTGTGCGCGACCACCGCGGAGGCACGCGCGAGGAGCACGACCGCGCGATGCAGGCCGACCTCACGGCGCACGACGTCGAGCTGGTGTGCCTGGCCGGCTACATGCGTCTTCTCTCCCCCGTCCTGCTCGACGCCTATCCCCACCGCGTGCTCAACGTGCACCCGTCGCTCCTGCCGGCCTTCCCCGGCCTCCACGCCCAGCGCCAGGCCTGGGAGCACGGCGTGAAGGTCAGCGGCGCCACCGTCCACCTGGTCGAGCCGGGACTCGACACGGGGCCCATCGTGATGCAGGAAGCGGTCCCGGTGCTGGAGACGGACACGGCGGGCGACCTGGCGGCCCGGATCCTGGAAGCCGAGCACCGGATCTATCCGCGCGCGGTGCGGCTGATGCTGGAGGGCCGCTGCCGCGTCGAGGGCCGGCGCGTCCGCCTGGCGGACACCGGGCCGTGACGGACGGGTTCGACGCCCTCGTCCGCGGCTGCGTGGACGTGGTGACACCGGCGGCGCTCCAGGAGAAGCTCGCGCGCGGCCGGCCGCTCACCGTCAAGGTGGGCTTCGACCCGACCGCGCCCGACATCCACCTCGGGCACACCGTGCTCATGCGGAAGATGCGGCACTTCCAGGACCAGGGGCATCGCGTGGTGTTCGTGATCGGCGACTTCACC
>DATKEG010000144.1:0-2564 GCA_035544515.1 Vicinamibacteria bacterium | reverse complement strand
ACGCCGAACTTGAGCTGGTGGTTGCCCTTGAGCCAGGAGAGCGTGTTCAGGTACTCGAACTGGTCGGTGCGCTGGAACTTGGGCAGGAAGTCGGGCGAGCCGATGCGTCCGAGCCCGCCGCCCCCGAAGTACCCGTCGATGATGATCCCCGCGATGCCGCCGTTGACGCGCGGATCGTCGGGGACTCCCGGCACGCGGGCGGCCGGCGGCGGGAGCTGGCCGAAGGGCTGCTGCACCGCGTCCGAGCGCGTGCGCGCCCAGGAGAAGCGGAATTCGTTGACGACCGTCGGGCTGAAGATCCGCGTCCAACCCAGCACCAGTCCGTGCGAGGTCATGTCCTGGTCCCCGAACGCGGACGTGCCCGTGCCGTCGATGACTCCCCCGAAGGCGCCCGGCAGCGACCGGGACCGGTCCGTGTAGATGTAGCGGCCGAAGACGCTGTCGTTGCTGCTGAGCCGCAGGTCCACGCGGCCGAGCACCCGGTCTCCGTCGTCGATGACGTCGGGCTGCCTGAAGAAGTTGTTCGTGCCGGGCTGGTTCGGCTCCGGCAGCAGGTCGAAGATCGCGGCGGCCACCGGATCGATCCGGTTGGCGGGGATACGGTTGCCCGGGAAGGGCTGGCCGGTGAGCGGATCGCGGACGGTGCCGCTGAAGATGCCCTGGCGCTCGGCCATGGTGGGAACGCGCGTCAGGCGCGTCACGCCCTTGGTGATCCGGGTGCGCTCGTAGTCCACGAAGAAGAAGGCCTTGTCCTTCCAGAGGGGCCCCCCGAGGTTCGCGCCGAACTGGTTCTGGTCGTTGGTCGGCTTCTGGGCGCCCGCGCGCTTGGCGAAGAACGTGTTCGAGTCGTAGCGGTCGTTGCGGTAGAAGTCGTAGACCGTCCCGTGGAAGGCGTTGGTGCCCGACTTGGTCGTGACGCTGATGGCCGCGCCCGGCGAGCGACCGTACTCCGCCGAGTAGGGGCTGGTCACCACCTTGAACTCCTGGATGGAGTCGATCGAGGGCCGGGAAACCTGCGTGGTCAGCTCCTGGACGTTCGTGGAGATGGTGTTGTTGTCGACGCCGTCGAGCAGGAAGTTGTTCTGCAGCGATCGGTTGCCGTGGACGTTGACGCCGCCGGTCCGTCCGGCCGAGGTCCCTCCGGACTCCTCCGTATAGCGGTCACCCTGGACACCCGCGACCAGCACGAGCAGGTCGTCCCAGTTCCTGATCGCCAGCGGCAGCTTCGAGACCGCCGACTGGTCGATGACCGTGCCCAGGGCCGCCTGCTCGGTGTTGAGCAGAGGCGTGGCGTCCTGGACCGTCACCTCTTCGGCCACGCCGCCCACCCCGAGCGTGATGTCGAGGCGCGCCCGCTGCCCGACCTCCAGGATCACGGCCTGGCCGCTCTTCTGGAACCCGGCCGCCTCCGCCTCCACGCGGTAGCGTCCGGGGGCGAGGTTCACGGCCAGGTAGGCGCCTTCGCTGGTGGTGCTGATCCGCGTCGTCACGTTCGAGTCCAGGTTCGTGAGCACGATGGTCCCGTTCGGGATCACCGCACCCGTGGAATCCTTCACCGTGCCGCTGAGCGTGGCGCGGTCGACCTGGGCGTGGGCCAGGCCCGCGGCGCAGGCGACGAGGAACAGGGCAGACAAGGCTCGTTTCATTGACTTCGCTCCTGGGCGGTGGGGAAAGCCGGTCGGACGGGCAAAGGGCCGTCGGGCAAGGGTTCCTCGGGTGAGGGAGGACACTAGTCCGCCGCCTGGCCGGTGTCAAATCACCGCCGCATCGCGCCCAGTGTCCGGGAGGCGCGCGACGAAGCGGCGGCGGGAACGTGAAGCGCGTGTGATGCCCACGATCCGCGCCCGACGGGTGGTAGATTGTCCACCCATCGGAGGAGGAGAGAGTGGCTCATCGGCGAGGCCGGCTCTGGCCGGCGGTGTTGGCGGGTCTGGTGGCAGTGCTGCCCGCGCGCGCGCACCACGCGGCCGCTTCGACCGGCGCGGACGCGTCGAGGCCGCTGCTCGACGAGGCCTTCACGCTGGCCGAGCCGGCGCAGGTCGTGGCCGTGATCACCGCGTCGTGCGACACGTGCGCCTGGGCCGAGAAGGGCCGTGAGGCGGCCGTGTTGGGCCTTCGCCTGGACGGGCGGTACTCGCAGGACGTGCCCCTCGTGCAGGGCCGCGGTCCGGCCGTGTACCGGGTGAGCCTGGGACGACTCGAGGCGGGCACGCACCGGCTCGAAGCCCTGCTCGACGCCGTGTCCGCGCCCGGCGCGCGCGGTGTGAGCGTCGCGGTGGCGTTCGAGCGCATCCCGTCGGGGGCGGCCGAGCACGTGGCCCTGGCCCACGCGCCCATCCTCCACCAGCGCGCCAACGCCGTCGGCCGCTTCACGGACGTGCCGCTCGTCATGTACTACGAGGCCGCGCCCCTGCCCTCGGGCATGCGCCTGGACTACTCGGTCGTCTTCAGCAACGAGGACGGCGGCACGCCGCCCGACCGGCTGATGGCCACCTGGGGCCGCGTCACGGACATCGAGCTGGTCTACTCGGTCGAGCTCGACGCGAAGGGCGCGATCGTGAAGG
>DATKEG010000143.1:0-10281 GCA_035544515.1 Vicinamibacteria bacterium | reverse complement strand
CGTCGGGCTCCAGCTCCAGCTCGCCGGCGTCCTCGTCGTCCTCGCCGGCCGCGCCGCCCGGAGCCTCGGCCGCCGGCGCGGAGACCTCGGCGGGCGCCTCGGCGACCGAGGCCTCGATCGCCGCCGTCGAATCGCGCCGGTCCTCGTCCATGCCCCGCGCCAGGCCCAGGAGGAGCTCCTGCGGGTTGATGCCGTCGGCCAGCGTCTCGTCGCCGATCTCGCGCGCGCCGATCACGGAGGGGGTGCGCTCCGCCAGGCTGAAGTTGAACTGGCCCTCGCGCAGCCGGATGAGCTGCTCCAGCGCCAGCTCGATGCGCTGGCGGAGCACGGCCGCCCGCTTGGGGGGCGGCACCGCGCGCAGGCGCGGATCGACCGGCAGGCTGTCCCAGGTGAAGGAAGCCACCACCAGCCCGTCGCGGAAGACGATCGCGCCCTCCCCCGCCGTGGTGCGGATGGAGAGGTATCCCGTCTTCTTGCTGAAGGAGACGATCTGCAGGATGTCGAGGAGGGGCAGGTCCTCGAGGTTGCCGGTAAGGCTCATAGGGATAGCGGAAAAGCCATCGGCGTCACGCGTCGACCGATCATGACCATGACCCCGCGGATGGCTGCGCCGGCCTGCGGATTCTACACCGCGGCCACGATCTCGTCCGCCATGCGGGCCAGCGTCACGCTCTGGTCCACCACGCCGGCCTCGACCGCCGCCTTGGGCATCCCATAGATGACGGCGCTGTCTTCGCTCTCGGCCAGCGTCCGGCCGCCTGCCGCGCGGATGGCGCGCAAGCCCTCGACGCCGTCCGAACCCATGCCGGTCAGCAGCACGCCCAGGGTGCGGCGCCCGTAGACCTTGGCCACGGACGACATGAGCACGTCGATGGAGGGGCGGTGCAGCGCCGCGCGGGGCTCGTCGTCGAGACAGATCCGGGCCTGGCCGTCGCGCCGCCGCACCCTCATGTGCCGGCCGGCGGGCGCCACGAGCGCCGTGCCCGGCCGCAGGACCTCGCCGTCCTCGGCCTCGCGCACGCGCAGCCGGCTGCGCTGGTCGAGCCGCTCGGCCAGCGAGCGCGTGAAGCCGGGCGGCATGTGCTGCACGATCAGGAGCGGGGCGTCCAGATGGGCGGGCAGGCGCGGGATGATGGCCTGCAGTGCCGGGGGCCCGCCGGTGGAGGTGCCGATGGCGACCACCTCGGCCCGCTGCGCGCGGGCGCGGCCGCTCCCCGCGGCCGCCTCCGGGCCCGGTTGGAGGGCGTGGCCCAGGCGCGAGCGCGGCACGCTGGCGAGCGCGCGCACCTTGGCCAGGAGCTCGTCCGCGAGGCCCAGCAGGTTCATGTTCCCCTGCACGCTCGACTTGTCCACGAAATCCATGGCGCCGAGCTCCAGCCCGCGCAGGGTCACCTCGCCGCCGTCGCTGGTGAGGGAGGACATCAGCAGCACCGCCGTCGGGCACTCCTGCATGATCCGCCGCAGGGCCTCCAGCCCGCCCATGCGCGGCATCTTCACGTCGAGCGTGACGACGTCGGGCCGCAGGGCACGGACCTTCTCCAATCCGTCCTGTCCGTCCGCCGCCAGGCCCACCACTTCGATGTCGCCGGCCGAGCCGAGCATGCGGCCGAGGGCTCGCCGCACGAACGGCGAGTCGTCCACCACGACCACCCGAATCACCGGCCGCTCTCCGCGGGAGGATGGGCGGGCGGCGGCGCCGGGCGCCCCGCCGGCGCGGCCACGGGCGGCTTCTGGTACACCATCGCGCCCTGGAAGCGGATCGGGGTGAGCAGGTCGGTGATGCGGGAGAGCGACTCGGCGTGGCCGAGGAAGAGGAACCCTCCGGGCGCGAGCGACTCGTGGAACAGGCGGACCGCCTTCAGGATCATGGCATCGGAGAAGTAGATGAGCACGTTCCGGCAGAAGACCGCGTCGAGGTCCCTCAGGCCTTCGTAGCTGGCCGGGTCCACGATGTTGCCATGGCGGAGGCGGACCATGCGCCGGATCTGCTCCTTGACCGCGGAGCCCGCCGCCTGCTTCACGAAGTGTCGGTCGGCCACCGCGGGACTGAGCGAGCGGAACGAGTTGTGGAAGTAGAGGCCGCGCCGCGCCTTCTCCAGGGCCGCCTGGTCCACGTCCATGCCGGCGATCTGCACGTCCCAGTTCCAGAAGAACTGGCCGCTGTCGTAGACGATCATGGCGAGGGTGTGCGCTTCCTCGCCGCTGGAGCAGCCGGCGGAGAGGATGCGGATGGTGCGCGATCCGTCCGCCGCCCTGCGCTCCTTGATCTGCCGCAGGATGTGCTCGGCGAAGACCTGGAGCTGGGGCATCTCGCGGTAGAAGTAGGTCTCGTTGTTCGTGAGGTGGCTGACCATGCGCTGGAGCTCCTCGGCGCGCTGGGGGCCGAAGCGCAGGTACTGGCAGTACTCCTCGAAGGACGTGAGGTCCAGGCTGGCCAGCCGGCCCAGCAGGCGCGAGCGCAGCGAGGCGCGCTGGTTGTCCTCGAAGTAGATGCCGAAGCGCTCGTGGATGAAGTCCCGGAGCAGGCGGAACTCCTGCTCCGACAGCGCCGCGTCGTGGTCGGACGGATGGAACACGGGGCTAGAGCGGAGGCCGCGGAGAAGGCACTAGCGGGGGGCCAATTTCTTCAGGGCCCGGGCCGCGGCCTGCCGCACGCCGGGGGAGGGGTCCGAGGCCTTCACGTCCATGAGGGGCGGCACGGCCTCCAGGAAGCCCCCGTCGCCGAGCGCGAGTGCCGCTTCCGTGCGCACCAGGGCGCTGTCGTCGGCGAGCGCGGCCAGGAGCAGGCGGCGCGCGTGGCGGTCTTCCATCCGTCCGGCCAGGTCGACGATCAGGCGGCGCGCCTCGGCGGTCGCGCCCGCGAACGCCTTCTCCAGCTCGCCCAGCGCCGCCCTTCCCAGGCGCCGCAGGGCCTCGAGGGCCGCGCCCTGCAGCGCCGCGTCCTGCAGCGCGGCCGCCAGCCGGCCCGCCGCGCGCGTGTCGCCCAGCTCGCCGAGCGCGGCCACCGCCGCCCGCCGGACCGTTTGATCGTCGTCTTGCAGCCGGGCCAGGAGTGCTTGCAGGGACTTGCCGCTGCGGATCCGGCCCAAGGCACCCGCCGCCGCGCAACGTACGCTCCAGTGCTCGTCCTCCAGGGCGAGCAGGAGCGGCGGCACCGCCTGCGGATCGCCGATGGCGCCCAGGCTCTCGGCCGCGGCCCGCCGCAGGTTGCGGTCGGGATCCACGAGCACGGCCATCAGCGGCCGCGAGGCGGCCGCCGAGCGCACCGCGCCCAGCGCGTCCACCGCCGCGAAGCGCAGCTCCTCGCGCTTGTCGGAGAGGAAGGGCAACAGCCGCGGGACCACGTCGGGGTTGCGGATCTGGCCCAGGGCGCGCAACGCGACGAAACGCATCCGCGGGTCCGGATCGTCGAGGACGGGCAGGAGGTCCTTCGCCGTCTCCAGGTCGCCGAGCTTCCCCAGCGACAGCACGGCCTGTTGCCGCACCTGGCTGCTCTCGTCGCGCAGCCCGGCCCTCAGCACCTCCGCCACCTCCGGCGCGTCCATCTCCCCCAGCGCCTTGAGCGCCGCGCGGCGGACGTTCTCCCGGGGGTCGCGCGCGAGGCCGATCAACGCCGGCACCGACTGCGCCTCGCGCAGGAGGCCGAGGGTCTCGGCCGCCCGGATGCGCACCAGCGTGTCCTCGCTGGCCAGGGCCTGGAGGAGCAGCGGCGCCACGCGGTCCGCGCTCAGTCGGGCCAGGGCACCCATGGCGCTCTCCTGGATCAGCTCGCTCTCGTCGGAGAGCAGCTCGAAGAGCAGCATGGCCGCGTCCTCGTCCCCCAGGCGGCCGATGGCGGCCACGGCCTCCGCCCGTACCTCCTGCGCCGGATCGTGGATGAGCGGGGCGACCATCTCCAGCGCGGCCGGGGGGGCGATCCAGGCCAGGCAGCGGATCGTTCCCTGGCGCACGGCGTCGTCCGTGTGCCGCAGCCCGTCGAGGTAGGCCTCGCGGTCCGGGAAGCCGATGGACACCAGGGCGTGCGTGGCGTATTCCTGCAGCGCCGGCTCGCCCAGGGCCTCGATCAGCGCGCGCTGGGCCCGGCGCTCCTTGAGCCACCCGAGCGTGATGGCGGCGGTGCGGCGGTTCTGGATGTCGTCTTCGGAGAGGGCCAGCAGCAGGTGGTCCACGAGGTCCTGGCGGCCCAGCGCCGCCTGCACGCCCGGGTCGAGGCTCTCGCCCGCCTCCGTGGCGCGCTGCTCGATGGCCACCACGGCCTGTATGGTCGCGTTGCGCAGGGCGGGGTCCGGATCGTACAGGTGCGGCAGGAGGTGCGCGAGGGCGTCGCGCCCGGCGAGGCGGCCGAGCGCCTCGATCACCGGCGCCCGCAGCATGTCGTCGCCGATCAGTTCCAGCAGGGCGGGCGCCGCCCGCGGGTCGCCGAGCTGGGCCAGGGCGTTGATGGCCGGATACTGCAGCCACGACTCCCCGCGCAGCACCTCCATCAGCGAGGGCACCGCGCGCGGGTCACCGATCTGGCCCAGGCTGGCGGCGGCGGCGTGCCGGACGTTGAGGCTCTCGTCCGCGAGCGCGGTCATGAGCGCCTGCGCCGCGCCCGCCTCGCGCCGCTCGCCGAGCATCACGGCCGCGAAGTTGCGGACCTCCTCGTCGGCGTCGCGCAGCAGCGCGAGCAGGGCCTCGCCCGCGAGCGCGCCCATCTTCACGTAGATCTCCATGGCCGCGTTGCGCATGGCCGCGTTCTCGCCGTCGCGCAGCGCGGCCTCCAGCGCGGGCAGGAGCGCCTCGGGCTCGAAGCGCGACAGGAGCTCGGCGGCGGCCTGGCGCACCGGCCAGCTCTCGTCGGCCACGGCCAGGAGCAGCGGCGGGATGGCTTCGGGCCGGCGGGAGCGCCCCAGCTCCTCCACCACCTGCCGGCGCACGGACTCCTCCCCGGTGCGCAGCCGCTCCACCGCCGCCCGCAGGTCGATGGTCACTGCACGCGGAAGACGGAGATGAGCTTGGCCAGGTTCTCCGCCTGCAGGGCCAGGTTGGAGGTGGCCTTGGACATCTCCTCCACCGTGGAGAGGTTGTCGCGGGCGATCTCGGAGATGTTCTCCATGGCCTTGACCACCAGCTCGCCCCCGCGCTTCTGTTCGGCCGTGGCGAAGGACACCTGCTGCGTCATGGAGTTCATGCTCTCGACCGCGCCCACGATCTGCCGGCTGCCGTCCGCCTGCTCCTTGGTGGCGATGTTCACCTGCGAGGCGATCTTGTTCATGTTCTCCACGGCCAGGCGCACCTGCCGCCCCCCCGCCGCCTGCTCCTTGGTCGAGTAGGCGGCCTGCGTCATCACCCGGTTGATGTTGTCCATGGCCGCGCGGATCTGCTTCGAGCCCTCCGCCTGCTCGCGCACCGCGCTCGTCACCTGGTTGGTGGCCGCGTTCATGTCGGAGACGGTCTGCAGCACCTCGGCGGAGGCCTGGGACTGCTTGGCCGTGGCGGAGGCGATCTGGGCCATGAGCTGGCTGGACCGCGAGACCGACTCGATGATGCTGCGCAGGGCGAGGCCGGCCCGGTCCGCGAGCGTGATGCCCTGCTTGGTCTCGGCCGCGCCGGCCTTGGCCGCCTCCACCGCGTCCGTGGTGTCGGTCTGCACCTGGCGGATGACCTCGCCGATCTCCTTGGTCGCCTCCACCGAGCGCTCGGCCAGCTTGCGCACCTCGTCCGCCACCACCGCGAAGCCGCGGCCGGCCTCCCCCGCGCGCGCGGCCTCGATGGCCGCGTTGAGGGCGAGCAGGTTGGTCTGGTCCGCGATCTCCTCGATGACCTCCAGGATCTTTCCGATCTCCTGCGACCGCTTGCCCAGGCCCGTGATCACCCGCGCGGTGTTCTCCATGGTCTCCGAGATGGTCTTCATCCCGGCGATCGTGCGCGCCACCGCCTCGTCGCCCGAGCGCGCGTCCTCCTGCGCGCGGTTGGAGATGCGGTCGGCCTCCTCGGCGATCTTGGCCACCTCGTTGACCGCGGAGGCCATCTGGGAGACGGTGTGGCTCGTCTTCTGCGCGGCGGCGGAGAGGGTCTCCGCGTTGCGGGCCACGGAGGCGATGAAGGTCGTCATCTCCTCCACCGTCCCGGACGTCTCCGTGACCGTCCCGGCCAGGCTCTCCAGGTTGCGCGCCATCTGGTCGATGGAGACGGTCATCTCCTCGATGGTGGCCGAGGCCTCGGAGATGGTGCCGGCGAGGGTGGCGCTCGACCGCGCGACCTCCTCGATGGAGGCCCCCATCTGCGTGATCGAGCTGCTCGTCTCCTCGACGTAGGTGGCGAGGCTCTGCGAGTTGGCGGCCACCGTCTGGATGGACGCCGCCATCTCCTCCATGGAGGTCGAGGTCTCCTCGGCGGCCTGGGCCTGGCTCTGCGCGCCCTGGGTGATGAGCTTCGCGTTGGCCGAGATCTGGCCGGCGGAGGAGGCCACCTGCACGGAGGTCTCCTGGATGTTGTCCACGATCTTCCGCAGGTTGGTCACCATGCCGTTGAGGCTCTGGGCGAGCATGCCCATCTCGTCGTTGGAGTCGACCTCGAGGCTCTCCCTGCTGAGGTCGCCCCGGGTGACGGCGGCGGCCACCTCGACCATCTGGCGCACGGGGTTGAGCCAGCGGCCGGTGAGATACCACCCCCCGGCCGAGCCCGCCGTGAACAGGAGGGCGGCCAGGCCCACGGTGAGCCAGAGGATGCCACCGCGCTGCGCCTCCATCTCGCGCTTGCTGATCGCCACCTCCACGCCGCCCTTGCGCTCATCGTCGGTGGGAGCCGCCGACGAGCCGAGGCCGGCCTCGGCCGCCACGTCGGCGCCGCCCTCCGTGGTGGTGACGGGCGCGCGGAAGAGCAGGATCTCCTCCCCGTTCTCGGCCACGGCGTCCCGCCATTCCGACCGCACCGGGGGCCGGGAGGGCAGGTCGCGCACGCGCGTGCCGTGCTGGGCGAGCACGGCACCCTTGGCGTCGCGGATCATGGCGCCCACCACGTCCGAGCCCTCGCTCGCGCCCGCCTGCAAGGTGCCCTCCAGGAGCTGCGTGAGCAGCGTCTTG
This sequence comes from Vicinamibacteria bacterium, assembly GCA_035544515.1. Taxonomy (GTDB): domain Bacteria; phylum Acidobacteriota; class Vicinamibacteria; order Fen-336; family Fen-336; genus DATKEG01. The sequence goes on along the minus strand of DATKEG010000143.1, from coordinate 3,214 downwards.
TCCTCGGTGAGCACGCCGTACTTCGCGTTGTAGGCGAGGTTGTCCGCGATGTAGTCGCCGCGCTTGACCATCTGCTGGCGCAGCATCCGGCCGCTGCTCACGTAGGAGTAGACGGCGGAGACAACGCCCACGATCAGGGCCACTCCCGCCACGAGTGCCAGCACCTTCGAGCGTATGGACAGGGTTCTCAGGGCGATTCTCCTTTAGTGCTTTCTCGCCGTGTCCAGGGTCGTCTCCGGGATCTCGATGCCGAGCCGCCCGGCCAGGCGCAGGTTGACCGCCAGCTCCGCGCGTGGAGCCCGCAGGGGGATGCCTCGTTCGCCCGCGGCCAGCCGGTCCACCAGGGCGGCCACCTCTTGCCCGATCGACGCCAGGTCCGGTCCGTGGCTGGCCAGGGCGCCCTCCTCCAACAGGTCGGGGGAGTGGGAGTAGACCGCCTTGCCGGCGCCCAGCATCTCGGCGAAGAGGTGGCGGCGCGTCTCGGCGGCCAGGAGGACGGGGTCGGGGGGCAGCCAGAGGGCGTCCACGGCCGAGGCACCCGCGAGCAGCGCGCGCAGGGCCGCGGGCACCTCGCCGGTGGACTCCACGGCGCGCGTGGTGACCACCAGGCGCAGCACGGCCGCGGCCTGCTCCGCCTCCTCCGCGTAGCGGGCGGTGTGCGCGGGGCTGTAGAGGACGCCGATCCGCACCGCGCGCGGGTTGACCAGGCGCAGCGCCGCGAGCTGATTGCGTACGGGCACCTCGAACGCGACGCCGCTCACGTGCGGCGCGGGCGCGGGCACGAGGCCGCTGCCCGCCGGGTCCGGCACCATGCAGAAGACGAGGGGCATGTCCGGCAGGCCCGCGCGGGCGGCCTCCGCCGCCGCCGATCCCAGGGCCACCAGCACGGCCGCGCGCCCGCGCAGGCCGGCCACCGCCTGCTGCGCCTGCGCGCGGTGCGGCGGGAGCTCGTATTCGGTCAGCCGGTGCGCCCGTGCCCCCTCCTCCAGCGCGTCCACGACGACCCGCCAGGTCCGGGGGGCGGCGATCTTCAGCACCGCCACCTCGACCGCTTCGACCAGCCGGCTTCCGAGGACGAGGCCACCCGCGATGGCCACCGTCAGCGCCCGCCCGCGGCGAGGCCTCATGCCGGGGCGAGCCCCGGGCCGTCGCGCAGCTCCGCGGACAGCACCTTCTGCAGGTCCACCAGGATGATCAGCCGCTTCTCCAGCTTGGCCACGCCGCGGATGTAGCTGGCGTCGATCTCGACCACCTCCTCCGGCGCGGCTTCGATCACGGAGACCGGCACCTTCAGGACCTGCGACGCGCCGTCCACGAGCAGGCCCAGCAACCGTTCCCGCACCCTCACCACCACGATGCGCGCCTGCTTGCCGGGCTCCACCTCGCCCAGCCCGAGCTTCCGCTTGAGGTCGATGACCGGGATGATGCGGCCGCGCAGGTTGATGACTCCCTTGACGAACTGTGGCGCGCGCGGCACCTGGGTGATCTCGGCGAGGCGGATGATCTCCTGCACCAGGCGCACGTCCACCCCGTATTCCTCGCCCGCGAGATAGAACGTGGCCAGGTGCTCGGTGGCCTCGACCGTCTTGCGCTCCTCGCGCGTCTGGGAGCCGAAGAAGGAGATGTTGTGGCTGCGCGCGGCCGCGGGCTCGGGCCCCGGCGCGGCGGGGGTGGGGGAGCGTTCGGCCAGCGCGGCCAGGGGCGTCACCGCCGCCAGGGCCAGGATGTCCGACGCCAGGCCGGAGGACGGCAGGGTCAGCCGCGGTCCGGGCGCCGCCGCGGCGGCGGAGAGGACCTTCGCTTCCGCCTTGCCGCCGCGCCGCGGCGCGGCCGCGCGGCCCTGCTTCCTCGCCTGGGTCTTCGCCTTCTTGCCCGTGCCACCCGGCCGCCCCATCTCGCTTCCTCCCGCTACGGCACGCGGAGCGCCGCGGGCTCCTTCCGCCCCTGCGCCAGGCCGAGCCGCCGTCCGTCGAACAGCGCCGTCACGTCCAGGATCAACACCACCCGGCCGTCGCCCATGATCGTGGCGCCGGCCAGGCCCAGGCCGGCCCCCGAGATCGAGGGATCGAGAGCCTTGATCACGACCTCCTGCTGGCCCCTGAGGGTGTCCACCACGAGCCCCACCCGCTTGTCCCCCCGGCCGAGGATCACCACGTAGCGGCGCGCGCCGTCCTCGCCGGCGTCGAGGCCGAAGAGGTCGGCCAGGCGCACCAGGGGCACGATCTGCTCGCGGATGCGCAGCGCCTCGCGCCCGCCGATGCGGTGGATCTCCTCCGGCCGCAGCTTCAGGCTCTCCACCACCGACCCGAGGGGAAGCGCGTAGGTGCGGCCGGCCACCTCCACCAGGAGCGCCGAGATGATGGCGAGCGTGAGGGGGAGCTGGATGATGAACTTGGTGCCGACGCCGGGCACCGTCTCCACCTCGACGAGCCCGTTGAGCCGCTCGATGGACTTGAGCACCACCTCCAGCCCCACGCCGCGGCCGGACAGGTCGCTCACGTGCTCCGCGGTGGAGAAGCCCTGGGCGAAGACGAGCTGCACTAGCTCGCGCTCCGAGAGCTGTTCGTCGGGGCGCAACAGCCCGCGCGCCACCGCCTTGCGGCGCACCACCGCGGCGTCGATGCCCGACCCGTCGTCCATGATGGTGATGAGGACGTGGTTCGACTCCTGGGTGGCGGAGAGCAGGATGGTCCCGGTGGGGGTCTTGCCCCGGGCCACCCGCTCGGCGGGGGCCTCGATGCCGTGGTCCACGGAGTTGCGGATCATGTGCACGAGCGGCTCGCCGATCTCGTCGATGATCGCCTTGTCGATGCGGGTGGTCTCGCCCTCGAGGATGAGCTCGATCTCCTTGCCCTGTTGCCGGGCCAGGTCGCGCACGAGCCGCGGGAAGCGTTCGAACACGTGGCGGATGGGCAACATGCGGATGTCCATCACCGTCTCCTGCAGCTGCGTGCTGACCGTCGCGACCTGGTGCACCGCTTCGAGCAGATCGTGGCCCAGGGCCCGCTGGCCGAGCTGGTCGGCCAGCTCCTTGCCCAGCTCGTGCAGCTTGGTGCGGAAGATGATCAGCTCGCCCACCAGGTTCAGCAGGTGATCCAGGCGGCCGAACTCCACCCGCACCATGTTCGAGCGCGTGCCCACGAGGCCGGGCTCGGCCGTCCGCGCCGCGGGGGCAGGGGCCTCCGCGGCGGGGGGCGCCGGCGGGCGAGGCGGC
>DATKEG010000142.1:0-16672 GCA_035544515.1 Vicinamibacteria bacterium | reverse complement strand
AGGCTGCGCGCGAACTGGCGCGTGGACTCGGGCGTGTAGCCGTTGAGCGACGGGTCCACCGTGAACGAGACGAGCGACCGCGTCTGGAACCCGACGTCCACCGAGAGCAGGTTGTGGAGCGTCCGCAGGAAGAGGCCGGCGCCGATGAGCATCAGCAGGGACACCGCCACCTGCGTGGCCACGAGCGCCTTGCGCAGGCGGGCTCCTCCCCCGAGCACGCTGCCGGCCTGGTCCTTCAGGGTGGGAGCCACGTCCGGCCGCGTGGCCTGCAGCGCGGGCGCGAGGCCGAAGAGCACGCCGGTCAGCGTGGAGAGAAGGACGGTGAACCCGAGGATGCGCAGGTCGGACGAGGTCGAGACCGGGCTGGGGACCTCGGGGTCCACGAACAGGGCGAGCACGAGCGGCGCCGCGAAGGCGGCCAGGGCCAGGCCCACCAGGCCCCCCACCAGCGACAGCATCAGGCTCTCGACGAGGAGCTGGCGGACCAGGCGGCCGCGCGTGGCGCCCAGCGCCAGGCGCACCGCCATCTCCCGGCTGCGCGCCGCCGCGCGCGCGAGGAGCAGGTTGGCCACGTTCGCGCACGCGATGAGCAGCACGCCGGCCGCCGTGCCCATGAGCACCCACAGGGGCGTGGTCATCGAGCTGCGGAAGTTCGAACGCCCGTGCGCGCCGGGCAGCAGCGTGAGCCGGTTCTCCTGGTAGCGCTGGCGCGCGATCGGTGCGGCGTTGGCGAACTCTCTGTCCGCCAGGTCGAGCTCGAGCTGGGCGCGGAAGATCGGCTCGAGGGACGCGCGGGCCTGCTCCGGCGTGACGCCGGGGCGGAGCCGCCCGAACACGCGGATCCAGCGCCGGAGCCGTTCGTCGAGCGCGTCCCAGCCGGGTGTGATCTGCGCCTTCATGGCCAGCGGCACGAACACCTGCGTCTGGCGCCCCAGCTCGATGCCCTCGAATCCCGGCGGCGTGACGCCCACGATGGTGTAGGTGCGGCCGTTGACCACCATCGTGCGGCCGACGGCCTCCGCGTCGGCGCCGAACCGGCTGGTCCAGAACGCGTGGCCCAGCACCGCGACCGGATGGCCGCCGGGCACGCGGTCGTCGTCCTCGCCGAGCAGGCGGCCGAGCGCGGGGCTCACTCCGAGCACGGGGAAATACGTGCCGGAGACGAGCTCGCCGGCCACGCGCTCGGGCTGGACGCTCTCGCCGACGTGGAACTGGAACCCGAAGCGGCTGAACATGCCGCTGAACACCTGGTTCTGGTCGCGGATCGCCGTGTACATGGGGTAGGACAGCTCCGTGCCGTCGCCCCAGTTGCTCCCGTAGCGGGAGCCCTTGAACGTGACCTGCACCAGCTCGTCAGGGCTCTTCACCGGAAGCCGGCGAAGAAGGACCTGGTCCACCAGGGTGAAGATGGCCGTGGTGACGCCGATGCCGAGGCCGATCGACGCAACCGCGATGAGGGTGAACCCGGGAGACTTCGCCCAGGACCGCAAGGCGTACCGGGCGTCGGCGAGGGCTGAAGTCATCGTGTTCCTTTTCTCCAGGGCGGCGGGAGCGGAGGAGCAAGGCACGTGCCCAGGGGCCACGTCCGTACGGTGTATGGCTTACGGGGACGAGTCGGAGGCCGTGCCGTCCGGTTGTGGGACGGCGCTGCCCACGCGCGGACGGCTAGAAAGGCAGCGCGAACGCGATCACCGTGTCCGAGACCGTACGGCTGAGGTCGCGGGAGAAGCCGCCGCCGCCGGCCGCGATGACCACGAATTGGCGGCCGCCGGCGGCGGTATAGGTCATCGGGTTCGCGTGGGCGTTGGCGGGCAGGCGGTACGACCACAGCTCGTCGCCGGTCCTGGCGTCGAAGGCCCGGAAGCGGCGGTCCACGGTCGCGCCGATGAAGACGACGCCGCCCGCGGTGACGACGGGGCCGCCCAGGCTCTGCACGCCGGTCCTGGGCAAGCCGCGCGCGACCAGCTCGTCCACCACCCCGAGCGGCACGCGCCAGGCGATCTCGCCGCGGCCGAGGTCCACGGCGTTGAGCGTCCCCCAGGGCGGCGCCTGGCAGGGCCAGCCGTTCGCGTCGCGGAACCACAGGGATTCGCCGCGCCCCTCCCAGCGGTACGGCAGCGGCGAGCCCGGAGCGGTGGGGCTCATCTGCGCGACCGCACCCTCCTCGTTGGCCGCCACGTAGAGGAGGCCCGTCTCCGGGTCGAGCGCGCCGCCGCCCCAGTCGCCGCCACCGTGCAGGCCGGGGAAGAAGATGGTGGGCGTGAGTCCGGTCGGCGTGAAGATCGTGCCGCCTTTCGAACGGTCGAACAGCACGCGGCAGACGTCGGCCGACTCGGGCGTGACTCTTGACAGCTCGTCCTTGGTGAGGCTCGTCCGTGACAGCGGCGGCGGCTTGGTGGGGAACGGCTGCGTCGGCCACGCCGCCTCGCCCGGGACCTCGCTCGGCGGGACGGCCCGCTCCTCCACGGGGAAGAGCGGCTGGCCCGTCAGGCGGTCGAGCACGTAGACGAAGCCCATCTTCGTGACCTGCGCGACCGCCGGGACCTCGCGCGCGCCGTCGCGGAAGGTGAAGAGCACCGGCTGCGCGGGCAGGTCGTAGTCCCAGAGGTCGTGGTGGACCATCTGGTAGTGCCACCGGCGGCGGCCGGTGGCGGCGTCGAGGGCCACGAGCGAGTTGCCGAAGAGGTTCGCGCCCTTGCGGTCGCCGCCGTAGAAGTCCGCGGTCGGGGAGCCGATGGGCAGGAAGACGGTCCCGCGCTCCACGTCGACGCTCATCACCGACCACACGTTCGCGCCCATGCGGTCCTTCCACGAGTCGCCCTCCCACGTCTCGTGGCCGAACTCGCCGGGACGCGGCACGGTGTGGAAGCGCCAGACCTCGCGCCCGCTGCGGACGTCGTACGCGCGGACGTCGCCGTAGGGCCCCTGGCCGGGTGACTCCTGCTGCGCGTACCCCGTGATCACGAGGTCACGGAAGACGACCGGCGGCGACGTGATCCGGATCGTCCCGTACGAGGGATCCTGGGGCCAGCGGCCCTGCAGCTCCTCGCGCAGGTCCACGGCACCGCCCTTCCCGAAGTCCGCGCACGGCCGTCCCGTGGCGGCGTCGAGCGCGAACAGCCGTCCGTCGACCGTGCCCGAGAGGATCCGCCGGCCGCAGGGGCCGCTCGCGTCCGACGTCGCTTCCCACCACGCCACTCCGCGGTGCGCGTTGAACTCGCGCACCGGCTTGCCCGCCTGCGGATCGAACGTCCAGACCTCGCGGCCGGTGTCCGGCTCGAGCGCGATCACCCGGCTCGAGGGCGTGGAGAGGTAGAGCCGCCCGCCCACCACCAGCGGCGTCGTGGAGAAGCCCGCCCGGAACGAGGAGTGCGCGAGCCCCAGCGCCAGCTCGCCGGTGCGGTAGGTCCAGGCCGGCTGGAGCCGCGCCACGTTGCCGCGGTGGATCTGCCGCAAGGGCGAGAAGCGGACGCCGGCGGGCGTGCCGCCCCAGTGGCGCCACTCGCCCGGTTGGCCATCGCTCGGCGAGCCGGTCGTCGGCGCGGCAAGACACGCCGTCACCAGGCCGATCGCGGCGTAGCCCAGCCCTGTCCTCGTGAAGCCCCGTCGCGCCATGGTCACCTCATCAACCTCCGGCCGTGCGCGTGTCCTCGTCGGGCAGGACCGCGCGCAGCGTCATGGTGACGCGTCCCACGCGGAGCTCGTCGCCGTCCGCCAGGGGCGCCGGGCCGGTGATCCGCCGGCCGCGCAGGAACGTGCCGTTCTTGCTCCCGAGGTCCTCGAGCACGGCGGCGCCGTCCTCCACGCGGCCGAGCAGGTTCTCGCCCGGGCGGAGCATGACCTCGCGGTCGTGGAGCAGGAGGCGGTAGGCCGCCATGCCCGGGGGCGCTTCCCGGCGCGGCGCGCCCGCCACCGCCGCGCCGCAGAACGCGTATCCGACGCGATGGACCGTGCGCAGGAAGCGCGGCGCCTTCGGGTCCTCGTCGAGAGCGGCCCGGACCTCGGCCACCACCGTGGCCAGCGTGGACTCGGAGACGAACGTCCCCGGCCAGAGCCGGTCGCGGATGCGCTCCCGCGCCACGACGTTCGGACGCTGGCTCAGCAACAGCTCCAGCAGCGCGAAGGCCTTGGGGCCGAGGCGGCGCTCCTCTTCCCCGCGCCGGAGCTGCCGCGTCCCGCCGTCGAGCACGAACTCGCCGAACCTCACGTGCATGGCGGATACCGGCGAGAAACCGAGGGTTCCTCGAGGACTTCCCGATGTTATCCGCCCATCTTGAAGGCCACAAGACGGGCTGCCTGGCCAGGCGGCTCCCCGAAAGGAGCCGCCGATGCGTCGAAGGGACGAAGGCAAGCGGGCGCGGGTGTGCCGCGCCGCCATCGTGTTGTCGGTCCTCGCCGGACAGGCGCGCTTCGCCGGCGCGGAGGCGCTGCCGGCCAACGCCCGGCTGCTGCATCCGGCGGAGAGGATGGCGGTCGGGCGGGCGATCCTCGGCGCGTCGCACAAGCTCGCCGGCGCCGAGTGCCAGGGCCTGCTCGACGAGTTCGCCGACGCGGAGGGCCGCCCCCTGCGCGCCGCGCTCGAGGGGCAGAATTTGGACGCCGAGGCGTATCTCGGCCGCGTCCTCTTCTACGACACGCCGCCGGAGGCGTGCGGCGGGCTGGCCCTGGCCGGCACGCACCTGGTCGGCAGCCGGGTGATCCGGGTGTGCGGGCGGCGCTTCGTGCGGGCGTCCACCGAGAGCTCCAGCCACGCCGAGGCCGTGATCATCCACGAGATGCTCCACGCGCTGGGGCTGGGCGAGAACCCGCCCACCAGCGCCCACATCACGTCACGGGTGATGGACCGCTGCCGCCGCTGACTCGACCCGACCGGGGCCTTCCTGACGTAAGATCCGCTTCGGGACGGAACATCATGCCCCTCGACCGCCGCGCGTTCCTCGCGACCCTCGGCGCCGGCCTCGCCGCGCCGGCGATCCTGCGGGCGCAGGGGCCGCCAAGGCGCTTCCCCATCTCGTTCTCGACCCTGGGCTGTCCCTCCTGGAGCTGGGGGACGATCCTCGACCAGGCCAGCCGGCTCGGCTACGCCGCCATCGAGCTGCGCGGCGTGGCGGGCGAGATGGACCTGTCCAAGGTGGCCGAGTTCTCGGCCTCACGCCTGGCGGAGACGCGGCGGGAGCTGGCCGCGCGGGGGCTGGTCATCTCCGACCTCGGCTCCTCGGCCCACATGCACCAGAAGGACCCCGCCGCGCGCGCGAAGCAGTTCGACGAGGGGCGGCGGTTCATCGACCTGGCCCAGGCCATGGGCGTGAAGTACGTGCGCATGTTCCCGGACAAGGTCCCCGAGGGCGAGGCGCGCGAAGACGTCACCCGGCGCATCATCGAAGGCTTCCAGACGATGGCCGCGCACGCGAAGCCGGCGGGGGTGGTGGTGCTCGTGGAGTCGCACGGCGACTACACGCGCTCGGAGGACCTCGAGCGGATCCTCCGGGGTGTCGGCTCCGAGGCGTTCGCGCTGCTCTGGGACGCGCATCACACGTTCGTGGCCGGCCAGGAGCGGCCGGCGGACACCTACGCGGCGTTGCAGAAGTGGATCCGGCACACGCACCTCAAGGACTCGAAGGCCGAAGGAGCCGGCCGCCGCTACGTGCTCACGGGCACCGGTGAGGTGCCGGTCCGGGAGCAGGTGAAGGTGCTCGCGGCCGCCGGCTACCCGGGCTACTACGGCCTCGAATGGGAGAAGAGGTGGCATCCCGAGATCGAGGATCCCGAGATCGCCTTCCCGCACTACGCGCGGGTGATGGCCGATTATCTCGCGGCCGCGGGCGTCGAGCCCGCGTAGCCGCCCGCAAGAGGAGAAAGCGATGGCGAAGCGCGACACGGTCTCCCGCCGCGAGTTCCTGGAGAAGACGAGCCTGGCCGCCGCCGCCCTGCCCGCGCTGGCGGCGGGTGCGCGCGCGGCCGAGGCCGCCGCGGCCATGCCCCGCCGCACGCTCGGACGGACCGGCGTCTCCGTGCCCATCCTGGCCATGGGCTGCGGCAGCCGGTTCCTGATGTACCCGGCCGAGCAGGCCACGGCCGTCCTGGAGAAGGCGATCGGGCTCGGGATCACCTACCTCGACACGGCCATCGACTACGGCGCCGGCGAGAGCGAGACGCGCGTCGGCCGCGTGATGGTCACGCGGCGCAAGGACGTGTTCCTGGCCACGAAGGTGCCCACGCGCGCCCGCACGCGCGACGCCGCGCTCCAGGAGGTCGAGGCCAGCCTGAAGCGGCTGCAGACCGACCACGTCGATCTCCTCCACCTCCACAGCCTCGGCCAGGAGGACGACCTCGCGAAGATCGAGGCCAAGGACGGCGCGATCAAGGCCCTCTACGAGCTGCGCGACCAGAAGGTGGCGCGGTTCATCGGCATGACCAGCCACACCGACGGGGCGACCATGGCGCAGGCCATCGAGCGCAACGACCTCGACTGCGTGCAGATGGCCATGAACCCGGCGCGCGTGCTGGGGTTCGAGCCGCTGGCCCTGCCGGCGGCGAAGAAGAAGGACCTCGGCGTCATCCTCATGAAGGTCACGGGGCAGGAGCGGCTGCTCGGCGCCGACGGCGCCGACCCGGCGGCCCTCTTGCGGTACGCCTGGACGCTGCCGGTCGCGACCGTGGTCTGCGGCATGCCCAAGCTCGAGTTCCTGGACGCCAACGTCGCCTCGGCGCGCGCCTTCACGCCGATGCCGCAGACGGAGATCGACGCGCTGCGGACGCAGCTCGCGGGCCGCCGGATCGCCCTCGAGCAGTTCTTCGCGCACCACCACGACGGGATGGCCTAGCGGCGTCTGGCCGCGGCGAAGCGCGCCGCCGTCGCCGCGGCGAGCGACCATGGCCTTGACCGAAGCGAACCGCCGGCAGCTCGACGAGCAGGGCTGGGTGAAGCTCGACGGCTTCATCGCGCCGGGGCTGCTCGCCCGGCTCGTGGAGCGGATCGAGGCGCTCTTCGCGGCCGAGGGAGACGCGGCCGGGGCGGAGTTCAAGCGGGAGCCGGGCGCCCGCCGGCTGGCCAACCTGGCCGACAAGGGCGACGTGTTCGTCGAGGCCATGCTCGCGCCCCGTGTTCTGGACCACGTCGCGCACGTGCTGGGGCCGCGCTACAAGCTCAGCAGCCTGAACGCACGGTCCGCCGATCCCATGAATGACGCGGCGCAGCCGCTGCACGTGGACGCCGGCGCCCTGCCCGACGAGCGCGGCTACTGGGTCTGCAACGCGCTGTGGATGCTGGACGACTTCACACCCGAGAACGGCTCGCTCCGCGTGGTGCCGGGCACGCATCGTTCCGGCCGGCGGCCCCAGGACGTGCTCCCGGACCCCGGGCGACCCCACCCCGGCGAGGTGCTGGTCACGGGCCGCGCCGGCGACATGGTGGTGATGAACGCGCACCTCTGGCACGGCGGGACGGCGAATCGTACGACCCGGTCCCGGCTCGCGCTTCACGCCTTCTATTGCCGCTCCGACAAGCCCCAGCAGCAGTACCAGAAGGGACTGCTCCGGCCGGAGACGCAGGCCGCGCTCGCGCCCGCCGCCCGTGAGCTGCTCGCGCTGGACGACCCGGCCAACGACGCCATGAGCGCCGAGGGCGGCCGCAGCGGCTTCATGAAGTAGGCGGTCCGGTCCGTCAGCGCGCCTCGTACGGGCCGTGCACGGACTTGACCGCGTACGATTCTTTCGAGTCGTCCAGGACGATCACCTGGTATGAGCCGCCGCCGGGCGCCACCCGGACGACGACGTGGCCCTGCGCGCTGGCCAGCCGGTCGAGCAGCGGGCCGATGACGATCCGGTTGGCCTCGATCATGTTCGTGGCGAACACGTCGCGAGGGCCCGGGAAGAGCCGCGTCGAGTACATGCGGTCGAGCACGTCGTGGCCGGGGTGGTCGGCCGACCAGACGGGGATCACCCACACGCGCGGCCGCAGCGCGGCGACGAGGGCGGCGTTGGTCGAGTCGCGGTTGCCGTGGTGGTTCAGCACCGCCACGTCTACCGGTCCCACCGCCCGCGCCACCGGCGTCTCCACGTCGTGCCACTCGGGATATCCGGGCCGCGGGATGCCCGGCATGTCGCCACCGGTGAAATAGTCGAACGTCCCGTAGCGGACCCGGATGGCCAGGCTGGACATGTTCTCCGTGGGCCAGTTCTGCCGGTCGAGGCCCTCGAGCGGCGGGACGTGGCGCCGCGTCTGGTTCCCGACGCCCGTCCAGACCTCTCCGTTGGCCGAGATGTTGCGGACCTCGAACTGCGGGTAGCCCCCGGGGTCCGCCGCGAGCACGATCTGGTCGTTGCGGCCGGGCTGCAGCCGCTCCGCCTTGACCGTGCCCCGTTTCAGGAGCTCCCGGTAGCGGAGGAACGCGGGCGCCTTGAACTCGCGGTGGTCGGCCGAGGGGTAGTCGTAGTCGGGCCAGCCGCGGTCGAGCATCTTGCGGATCGCGATGCGCTCGGCGACGTCGACCATCGCGTCCATGTGGTCGCCGTGGAAGTGCGTGAGGTAGCCGTAGTCGATGGCGGACGCCCCCATCGCGCGCACGTAGCGCGCGATCCACTCGCCCGTCGGCCGCGAGCCGGCCGGCCGGGGCGGCGTCCCCCGCGGCGGGCGATGGCCGCCGTCGCCCGCGTCGACGAGCAGCGTGGTGCCGTCGGGCAGCATCAGCAACGCGGCGTTGCCACGGCCGGTGTTGATGTGGTGGATGTCGAGCGTGCCGGGCGTCCACGCGGGCAGCCGCTCTCCGGTGGCGGCCGCGGCCACCACCGCGCAGGCCAGGGCCGAGGCCAGGATCATGCCTTCTCTCCTCTCGTCCGGGCCACCGCCGCCCACTGCAGCGCGGCGACCGCGAGGAACGAGCCCACCACGAGCCAGAGCGCCCAGCGCAGGCCACGCGCCTCCGCCAACAGCCCGGCGAGCCAGGGCAGGGTCACGCCGCCGCTCAGCGCGGCCGTGAACAGGAGGCCGAAGACCGTGCCCGTATAGGCCGCGTAGCGCGCCCCCACGATGCCGAGCGCGGTCGGGAAGATGCCGGAGAGCGCCGCGCCCACGAAGACCGTGGCCGCGACCGCCACCCACGACTGGCGCGCCGAGGCCAGCACGGCCATGCCCGCCGCCGACGCGAGCGCGCAACCGATGACGATGCGCGGCCCGCTCACGCGCAGCGCGACCCGGCTGAGCGCCACGCGCGCGAGCATCAAGGCGGCCCAGAACGCGGCCACCGCCCACGAAGCCGGGCGCACGCCCAGGCCCATCTCGCGGGTCAGGAACGTGGACACGTACCCGCCCACGATGAACTCGTTCGCCGATTCGAAGAAGAGCATGGCGGCGAGAAGGAGCACGAACGGATCGCGCAGGAACCGGCCGGCCTCGCGCAGCGGCACCCGGCGCGCGTGCTTCGGCGGCGGGAAGGGGACGATGCCGTTGTGGACCGCGACCACCAGGCACAACCCCGCGGCCACGGCCAGGATGCCCGCCACGCCCAGGGCCTCCAGCAGCAGCCCGATCGCGAAGGGCAGGAGCAGGGCGCCGAACCCGAAGAACACGCCGAGCACGTTCAGCGCGGCGTTCTTCGCGCGCGGGTCGTCGTGCAGGTCCGCGATGAGCGTGTTGCCCGCGCTGTTGACCGCCGCTCCGCCCACGCCGAGGAGGCCCACGCCCCAGAGGAGCTGGACGTACGCTCCGGCCGTGGCCAGGACGGCCAGTGCCGTGCCCACGAGCACGGGGCCCACCACGAGCGGGGGCTTCGTGCCGTGGCGGTCCATGAGCGGACCGAGGGCCAGGCTGGTGGCGAGCAGGCACAGGTTCATGGCCAGGAACAGCGTGCCCACCTGCGCCAGGTCGAAGCGCAGCCGCTCCGACAAGGCGGGCAGGACCGCTCCCAGGAGCGCCATCACGATGCCGAAGAGGAACATCCCGGCGTAGGCGGCGGCGCTGGTTCGTCCCGCGAAGCGAACCGCGGACGGCGCGGCGGGCACGCTCAGGGCGCGCCGCGCCCGGCGAGCCGCCGCGCGTACGCCTCGAACACGCCGGCGTTGTGGTCCGGCCGGACGCCCGGCACGTTCGGCGAGACGAAGGTGTCGAGCGGGTATCCCCGCGCCACCAGCCGCGCGCCCGCCTCCGCCACGAGCGACATGGCGATCAGGACGCCGGCCATGGTCGAGGCGGCGGCCAACTTCTCCACCCGTCCCACGTCCACCTGGCTGTCCTCGGGCGCCACGCAGTTGTCGATGGCGACGTCCGCGACCTCGGAGAGCCGGCGGCCGGACAAGTGCGTCGGCCGCGCCACGGCCGCGTGGGCCAGGGAAGAGACCGAGACCACCGTGAGCCCCCGCTCGCGCGCGTACAGCGCGGCGTCGATGGGCGCGGCGTTGAGCCCCCCGTGCGAGAAGACGACGAAGCAGTCGCCGCGGCGCAGGGGGAAGCTCTGCAGGAAGACCGGCGCGTAGCCCTCCTTGCGCTCCAGCCACAGGAGCTCGCGCGCGCCGCCCGCGCCGACCACGTTGGTCCACATGAGGCGCGGGTCGTAGAGCGGGACGAAGCCCACGAAGCTGCCGTAGCGCGGGAACGCGTCCATCACCGGGATGACGGAGTGGCCGCTGCCGTAGAGGAAGGCGAAGCCACCGCCGTGGATGGCGGCGGCGATCGCCTCGCCGGCCTGCTCGATGCGCGCCATCTGCGTCTCACGGATGCGCGCCAGCACGGTGGTGATCCGGTCGTAGTACGCCGTCGCGGACATGGGACTCCTTCAGGAACGGGCGCCTTCGAACAGCGCCAGGCGGGCGGCGCCGAGGAGGCCGGCGTCCTGGCCCAGCGCGGACGGCACGATGCGGCACTGGCGCGCGGCGATCGGCTGGGCCCAGCGCGGCACGGCGCGGCGGATGGGCTCCAGGAACAGGTCGTTGGCCAGCATCAGCCCGCCGCCGAGGACGACGACCTGCGGGTTGAGCGCGCTGATCAGGTCGGCGATGCCCATCGCCAAGGCGGCCGCCGCCTCCTCCACGGCGCGCCGCGCGGAGGCGTCGCCCTTGCGCGCGGCGTCCGTGACCTCCTTGCCGTCGCGCGCGCCCGTGCGGCGGGCCAGGGCGGGAGCGGCGGCCTGCGCCTCCCAGCAGCCCAGCGTCCCCTGGGGCGTCCACGCGGGGTCGGTCGCGAACCAGCCTACGGCGCCGGCGATGCCGGCGGCGCCACGGATCACGCGGCCTCCGCAGAGGAGGCCGGCGCCGATGCCGGTGCCCACGCCGAGGAACACGGCGTCGGTGCACCCCCGCGCGGCGCCGAGCCAGCTCTCCCCGAGCACGTACCCCGAGCGGTCGCTGTCGATGGTGAGCCGGAGCGGGAGGAGCGGCGCCAGGGCCTCGAGCAGGCCCACCTGCGCGTCGCCCCAGAGGTTGGGCGCCCAGGCACGCCCGGTGGCGGCGTCGTAGATGCCGGGGACGATCACCCCGGCGCCCTCCAGCTCGGACCAGCGGAGGCCGGCCGCTTCGACGGTCTCGCCGGCGGTCCGGGCGAGCGCCTCGAACGAGAGGGCGGCGTCGCCGTCGTGGGACGGTCGCTTCGTCCTCGCCAGGATGCGTCCCTCGGCGTCGACCACCGCGAACGCCGCCTTGGTGCCGCCGAGGTCTATGGCGAGTGCCTTCATGGTGGGGTGAGGCCCGCGATCCTGACCGCTCGCCCGGGCCCCGTCAATCCCCTGGGTCAAAGACGCAGACGCAGGCCCCGCGCGTGCATCCAGCCGGCGAGGCGGATGACCGCCCACGAGAACACGACCGCCCGCAGCAGCCCCAGCGGCAGGGAGCCGCTCGCCGCGTGGTAGGGGTTCCATCCCAGGAGCCAGCCCAGGACGGCGAACACCGCGAGCAGGAACGGCGCCAGCAGGTAGGCGACCAGCGCGTTCTCGCCCGCCATGGTGACCGTCGCCGGCCAGCGGCGCCAGCCGCGCACGTCGGCCAGCGCGTACGCCACCGCCCAGGCCAGGACGGTGAGGGCGGCCGAGAGCAGGCACCAGGCGGCCGTCGCCCGGACCTTGCTGATCCAGAACGCCGGGTGCACGTCGTGCAGCGCGTGGAGGAGCAGCCCGGCCGCGCCGAGCGCGGCGGCGTAGGCGAGGGCGGGCGCGACGAAGCGCTCGGGCGGCGCGCCTTCGCGGCGATGCCGCAGGAGGGCGAGCGTCAGCACCGCACCCGACAGGGCGAGCGCGCCGTGCGAGGCGAGGGACCGGCCCACATGGACGAGGGGTCGCGCGGCCACGAGCGCGCCGAGCGCGTCCGCCTCGTCGGCCAGCGCCACCAGGAAGAGGAGCGCGACGAGGCCGGTGAGGACGGCGGGACGATCGCCGGCCAGGAGGTAGGCGGCGGCCGCCACCAGGTAGGCCCAGCCGATCAGGCCCAGGATGCCCCACCAGGACGGACGCAGCTGCACCAGGCCCGATCCGCCGTCCGCCCTGTACATGAAGACGATGGCCGCCAGCACCACGAGGCCGGCCGCCTGCCAGGCCCGCCGCGCCCGCGGCCGGCTCGCACCTTCGGGCGTCATCCACAGCAGGACCACGGCCACGGTCATGAGCAGCGTCCAGAGCGGCGCGGGCAGAATGCCCGTCTCGCTCGCGCGCTCGGTGTTGACCATGAGCACGCCGATCACCAGCAGCGCCGCGGTCCGGGCCAGCACGTGACGCCAGACGACGGCGCGCGGCTCCCCGCGGCGGAGCCGGCCGCCGAGGGCCAGGGGAATGGCCATGCCGGTGATGAAGAGGAAGGCCGGGAACACCACGTCCGTGATCGTCAGGCCGTCCGCGGACGGCGGCTTGTGCAGCAGGAAGGCCGGCGTCTGGCGCACCCCGGCCATCTCGTTCACGAAGAGCATCAGCCAGACGTCGGCTCCGCGCAGCACGTCGATCGAGAGGACGCGGCCGGAGCGTTCCATCGGTGGCGGCGCGTACCGTACCACGGCGTTATGCTCCTGGCCGTGGGGAGCAAGCCCAGGCCCGCCCTTCTCCGGGTCGCCGGCCGCGAGGTGGCGATCTCGAACCCGGACAAGGTCTACTTCCCCGAAGCGGGCATCACGAAGCTCGAGGTCGTCCAGTACTACCTGGCCGTGGCCGAGGGCGCGCTGCGCGGGGCGGGCGGACGGCCGAACGTGCTCGTGCGCTACGCGGACGGCATCCACGGTGAGTTCTTCTACCAGAAGCGCGCGCCCGCCTCGCGCCCGGACTGGATCGAGGTGGTCGCGCTGAGCTTCCCGTCCGGCCGCACGGCCGAGGAGGTCGTGCCGCGCGACGCGGCCACCCTCGCCTGGATGGCCAACCTCGGCTGCCTGGAGCTGCACCCGCACCCCGTGCGCGCGGAGGACCTCGACCACCCCGACGAGCTGCGCGTGGACCTCGATCCCGTGCCCGGCGTGGAATGGTCGCAGCTCGTGGCCGTGGCCGGCGTGGTGCGGGAGGCCCTGCCCGATTTCGGCCTGCGGGGCTGGCCCAAGACCTCGGGCTCGCGCGGGATCCACGTCAACGTGCGGCTGCACCGCCGCTGGTCGTTCGCGCAGGTGCGGCGCGCGGCGCTCGCCCTCGCCCGCGAGGTGGAACGCCGCGCGCCGAAGCTGGCCACCAGCCGGTGGTGGAAGGAAGAGCGCCACGGCGTTTTCCTCGACTACAACCAGAACGCGAAGGACCGCACGGTGGCCAGCGCCTACTCCGTGCGTCCGAAGCCGGACGCGCGCGTGTCGGCGCCGGTGACCTGGGAGGAGCTCGCCGACTGCCGGCCGGAGGACTTCACCCTGCGGACCATGCCCGCCCGCTTCGCGGCGATCGGGGACCGGCACGCCGCGATCGACGGCCATCCCTGCTCGCTCGAGGCGCTGCTGGAGCTGTCGGCCCGCCAGGAGAAGGAAGGGCTCGGCGACGCGCCGTGGCCGCCGCACTACGCGAAGCAGCCGGGCGAGCCGCCGCGCGTGCAGCCGTCCAAGCGCAAGGCCGGCCCCTCACCGACCGGGCGCCGCGTGCCGGCCAGGCCGCTCCTCGAGATCTGCCGCGCCCACCGGAAGGAGGACGCGCGGGCCGGGCTCGAGCGCTGGAGGGCGCGCCACCCCGAAGCCGCGTCGCACCTGCACCCGGCCGACGTGCTGGTGGACTCCATGCGGGGACGGCACCGGACCTGGACCCGCGTGCGCGTGAACCTCGAGCACGTACCCGAGCCGCTGCGGCCGGCTCAGGAGCCGCTCGATCCGGACGAAGAGCCGGGCTGGCGGTAGCCAGCCCCGGGCGACGTCCCGAAGATCTGCGCCAGCTCCGCCGGAGTCGTGACCTCGAGCTGGTCGTAACGGCAGTCCGCCGGCCGCTTGTCGGGTCGCCAGCGCGCGAAGGTGGCCGCGTGCCGGAATCGGTCGCCCTGCAGGTGGTCGTATTTCACCTCGCAGACGCGCTCGATGCGCAGCGGCTCCCAGGAGAGGTCCTTGCCCTGGCTCCAGCGGCTCTGGCCGCCCGGCATCCGCGTGGATCCGTCCGCGGCCGCGGCCCACGCGCGCCAGGGATGCGAGTCGAGCGCCTTCTCGCGCAGGGGCGCCAGCTCCTGGGCGAGAAGGCGGCGCGTGGTCATGGTGAAGGACGACGTGACGCCGACGTGATGCAGGGCGCCCCGGTCGTCGTACAACCCGAGGAGCAGCGAGCCCACGAGCGCGCCGGGGCCCTGCTTGTGCCAGCGGAAGCCGGCCACCACGCACTCGGCCGCGCGCGCGTGCTTCACCTTGACCATGGCGCGCTTGCCGGGCTGATAGGTGGTCGTCTCGTGCTTGGCCACCACGCCGTCGAGCCCCGCGCCCTCGAAGCGCGAGAACCACTCGCCCGCCAACGCGCGGTCGCGCGTGCAGGGCGTCAGGCGCACCTGGCCGGAGAGGGCGCCGAGCGCCTGCGCGAGCCGCTCGCGGCGCGTCGCCTGCGGGCTCGCGCGCAGGTCGCGGCTGCCCTCCGCGAGGAGGTCGAAGGCCACGAACGACGCGGGCGAGGCGGCGGCGAGCTTCGCCACGCGCGAGGCCGCCGGGTGCAGGCGCAGCTGCAGCGCGTCGAAGTCGAGCCCGCGCGGGCCCACGATCACGATCTCGCCGTCCACCACGCACCGCGCGGGCAGGCTCGCGACGAAGGCGGGCGCCAGCTCGGGGAAGTACCGGTCGAGGGGCTTGAGGTCCCGGCTCTGCGTGTAGAGGTGGTCGCCGTCGCGGAAGACGATGGCCCGGAAGCCGTCCCACGTCGGCTCGAAGAGCCACCCGTCGCCGGCGGGCAGCTCGGAGGCGAGCTTGGCGAGCATGGGCTCGACCGGAGGCTCGATCGGGAAGCCGCTCGCGGCGGGTGGGGCCATGGGTGCCGTCCAGCGTACCGCGAGCCGGCCGGGTTGAGGCCGGCGGGGCGCGGGAGTATCGTTCAGGCACCGCCACGCTCGGTCCATGATCTGCCCTTCCTGCCGGGCCACGAACGACGATGCCGCCGACATGTGCTTCAACTGCGGGCGCGGCCTGTCGGGCCTCACCCGCGGGTCCGTCATCGCGGGACGGTACGAGATCCGGGAGCTGCTCGGCCGTGGCGGCATGGGCCTCGTCTACAAGGCGCAAGACCGGGAGCTCGACGAGCTGGTGGTGCTCAAGCTCCTGCGCGCCGACCTCGCGCGCGCGGAGGGGATGGCCCGGCGCTTCCGCTCGGAGATCAAGCTCGCCCGCCGGATCCGCCACCCCAACGTGTGCGCGATCCACGAGTTCGGGCAGGACGGCGAGTTCTGCTTCATCACCATGGAGCTGGTGGACGGGGTGGACCTCAAGCGGGAGATACGCCAGCGCGGCGCCCTGCCCGCCCCGGACGCCTTCGACGTCGCGCTGCAGCTCGCGGCGGGGCTGCAGGCCATCCACGACGGCGGCATCGTCCATCGCGACCTGAAGACCGCGAACATCATGCGCGACCGGGCGGGGCGCGTGCGCCTGATGGACTTCGGCATCGCGAAGCAGATGCACTCCGAGTCCACCGGGGTCACCATGACCGGGCAGGTCATCGGCACGCCGGAGTACATGAGCCCGGAGCAGGCGCTGGGCACGGAGGTGGACTATCGCAGCGACGTCTACGCGCTGGGCGTGGTGTTCTTCGAGATCTTCACCGGTCGCGTCCCCTTCCAGGGCGAGACGCCCATCGCCACGCTGCGCAAACAGGTGAACGACCCGCCTCCGCTCGACGGCGCCGAGGCCGCCGGCCTCCCGGGCACGATGGTCGCCGTCCTGGCCCGCGCGCTGGCCAAGGAGCCCGACGCGCGGTACGCGTCGGCGGCCGAGCTGCGCGAGGCGGTCGAGTGGGCGCGCGCCGCCTCGCCGGGCGAAGCGACGGTGCGGATTCCCGCGCGCGTGCCCGGCGCCACCGCGCCCGCCCTCACGCCGGCGCCCTTCGCTCGACCGCGGACGGGGCACGCGACGCCCGTCCCCGGACGCGTGCCCACGGCGGTGGGCAGCGCGGTGGCGACCGCAGTCGTGCCCGCGGTCCCGCGACGGCGCGCGGCGTGGTGGGGCGCCGGGCTCGGCGCGGGGGCGGTGCGGGCCGCGGCCGTGGTGGCCGTGGCCACCCGGCCCCAGGCCCCCGTGACCCAGAGCCCGTCGCCCGAGCCGACCCTGCCGCCCGCCACCTTGGCG
>DATKEG010000141.1:0-3773 GCA_035544515.1 Vicinamibacteria bacterium | reverse complement strand
GACTACCATCCCGACCACCGTTACGCGGGGGTGCTGGTGATGGACGCCGCCTACATGGTGCAGGTCCCCTTCTTCACGCCCGAGGTTCCCCCGCTCACCCGCAACCCGGTCTTCCTCTTCTCCGAGGACCGTTTCCAGAAGCCCAACCCGTTCAGCGGCGACATCGTCGTCGACATCACCGACGTCGTCGAGAAGAAGCTGGCGGTGGTGGAGGCGATGTCCTCGCAGTTCTACGAGGGCGGCTGCTGCGACAAGCCCGCGGGCGGGCTGCCGGAGGGCGCGGCCGCCGAGGAGGCCCGCCGGAAGCAGGTGCGCGAGGCGTTCATGAAGCGCTTCGCCTCCACCGCCGACCGCTTCCGCTCCCGCCTGACCGAGCTCTACGGCGCGGAGCACGCGGCGAAGGTCAAGTACGCGGAGGCGTTCGAGGTCTGCGAATACGGCCGGCAGCCGGACCAGGCCGAGATCCGGCGCCTGTTCCCGTTCCTGCCCGCGCGCTAGGAGCGAGCCGGACTCGCCTTTTCCGTGCCTTCCCTGGCGGCGTTTCCGAAGGGCTTCTTCATGGACCTGGTGGAGCGGCGCATGTCGCTCTTCCAGTGGCTCGACCTGGCGGCCACCCTGGGCGTGGACGGCGTCGAGCTGTACCCGCGCTTCTTCGAGTCGATGGGCAAGCCGTACCTGGACCGCGTCCGCTGGATCCTGAAGGACGACGGGCTGGAGATGCCCATGCTCTGCCATTCCCCCGACTTCACGCGTCCCGACGCCTCGCGCCGCCAGACCGAGGTCGAGGAGACGCGCCGGATGATCGCGCTGGCGGCGGAGCTGGGCGGCGGCTTCTGCCGCGTGCTCTCCGGCCAGAACCGGCCCGGGCTCGACCCCGAGGAAGCGCACGGATGGGTCGTGGACTGCTTGACCGCGCTTCTGCCCGACGCGCAGGGGCAGGGCATCGTGCTCGTGATGGAGAACCACTACAAGGACGGCCTGTGGCACTACCCGGAGTTCGCGCAGAGCCATGCCCGCTACCTGGCCATCCTCGACGCCGTGGACTCGCCCTGGCTCAAGGCGCAATACGACCCGTCGAACGCGATCGTGGCCGGCGAGGACCAATACGCCCTGCTCGCGCGCGTGCTGCCCCGGCTGGCCACCGTGCAGGCGTCGGACCGCTACCTCGAAGGCGGCACCGTGGACGACCTGCGCCGCCTGTCCGCCGACGCCGCGCACGGTTATGCGCCGTTCCTGAGGCACGGCGTCATCGGCCGGGGCCTGAACGACTACGACCGCATCTTCTCCACGCTGGCGGGAGCCGGGTTCGACGGCTGGATCAGCATCGAGGACGGCGAGGGCGAAACGGTGGACCAGGGCATGGCGAACCTGCACGAGAGCGTCGCCTTCCTGCGCGGGACGATGGCCCGGCATTTCTCCTCCTGATGCCCGCGGCGCCCGGACTGCTCGACGGCTCGCCCCGCGTGCAGCTCTCGCTGGACCTGCCCGCGCTCGGCGAGGCCCTGGCCACGGCGGAGATCGGCGTGCGCGCCGGCGTGGATTGGCTGGAGGCGGGGACGCCGCTCATCCTGGGCGAGGGGCTGCACGCCGTGCGCGCGCTCCACGAGCGCTTCCCCGACCACCCGGTGGTGGCGGACCTCAAGACCATGGATGCCGGCTACCTCGAGGCGGAGATGATGTTCCGCGCGGGCGCCACCTTCGTCGTAGTCATGGCGGTGGCCCACGAGCGCACGGTCCGCGAGGCGGTGCGCGCGGCGCGGCACCATGGCCGGCACGTCATGGCCGACCTGATGCTGCACGCGGACAAGCCGGCCATGGCGCGGCGGCTGGAGGACTGGGGGGTGGACGTGATCCTCGTACACACCGGCTACGACGAGCGGCACCACGACCCGCGGCGCAGCCCGCTGCGCGACCTCGAGTCCGTGCGTGCCGCGGTGAGCCTTCCGCTGCAGGCCGTGGGCGGCCTGACCATCGAGCAGGCCGCGCGGATGCCCGGGCTGGGCGCGCCGCTGGTCGTCATCGGGGCGCCGCTGGCGGTGGCGGACCGGGAGTTCCGGCCGGCCGCGGACCCGGAGGGCCTGCACCGGGTTCTGGGCGAGTTCGTCGCCGCGGTGAAGGGAGCGCGCGCGTGAACGCGCCGCGGACCATGCCCGCGGTCGTCCACCACGCGCTGCGCGAGGGCGGGGTGGAGCTGCGCGAGGTGCCCGTCCCCGATCCCGGTCCGGGCGAGGTCCTGCTGCGCGTGCGCGGCGTGAGCGTCTGCGGCAGCGACGTCCACCAGTACCACAACCGGCAGTCGTGGCCCGTGCGCGTGCCGGTCGTCCTCGGGCACGAGTTCTGCGGCCAGGTGGCCGAGCGGGGGCCCGGCGTCGCGGGCTTCGCCGAGGGCGACTGGGTGGTGAGCGAGACGGCGGCGGAGATCGACCCCGACTCGCCGCAGACGCGCTGCGGCCAGTACAACCTGGACCCGCGCCGGAAGGGCTTCGGCTACGGCCTCGACGGCGCCATGGCGCGCTACGTGCGCGTGCCGGCCCGTTGCCTGCACCGCCTGCCGGAGGGCCTGCCCGCGGACGTGGCCGCGCTCACCGAGCCGTGCTGCGTCGCCTACCAGGCCGTGGTGGTGAACACACGGGTCCGTCCGGGGGACGTGGTGGCCGTGATCGGCCCCGGGCCGATCGGCCTGCTCTGCGCGGCGGTGGCACGGCTCTGCGGCGCGTCGCGCGTCGTCCTGGCCGGCATCGCCCGCGACCGGCCGCGCCTGGACCTCGGCCTGCGCATGGGCGCGACGGAGGCCTTCGACACCGAGTCGCGGGACGTGGCCGAGGCCCTGTGCCAGATGGGCGACGGTCAAGGCGCGGACGTCGTCATCGACGCCGCGGGCGCCTCCGCCGCGCTGAAGGACGCCCTGGCCTGGGTGCGCCCCGGCGGCCAGATCACCAAGGTCGGCTGGGGAGCGCAGCCGTGCGGCTTCTCCCTCGATCCCCTCGTGATGAAGGCGGTGACGCTGCAGGGCAGCTTCAGCCACAACTGGCCGGTCTGGGAGCGCGTCCTGCGCCTGGTCGCCACGGGCCAGCTCGACCCCCGGCCCCTGATCAGCAGCGTCTCACCGCTCGCGGACTGGCGCGAGACCTTCGACGGCATGCACGAAGGCCGTCTGGTCAAGGGCGTGCTGATACCGGACTAGCGGCCCGAAGACGTCGCTCGTGGGCCGGCATGAGCTCCGACAGGGCTCACGGTCCCAACCTGCCTGCCCAAGGTGTATCCTTGCGGCGGAGGTGATGCGTTGGCCAGTGGCAAGGAAATCGCCCTCGAGATCATCCAGTCGCTGCCTGACGATTGCACCCTGGAGGAAGCCGCGTATCGCCTGTATCTCCGGCAGCTGGTTGAGGAAGCACGCGAGGACTTCCGTGAAGGCCGTGTGTTCACGCAGGAAGAGGTGGAGGCCGAAGCCGGAAAGTGGCTCGAACCGTAAGGTGGTCAGGCCGCGCAAGGTCTGACCTTCGTACGGCGGTCGAATACATCCGCAGGCAATCGACCTCGGGCGCCGGAGCCTTCCGCGATGAACCTCGTCCTCGTCTACAGGTCGCGCAACGCGACCGTGATGGGCAGCCTCGACGCGCGTATGGCCGGGTGCACCCCGCCGGCCAGGCCCATGAGCAGCGCAAACAGCAGCCCCAGGCCCAGCAGCGCCGGCGTCACCCGGAAGGCGAACGACAGGTGCGTGAAGGTCTGGAAGTTCAGGGTGGAGGTGGTCAGGCCGTTGATGGGCCATA
>DATKEG010000140.1:0-31499 GCA_035544515.1 Vicinamibacteria bacterium | reverse complement strand
GGTCGCGGGACCGGTGCCCCTTGCCATCGCTATGCGCCGCCGTGACCGACAGGCCGAGCGCCGCGACCGCGGCCACCGGCAGAGACAGCTTGTTCAACATGACGCACCTCCAGTGCGGGCTGGCGGAAGTCTTCGGCAGAGACGGGTTCGAGGAGGGGGGATGCAGGCAGCGTGCCCGGCGCGCTCCGTTGGCGCTTCCGGTTCACTGCTCGTTGTGCCCCATGGGATTGACGGCCCGGTCCGCGGCCCGGCGTCCGCCGCCGTCCTTACGCGGACCGTAAGCGGCTTACGAACCGCGTAACGGGGAGGTGGTCCGCGGCTACAGACGCTTGCCGCGGGCGCAGGCGGCGATCAGCCCCTCGAGCCGTCGCCGCCGCGTCTCGTCCTTCCTGACGCTCACGACCCACCAGGTCGCCATGGCCTGGTAGGATGGCGCCTGCGCCCGGAAGAACTCCCAGGCCGCGGGGTCGGCCTTCATCAACCGCTCCTCGCCCGGCGCGAGCCGGGCGGCCGCGCGTTCGTACGAGTATCGCAGGGTGCGCCCGGGGTCGCGCCGCTCGAAGGCGGCCAGGCCGGCGGGCCTCATGCGCCCCGCCTTGATCAGCTCGGTCACGCGCCGGGTGTTCACGACGCTCCAGAAGCTGTCGGCCTTGCGGGGAGTGAAGCGGATCGTGTAGCTGACCTCGTCCACGCGCTTGCGTACGCCGTCGATCCAGCCGAAACACAGCGCCTCGTCGACGCTTTCCGGCCAGGTGAGGGACGGACGTCCGGACTGCTTCTTGTAGAAGCCGACCCACAGCTCGCGCTCGCGGCCGTGGTTCTTCTCCAGCCAGCGGCGGAACTCCGCGGGCGAGCGGAGAAAGCGCGGCTCTCCGGAGGCCGCCCCCTTCAACAGGTCTGTAGATGCCGCCGCTGCCAGCGCCGGCGATCGCCCGCGGTCGCCGGCTGGGCGCGCTTGCGCCGCTCGCCCCGGCGGCGCTCGCCGAACGCGCGGGGCCGGCCGAGGAGCGCGCGCAGGCAATCGACGAGCAGCCGCGGCCGCACCGGCTTGGGCAGGAAGGCATTGAACCCGGCGGCGAGCGCCTGGTCGCGGTCCTCGCCGTAGACGTGGGCGCTCAGCGCCACGGCCGGCACGGCGCCGCCCTCCTCCGCGGGCAGGGCGCGGACCCTCCGGATGAGCGCGTGTCCGTCCTCCTCCGGCATGGCCAGGTCGGAGACGAGCGCGTGGGGCCGGAACGTACCCAGGCAGGCAAGCGCCTCCGCGGCGCTGCCGGCCGCGCGCGTCTCCGCTCCGTGCGAGCGGATCAGGAGCGCCACGATGTCGAGGGTGTCCCGCTCGTCGTCCACCACGAGCACCCGGACTCCGGCCAGCTCGTCCATCAGCCCCCTCACGGCCCGCGAATCCAGCCTCTTCCGATGATAGCGCTCCCGGGGCCGGCCCGTGGCCCGGCGCCGAAAATGACCCTACGATGGTTCATGAGCCTCTTCAGCGACCTTTCCCCTCCGGCCCAGGACTCGACGCGCCCCGAGACGCCGCCGGACAAGGTGCCTCCCGTCCCGCCCGAGCAGCGACGGCCTCCGGTGGAGATGCCGCCCGACCAGCCCGGGATCCCGGCGAGCGAGCCCGACCCCGCGCCCAAGGGTGATCCGCCGTCGAACGAGCCGACGCGGCTGGTCTGACCTCGCGCGACGCGAGCCACGGCTATAATTCGCGCCGCGTGGCGTCCGCCGCATTGCGGAGGAGGAGGAAGACATGCCGCAGCCGGCGCCCGACGTGCTGCCCGAGATCGTCCGGTCCGACCTCACGGAGGACCAGCTGCAGGCCTACCTCGCCTCGGCCGCGGTCGCGGTCGACACCGAGACCATGGGCCTCCGGCTCCTGCGCGACCGGCTGTGCGTGGTGCAGCTGTGCGACCGCGCCGGCCGCGCCACCCTGGTGCAGATCCCCAAGGACCTGCTCGACCCGTCGCGGCCTCCGGCCGGACGCTCCCCGCGCCTGAAGCGCCTGCTCGAGGCGCCGCAGGTCCTCAAGGTCTTCCACTTCGCGCGCTTCGACGTGGCGGCGGTCCGGCACTACCTCGGCATCGCGGTGGATCCCCTCTACTGCACGCGCACGGCCAGCAAGCTCGTGCGCACCTACACCGACCGGCACGGCCTCAAGGACATCGCGCTCGAGCTTTTGGACGTGGAGCTGAACAAGGCCGCCCGCCACACGGACTGGTCGAGCCCCGACCTGCGTCCCGAACAGGTGCGCTACGCCATCTCGGACGTCACCCTGCTGCACGCGCTCATGGACCGGCTCGACGACATGTTGCGCCGCGAGGACCGCCTGGAGCTCTCGCGCGAGTGCTTCCGCGCGATCCCGCTCCTGGCCCGGCTGGACCTCATGCAGTTCGACCTGCTGTTCGAGCACTGACCCGCGGACGGGGCGGGGCCCCCTCTTGCAATTGAAACGATCCGGCGCTATTCTTTCAATTGAAGGGAGCTCCCGGTGCTGCAGCCCGGCCGTGCCGTCGCCCCGCGGGCCGACGTGGTCCTCACGCGGGCCGTGCTCCGCGCGGCCGAGCGGCTGGGACTGAACCAGCGCGAGCTGGCGGCGATCCTCGGCCTGAGCCCGTCCACGCTCTCGCGGCTGTCCCGCCGGCCGCTCGACCCCCGCCGCAAGGAGGGCGAGCTGGCCATCCTGTTCGTCCGCCTCTACCGCAGCCTGGACGCGCTCCTGGGCGGCGATGCCGGGAAGGCGCGCCGCTGGCTGCACGCTCCCAACCATCACCTCGGCGGCGCCCCCGCCGAGCTCGTCCGAACGGTCACCGGGCTGGTGCATGTCATCGAATATCTGGACGCGATGCGAGGGAAGGTCTAGGCAGGGGCCGCTCGGCGGCGAGGCCTGGCGCGTCGTCGAGTCGCAGCACCTGTTCTCCACGCGCGCCCTCGTGGACTCCGACGCCGAGCACCAGGTGCTCGAGGAGCTGATCGAGGGCCAGAAGCCGCGCGGGCATCGCGGACTGCACTTCCTGCTCGCCACGCCCTTTCGCTACCCGCCGCTCCCCCACGGGTCGCGCTTCGGCACGCGCGCGGAGCCGGGGATCTGGTACGGCTCGGAGGAGCCGCGCACCGCCTTCGCGGAGTCGGCCTACTACCGGCTGCTCTTCCTGGAAGGGACGTCGGCCGATCTCTCGCCGCTCATGGTCGAGGTGTCGGCGTTCCGCGCCGCGTTCAAGACGGACCGTGGGGTGGACCTGACGCGGCCGCCGTTCGCCGAGCACGCGGCCCGGATCTCGTCGCCGGTCGCCTACGAGGCCTCGCAGCGGCTCGGCCGCGACATGCGCGCGGACGGAGTGGAGGCCTTTCGCTACCGCTCGGCGCGCGACCGGGAAGGCGGCGCCAACGTCGCCCTGTTCACTCCGCGGCCCTTCGGCTCGCGCAAGCCGGGCGTGCCCGAGACGTGGCACTGCGTGGCCACGCCGCGCGAGGTCGAGTTCGTCAAGAAGGACGTGTTCCGGCGGGCCGCGTTCGCGTTTCCACGCGCGGATTTCGAGGTGCAGGGGCGGCTTCCGGCGCCGGCCTTCTGAGCCGGGCGTGCCGGTGGTGCGCGGGTCAGCGGGCCAGGGCGAGCGGATCGATGCCCTGGTGCAGGTCGAACACGCTGCCCACCGCGCCCACCACGCAGGCGCGCCGCGCCAGGCCCGTCCGCTCGCGCAACCGGTAGACGGCCTCCAGGCCCGTGCAGTGGGCGCCGAGGAGGTGCTCGAGGCCGTGCGACTTCAGCTTCGCCCCCGTCCAGTCCAACTGCCGGGCGTCGAGGCCGAGAAGGTGTCGAGCGTACGATCAACGGTCGTTTCCCGTGGCCAGCTTGCCGCGCGCGCCCGCGGCGAGCACGCCTTCGTGCAGCACCAGCAGCACCAGCGCCACCGCGAGCTGGAACGTCGTGATCGCCTCGAGCCCGTAGCGCCGCGCGATCAGCCCGCCCGCGGCCGGCAGCGCCGCGCCGCCGACGCAGGCGGCGGAGACCTGGAACCCGATGGCGTGGGCCGCGAACCCCGAGCCCAGCCGGCCGGGCGTGGCCGAGATCGTGAGCGGGAAGATCGGGGCGAGGATGAAGCCGAGCAGGCAGAGCCCGGCCAGCGCGGGCGCGCCACGGCCGAACCAGAACAGACCCGCCCCCAGCGGCGCGACCAGCGTGCACAGGCGCAGCAGCGCGTCGGTCGAGACGCGCGGCGCGATCAGCCCGCAGGCGAACCGGCCCAGGGTGAGGGAGCCCCAATAAGCACCCACCCAGATGCCCGCCGACGCGGGCGCCCTCCCGCGGGCTTCGGTGAGGATGCTGTACGCCCACTGGCCGGCGCTGGCCTCGAGGCCGGTGTACAGGAAGAAGAAGGCGAGGTGCAGCCACACGGCGGGCCGCGCCAGGGTCTCGCCGATGCCGGCCATGGCCGGCGGCACGACCGGCGCGGCGCTCCGGACGGCGGCCGCGGCGTCCCACCAGTCGCGGGTGCGCGCGAACGCCAGCGCCATGGCCGCCAGGGCGACCGCCACCACCGCGTATCCCCAGCGCCAGGCGAGGCCGGCCGTCAGCACGGTGGTCATCACGAGCGGCCCGAGCGCGGCGCCCAGCCCCCAGCTCCCGTGCAGCCAGCTCATCACCCGGGGAGGGAAATGGGCGGCGGTGTAGGCGTTGATGCCCGCGTCGATGGCGCCCGCCCCCAGACCGGCGAGCAGGCCGCAGACGAGCATCACCCCCCAGTGGGGGGCGAGAGCGTAGCCGACGCAGCTCACCACCATGGTCACGTTGCTCCAGAGGAGCAGGCGGCCCACGCCCCAGCGGCCGACCAGCGTGCCGCTGAGGAAGCTCGACGAGAGATAGCCGGCCATGATCAGCGCCAGCAGCGAGCCGAGCTGGCTCAGCGGCAGGTCGAACGTGCGGCGGATGGACGGCCAGGCCACCCCGAGCAGCCCGTCGGGCAGGCCGAGGCTGATGAACGCGGCGAAGGCCAGCCCGGCCAGCAGACGGCGCGGAGTCATGAGTTCGGTGCTCGAAGCGGAGCGTTACCTTCGCCGCCTCGCGGCGGGTTCACCCCGACGCGAGGCGCTGGATGACGCCCGGCGCGCAGCGGAGGGCGCCGCATTCCGGAATGACGCCGCGCGGCGAAGGCCAGTGCCGCCAGCAGACGGCGCGGACTCACGCGTCCGGCGCGCGAAGCGGAGCGTTCCCTCTGCCGCCTCCCGCCGGGTTCACCCCGGCGGGGGGCGCTGGATGATGCCCGGCGCGGAGCGTAGCGCGCCGCATTCCGGCTATATGAGCCCCTGGATCTCGTCCGGGCGGGCGAACTTCAGGTCGCGCAGGGCGGCCACGATGGCGCGGGCGCAGGCGCGCGACTGCGTGAGCGCCGCCGCCGCGTCCGTCACGTTGCCGGGGGTGACCGTCTTCCACAGCCGCTGCTCGGACTCGTCGTGCGGCACGCACGCTCCGCCCTCCACCCGGTGCGGCGGGATCCGCTCGTACTTGAACCCGGAGACTCCCGGGAACGCGTAGCCGAGCAGGTCGTCGATGACGCGCACGATGCGCTGGCGCTCGCCGCCGATGAGCCGGCTGTCCGCGCGCACCGAGACCTCCGTGCCCATGTCCGTCACCGCCACCACGATGGCGATCGAGGTGCCCTCGATGCGCAGCATGTCGTTGGCCATCTCCGCGATCACGTCGCGCAGCTCTTCGCGGACGTAGCCCGCGGCCGCCACCCGCACCGCGCCCGTCGTCTCCATGTTCTGGATGGCGGCGGCGCGGTAGACGAACCACTCGGGCGGTACCCGGTAGTCGCGCAGCTCGTCGAGCATGTCCTGCGTGGCCGGATCGCGCGTGAGCTTCTCGAACATCCGGAAGTCCATGGGGTTCGCGCCGTGCAGGAGGGCGCTGGTGTCGGTGTAGATGCCGAGCGCGGCCGCGGCGCGGCCGGCGGGGCCGAGGTCCTCCACCACGTCGAAGGCCATGGCCAGCGCGGTCATGAAGGACGAGGTCGAGCCCACCGGCAGCCCCACGAAGGCGAGCTTCACGCTCCGGACCCCGTTGGCGCGGCAGTTCTCCTCCACCTCCTCCGGGTCGGCGTGATGGTCGGCCACGAAGAAATACTCGCGCACCGGCTCCACGGGCCCGGTGTTGGACATGCCCAGGGGAGGCGACGTGTCCAGCATGCAGTTGAGCCCGCGCGGCAGCCGTCCCGTGTTGGGGTCGTGCAGCACGATGCCGCACTTCTGCACGAGGTTGCGGTTCTGGGGATGGCCGAGCGTGCCGGTCAGGATGCGCACCTCGCGCGCGCCCAGGTGGTCCAGCACGGCCTGCAGCATCACCGCGCTGCCGAGCGCGTCGGGATCGCCCACCCACTGCGTGAAGATGTTGGCCCCGCGGCCGCGGATGGCGGCGGCGGAGCGCTTGAGCCCCGAGTAGGCCATGTGCACCTGGGAGAGCAGGGGCAGGTTGTTGCGCGTGAAGCGCTTGCCCAGGATGCGCCCGAAGCGCGCGAGCACCGCCGGCGAGCCGGGCACGCGGGCCGGCCGCTTCAGCACGGGCGCGCCGTTGCGCACGGATCCCCTGCTCGCGGGGCGGTTCACGCGGAGAGCGCCTCGAGCGTGCGGCGGTCGCCGCTGCGCACCAGCTCACCGTACATCCGCACCCGGGGCAGCGCGCGGCCCACGAAGCGCTCGGCCAGCGCCCGCCGCCGGGCGGAGGCGCCCGCGTGGGCGGCCAGCGCCTCGGCCGCGCGCGCGTAGGCGAGCATGGCCACCAGCCGCTCGGCGTGCAGGAGAGCGTAACCGAGCTCGCCGGCCTCGGGCGCGCCGCGTCCGGCCACGGCCTTGAGCACGCCGCTCACGCCGATCGTCTCGCCCAGCACGTAGCGGAGCGCCCGGTTGTACTCCCCCGCCATCTCGCGCACGTCGTCGCCGAGCGTGTCCGCGGGCGCCTCCACCGAGACGGCGCCGGTCATCACGCGCCAGGGCCGCTGCAGGGCCCAGCGCACCTGGTCCTTGAGGGACATGAGGGCCTGGATCTGGCTGGTCCCCTCGTAGATGGGCAGGATGAGGGCGTCGCGGTAGTGTCGCTCGACGCCGTAGTCCTGCACCACGCCGTAGCCGCCGTGGACCTGCACGGCGGTGCGCGCGATCCAGAGCGTCCGCTCCGCGCCGAACCACTTCACGAGCGGCGTGCGGTCGCGCAGGGCGCGGCCGAGCACGGCCAGCTCGGAGGCGTGGGCCTCCTTTCCGGCGCGCTCGAGGCCGATCATCCGGTCCTGCAGCTCCGTGCACCGGTAGATGAGCGCGCGCAGCGCCGCCGCCTCGGTCTCCATGTCGAGGAGCATGTCCGCCACCATCTCGTGGCGCGCGATCGGCCGCCCCATCTGCACGCGGCCCTCGGCATAGCGGCGCGCCGCGCGCAGCGCGGACTCCGAGATGCCCAGGCCCTGGATGCCCACGGCCAGCCGGGCCTCGTTCATGAAGGTCGTGATCCCGGCGAACCCGCGGCCGCGCTCGCCGAGCAGCTCGGCGCAGGAGCCGTCGAAGGACAGCTCGCAGGTGGCGGAGCCGCGGATGACCGCCTTCTTCTCCGGCCGGGCCACCCGGTAGTTGTCCTTGCCGTTCTCGCGCCGGGGCACGACGAAGAGGGAGAGCCCGTCGAGTCCCGCCGAGCCCGGCTCGCTGCGCGCGAGGACCAGGCAGACGTCGCCGCACCCGTTGGTGATGAACTGCTTGCGCCCGGTGAGGCGCCAGTGGCCGCCGTCGGGCACGGCGGCGGCGGCGATGCGGCCCACGTCGGAGCCGGCTTCCGGCTCCGTCATGGCCACCGCCCCGGAGATCTCGCCCGCGGCGAGCGGCTTCACCCAGCGTTCGATCTGGTCGGGCGTCCCGAAGCGCAGCACCATCACGGCCGGCGCCTGGTAGAACGCGTAGAGCAGCAGCGTGTTGGTGCACGCCCGCGAGAGCGACTCGAAGAACATGGCGCCGACCGTGAACGGGAAGTTCGATCCGCCGACCTCCCGCGGCAGGTCCATGCCCATGAGGCCCATCCGCTTCAGGCCCTCGATGTTCCGCAGCAGCGCGGGCGGGTGCACCACCTCCCCCTCCTTCATGCCCACGCCCTGCTCGTCGATCTCGGCCGCGCGCGGCGCCACCTCGCGGAAGAGGTACTCGCCCGCTTCTCCCAGGGCGGCCGCGTACAGCTCGCGCGCCTCGTCGAGGGTCCGCGGCCCGTCCGCGGTGCGGAAGGAGTCCTCCCACAGCGGCACGAAACGCTCCCAGCGGACGCCCCGGGTGAAGTGGAACTGCAGGTCCTCGTTGTCGGTGAAGAGGTTCACCGGTGGAAGCTCCTCCCTTCCCTGGCCATCTCCAGGAGCATCCGCGCCGGCGCGAAGCGCTCGCCGTGCCGCGCGCGCCGGCGCTCGAGCACCTCCACCGCGAAGCGCGCGCCAAGCTGGTCGAGGTAGCGGAAGGGACCGCCGTGGAACGGCGGGAACCCCAGGCCGAACACCGCCCCCACGTCGCCGTCGCGCGCGGAGCGGAGGATCCCGTCCTGCAGGCAGAGCACGGCCTCGTTCAGGAAGGCGAAGACGAGCCGCTCCTGGATCTCGCGCTCCTCGTAGGCCCGCGGCTGGCGCTCGGGCAGCAGGCGGTAGACCGACTCGTCCACCTTCTTCTCCTTGCCGTCGTAGGTGTAGAACCCGCGCCGGTTCTTTCGCCCCAGGCGCCCGTCCTCGATCACCCGCGCCATGCCCGCGGGCGCGGCCATGCGCGCGCCGAAGGCCTCGTGCATCACCTTCGCCACCTTGGCCCCCACGTCGATGCCCACCTCGTCGAGCAGGGTCACCGGCCCGACCGGGAAGCCGAAGCGGGTCAGGGCCCGGTCCACGTCCTCGACCGCGGCGCCCTCCTCCACCAGGCGCGCGGCCTCGTTCATGTAGGGGGACAGGGCGCGGGTGGTGTAGAACCCGGGCCCGTCGCGCACCACGATCACCTGCTTGTCGAGGCGCCGGCCGAAGGCCACGGCGGTGGCGGTGGCCCCCGGGTCGGTGTCCGGGGTGATCACGACCTCGAGCAGCGGCATCTTGTGCACGGGCGAGAAGAAGTGCATGCCCAGCACGCGCGCGGGCCGCTTGCACTGCCGGGCGATCTGGGCGATGGGCAGCGAGGAGGTGTTGCTGGCCACGACCGCGTCCTCCGCGGCCGCCGCCTCGATCTCGGCGAGCACGCGCCGCTTCAGCTCCAGGTCCTCGAAGACGGCCTCGATGACCAGGTCGGCGTGCCGAAGGCCGGTCAGCTCCGTGGTGGCGGAGATGCGGTCCATGCGCCTCTGGACCTCGCGTCCGGTGAGGCTGCCGCGCTTCCGGCGCTCCTCGAACACCTCGCGCACCATGCGCAGCCCGCGCCCGAGCGCCTCGGCCTGCGCGTCGCGCAGCCGTACCAGCGCGCCGGCTTCGGCCGCGGCGGCCGCGATGCCAGAGCCCATGAGGCCCGCCCCGATCACCCCGACCTTCTTCACCTCCCGGGGCCTGGCGCCCTCCAGGAAGGCCGTGTCCTTCTTCAGCTCCTGCGTGGCGAAGAAGAGCGACACGAGGTTGTGCGAGACGTCGGTCACGGCCAGCTCGCCGAAGTGCCGGGCCTCGATCTCGAGTCCCTTCTCCAGGCTCGTGGCCGTACCCCGCTCCACCGCGTCGATCGCGCGCGGCGGCGCCGGGTAGTGGCCGCCCGTCTTCGCGAGGACCGACGCCCTGGCCTTGCGGAAGATCACCGAACGCAGCAGCCGGTCCCGTACGCGCACGCCGGTGCGGGCGGGTCGGAGCGTCCCGTCGGCCAAGGCCCGCGCCGCGCGGCGGGCGGCGACCGTCAGGACCTCCTTCGGCACGACCTCGTCCACCAGGCCGGCCTGGAGGGCCCGCTTCGCCTTGAGGTTGCGGCCGGTGAGGATCAGGTCGAGGGCCAGCGGCAGCTCGACCAGACGCGGGAGGCGCTGGGTGCCGCCCGCGCCGGGGATCAGGCCGAGCTTCACCTCCGGCAGGCCGAGCACGGTCTTGGGGTCGTCGCTCGCGATGCGATACCGGCACGCCAGCACGGTCTCGAGCCCGCCCCCGACGCACGGGCCGTGGATGGCCGCGACCACCGGCACGCGCAGCCCGGCCACGCGGTCGAGGATGGCCTGGCCCGCGCGCGAGAGCGTCTCGCCCTCGAGCGCGCTCTTGATCTGCAGGAAGTCCTTGATGTCGGCGCCCGCGATGAAGTTGTCGGGCTTGCCGCTGCGCAGCACCACCGCGGCCACGTCGGAGCGCGCCTCCAGGTCGGCGACGAGCGCCAGCAGTTCCTCCATCATGGCGCGCCCCAGCGTGTTGACCTTCTCGCCCGGGACGTCGAGGGTGAGGACGAGGACGCCGTCCTCGCCCAGCTCGCGCCGGAACGCGGTCGCGGGCGTGGCCGCGGTCATGCTCACGCCAGCACGCCCTCTCCGCGGAGCGCGTCGATCTCGGCGCCGGTGAAGCCCGCCTCGGCCAGGACCTCGCCCGTGTGCTGGCCCAGGCCCGGCGGCTCGCGACGGAAGGCGGCGGGCGTGTCGGCGAGCCGCAGCGGCGTCGCCACCGTCCGCAAGGCGCCGCCGCCCGCCCGCTGGTCCGCCATCGACCGCGTGGCCGCCTCCGCCGCGTCGAGCGGCTCGAGGACCGGCTCGACGCAGACGTCTTCGGTGGACAGGCGCAAGAGCCAGTCGGCGCGGTCGCGCGCGGCGAAGGCGGCGGCGAAGGCCTCGATCGTCTCGACCCGGCGCGCGCCGCCGGCCCACTGGCGCCCCGCGTGTTCGGGCAGGTCGAGCGCGCGGCAGAGCCGCTCCCAGAACTTGGGCTCGAGCGCGCCCACGGCCAGGTCGAGCCCGTCGCGGCAGCGATAGACGCGGTAGCACGCGAAGGCGCCCGACAGCTCGTCCACCGCCTCGCCCCCGGCCAGGAGACGCGTGAGCGGCAGCGTCATCAGGCCGAGCACGCCGTCGAGCAGCGAGACGTCCACCACCTGCCCGCGCCCCGTGCGCTCGCGCGCCTGCAGCGCGGCCAGGATCCCCACGACGGCCAGGAGGCCGCCCGTCATGTCGGCCACCTGCGCGCCGGGGAGCACCGAACGGCCCGCCTCGTCCCGGTTGGCGGCCAGGAAGCCGCCCCGCGCCGCGTAGTTGACGTCGTGGCCGGCGCGCGAGGCCTGCGGCCCCTCGCGGCCGTACCCGGTGAGCGAGCAGTAGACCAGCCGCGGGTTGTCCGCGTGCAGCGTCCGCGGGCCGAGGCCGCGCCGCTCCATCACGCCGGGCCGGAAGGCCTCGACGAGGACGTCGGCCGTGCCCGCCAGCCGGCGCACCAGGGCCGCGCCCGCGTCCGTGCGGATGTCCACCGCGATCGAGCGCTTGTTCCGGTTGAGCGACGCGTGCACGGCCGAGTCGGAGCCCACCGCGGGCGGCAGCGCGCGCGTGGGGTCGCCCAGGCCGGGCTCCTCCACCTTCACCACGTCCGCGCCGAGGTCGCCCAGCAGCATGGTGCAGTACGGCCCGGGGATGTAGCGCGTGAGGTCGACGACGCGCACGCCGTCGAGCGCGCGCGCTGTCAACGCTCCAGCACCATGGCGAAGCCCATCCCGCCCTGCGCGCAGATCGAGACGAGGCCGTAGCGGCTGTTCCGCCGCGCCATCTCGTTCGCCAGGGTCGTGGTCAGGCGCGCGCCGGTCGCGCCGAACGGGTGGCCGACCGCGATCGACCCGCCGTTGACGTTGAGCCGCTCGCGGTCCACCTTGCCCACCGCCCTGGCCCGGCCCAGCCTCTCGTGCGCGAACGCGTCCGACTCGACGGCCTGGATGTTCGAGGCCACCTGCGCCGCGAACGCCTCGTGCATCTCGATGAGGTCCATGTCCGCGAGCGCGAGGCCGGCCCGGTCGAGCACCTTCGGGATGGCGAAGGCCGGGCCCATCAGGAGCTGTCCGGCCGGGTCCACGGCGGTGGTGGCCCAGGCCTTCACGAAGGCCAGGGGAGCGTAACCCTCGGCGTGGGCGCGCTCCTCGGACATGAGGAGGACGGCCGCCGCGCCGTCGGTGAGCGGGGAGGAGTTCCCCGCGGTCACCGTCCCGTACTTGCGGTCGAACACCGGCGCCAGCGCGGCGAGGGCCTCCGGCGTCGTGTCGCGCCGCAACAGGTTGTCGGCCTCGAGGCGGGGCTCGTAGCTCGGCGCCACGCGCACGGCCGCCATCTCGGGCGCGAGCTTGCCCGCGTCCACCGCCGCCGCCATCCGCCGGTGGCTCTCATAGGCGATCCAGTCCTGCTCCTCGCGCGTCACGCCGTTCTCGCGCGCCATCTTCTCCGCCGACTCGCCCATGCTCAGGCCGGTGGACGGCTCGACGATGCCGGGCGCGTCGGGAAGCAGGTCACGCGGGCGGACGCGCGCGAAGGCCTTGACGCGGGCCGCGAGCGACTTCGCGCGCGAAGCCTCGACCAGGGCCTGGGCCATGCGGCGGCTGTGCAGGATGGGCACGTCGGAGAGGCATTCCGCCCCGCCCGCGATGCCCACGGTCGAGCCGCCGCGCTGGATGTCGGAGGCGACGGCCACGATCGCCTCGCCGGCCGAGGCGCAGGCCCGGTTGACGGTGTGGGCCGGCACCTCGGCGGGCAGGCCCGTGCCCAGCGCGACCTCCCGCGCGAGGTTGGGCGCCTTGATCGAGGGGACGACCTGCCCCATCACCACCTGCTCGATCCAGGCGGGATCCACGTCCGTGCGCTCGATCAGCTCGCGGACGCACGCCTTGGCCAGGTCCAGGGCGGTCAGGTCGCGGTACGCCGTCCCGGCCCGTGCGAAGGGCGTGCGGCATCCCGCGACCACGGCCACGCGCGGTGGCCGGGCGCCGGCAGTGTCCATGGAGCCTCGATCTTACATTACCGGCGCGCGGGCGCCGCCCGGGGCCGCGCTTGACATGCCCCGGAGCCCGCGCCTAGTCTTGAGGCGTGATCCGGTTCCAGCACATGCACCGCCGGCCCTGTTGCTGCCCGAAGGGGCCCTCGGTGCGCCCGTGACGCGCGGATAGACGCGCCGGGACGGACCGGGAAGGCCCTTCGAGACGCTCGAAGGGCTTTTTCATTTTGGGGGCTTTCGGTCCCGGGGAGGTGAGCCAGGGAAGATCCCGATCGCAGAGCTTCGCAGGGGGCCGCTCCGTGCGGCGGACGGCCCCGGGGGGAGGGACGTTTTCCCTCCCCTTTTTCTCGCGTGTTATCCTCGCGATTGCGCCCGTAGCTCACTCGGATCAGAGCACCAGGCTTCGAACCTGGGGGTAGGGGGTTCGAATCCCTCCGGGCGCGCCAACTTACAAGACACGGCCTCACCAGTAGCGGATCGGTAGCGGCGTTGCCGTCCAAGACGCGCGGAAGGACAAGGCGGGCACGGCCTCACGGCAAAGGGCTACAGGTCGTCTGGCGTGAGGCCGGGCCTTAGCCGACGGCCATTTCGACAGGGATGAATTCCACGCCGCTTAGGTCTGCGGCGTACTCGAATGGAGGGCAAGTCTCCCCGAGCTTGCAGCCGGTGAGCGGATCTTCGTTTCGCGCGAGCCTATCGGTCACCACTTCGAGCGCCAATACCTTGGCCTTGGCTAGCGCCTCAGAATGCGTTGCCCCATACGCCATGACGCCAGGCAGGTCCACGACGTCCGCGAACCAACGGCCATCGTCCTCGCGGTCGATCTCCACCCGCAGCTCTAACTCCATACGGCTTGTCTAGCGGGTATCCGGCGGCCGGTCAAACCGCCCCGCACCGCCCCGCCGGCACCTTTCGCTCTAGCTTCGCCTACACTCGAGCCAATGCTCCCGGCCACCACGTTTCCGGGGCCCCTCCGCCTGATCCTGCGCGTGCGACGCGACCTCACAGGTCCCTTCCTGGAGGACGAGATCGGGCTGCTGGTCACGCCGTAGCTCTAGCCGTCGACGAGGCAGGTGAGGACTTCCGTGGTCGTACCAGTCGCGTCAAGCATCCCCGAAAGCGCGCAAGACGGGTATCCTTCTGGGCAGACAACCGCCTGGAGGCACGCCATGACCCGTCTGCTGCGCTCGGCCGCGACCGCGGCCCTTCTCGTTCCGGCCGCCTCGGCCTTCCCGCAGGGCGCGGGGGGCGCGGGTCTCGTCATCCAGACGAAATCCGGGCCGGTGGCCATCGAGCGGCTCGTCGCGCTCGAGGAGCCCTGGGGGATGGCGTTCCTGCCCGACGGGCGTCTGCTCGTCACCGAGAAGCCCGGCCGCTTGCGCATCTGGGCCGACGGCACGCTGTCGGAGCCGGTCGGCGGCGTTCCGACGGTGGCCTATCGCGAGCAGGGCGGGCTGCTCGACGTCGAGGTGGATCCCGACTTCACGCGCAGCGGGCTCGTCTACCTCTCTTATGCGGAGGCGGCCGAACCGCAGCCGGCCGGCGCCCGCGACGTGGAGGATCCGCGCTTCGGCGGGTACTTCGACAAGGACGACAGCGTCCTGAAGGGCGCGGCGGTGGCGCGCGGGCGCCTGGAGGGCCACGAGCTGAGGGACGTGAAGGTCATCTGGCGCCAGGTCCCGAAGACCATCGGACGCGGCCATTTCGGCGGCCGGCTCGTCTTCGCGCCGGACGGCAAGCTGTTCATCCTCTCCGGCGAGCGGATGCGGTTCGACCCGGCGCAGGACCCCGGCGGCAACCTCGGCAAGGTGGTGCGCGTCAACCCCGACGGGTCCATCCCACCCGACAACCCCTTCGCCGGCAAGACGGGCGCCCAGGCCGACGTCTGGTCGCTCGGCCATCGCAACCCGCTCGGCGGGGCGATCCATCCCACGACCGGACAGCTCTGGATCAACGAGATGGGACCGAAGAACGGGGACGAGCTCAACATCCCGGAGCCCGGCAAGAACTACGGCTGGCCGGTCGTGAGCAACGGCCACCACTACGACGGGAGCCCGATTCCCGATCATGCGACGCGGCCCGACCTCGCGGCGCCCGCCTTCTACTGGCACCCCGCCATCTCGCCTTCGGGGCTGATCTTCTACACGGGCACGCGGTTCGCGGACTGGCGCGGGAACGTGCTCATCGGTGCGCTCTCCGGGGAGACGCTCGTGCGGCTCACCGTCAAGGGCGACAAGGTGGATGCGGAGGAGCGGATCGGCGTGCAACGCCGCATCCGCGACGTCATCCAGGCGCCGGACGGGGCCGTGCTCCTCCTGAGCGACGGGAAAAGCGGCGAGCTGCTGCGACTCACGCCCGCCGCGCGCTAGAAACGGACGCCACGCCGAACGAAGACTTGACGGGGGGCGACGCGCGCCCCCCGTCCCTGAAGCACCCGCGCTAGGGCGAGGGTGTTCCGGCGAGGGCGGCGTCCGCGGTGGCCAGCCCGGCGCCGGTCGCGTCCGCTTCCCAGCAGAACTCCTGGGCGGGACCCGACGGCTGCGCCACGGTACGGCATCCGGCCGGCAGCGGCACGGCCGACGCTTCGAGTATCGACTCCACGTCAAAGGAGGTCAGCGAAGGGTTCTTCTGCGCCATGAGCGCGGCGATGCCGGCGACGTGCGGAGAGGCCATGCTGGTGCCGCCCAGGAAGAAGTACGACGTCTTGCCGCTCTGGAGCTGGAACGGACCCACCACCCACGATCCGGGGGCGGCCACGTCGAGGTCCTGGCCTGCCTTCTCGCGGCTCGAGAAGTCGGTGATGTAGAAGTCGTCGGCGGAGGTGGGATCGGCCACGTCGTCGGCGATCCACCAGTTGCGGTTGTTGCCGTCGGACCCCGGGAGCCACTCGCCGACCCAGCCCGAGGCGGCGGCGGAGATGACCGGCCCGTAGGCGCCCGGGAACCCCATCCCGGCCTCGCCCGCGTTGCCGGCGGCCGCGACGACGATGACGCCGTGCGTGTTGGCGTAATCGACGGCGGCCTTCTCGACCGCGTCGAGGACGGGCCCGCCCAGGCTCATGTTGATCACCACCGGCGAGGCGGCGAGCGGCCCGCGCTTGAGGTCGGTCACGTAGACGATCCCGCGCGCGATCACGGATGACCAGCCGAAGCCGGCCTGGTTGAGCACCTTGACCGGGATCACGGTGGACCGGGGAGCGACCCCGTTGATCGGCGTCCCACCCAGGCTGTAGCCGAGGATGGTGCTCGTGACGTGTGTCCCGTGCGAGTTCTGGTCGTGCTCCCAGACGTTCGGCGTGTCGGACACCGTGCCGGCCTCACCACCGCCGCCGCTGAAGGCCTTTGCGTATTGGGTCGCGATGCGCTGCTCGGGGAAGTACTGGCGCCAGCTGTCGAGCAGGCCCGTGTCGAGGACGGCCACGTACACTCCGGACCCGTCGTAGGCCACGGTCCGGCCGACCCCGAAGTCGGTGACGTTCACGGCGTCGAGGTCCCAGGTGTTGAGGCCGTTGGCGAAGTTCTCGGCGGAGACGGTGTCCACGGGCGAGCCTTGCCGCTCCGCGTCGGGGTTGGCCGCCGCGACGTACGGCAGCTTCCGGATCGCCGCCAGCTCGCTCTCGCGGGCCTGCAGCGTCACCGCGTCGATCTCGGCCATGACCTCACGCACCTTGCCGTGCGTGCCGAGGTCGGCGAGGATCGCGCCGGTCAGGGGCCGGTTGGTGACGACGTTGATGCCGATCATCTTCTTCCCCGAGGGCGCGGCGCCCGCGGTCAGCGCTCCCGCGGCCAGCAGCGCGCAGAGGGCGGCGACACGACGACGGTATCGTTTTGGCATGGTTCCTCCGATTGGGAAGGATGGACAGGTCAAGCTACCGGGGCGGGCTCCTGCGTGTCAAGCGCCGGGTCCGTCCCCCGCGCAAAGCATTGGGTGTACGATGGTTTGTGGTGGAACCACTGTCATGAAGGTGACGGTCTTCCCCGATAGCCACAGCGAGCGCGTGGAGGCGCTCGTCCACGGCGCGCTGGGACACCGGGGCGGACCGCGGGACCTTGCGCTCGTCATCGAGCAGGTGGAAAGCGGCTGGCGCGTGCATGCCAGCGGGCTGGACGATCCGGTGCTCGAACGAGGGTTCGCCGACGTGATCGAGGCCGTGCTCCAGCGTTCCAATCTCTAGAAGCTGGATTGCATCTCCTGGCGCCGGTGGTGCGCCCGGCGTTCGGGGACGGCGCGGCCCAACCCGAAGCTGCGCCGCTGCGCGAGACGGCGCTCGACGGGGCTCACGCCGTCCAGGGCGGCACGCACCGCCCGCACGAGCGCCTCGGCGGTCACGGGCTTGCTCAGGAACGCCTGGAACCCCGCCGCGAGCGCCTTCTGGTGGGCCTCGGGATAGACGTTGGCGCTCAGCGCCACGGCCGGGATGCGCCCGCCTTCGGCGGGGCTGCGCTGGCGCACCCTGGCGATCAGGGAGAAGCCGTCCTCGCCGGGCATGGCGATGTCCGAAAGGAGGATCTGCGGGCGGAACGAGGCGAGCGCGCGCATCGCGTCGGCGGCGCAGAGCACGCCGGCCACCTCCGCGCCCTTGATCTCGAGCAGTATCTTGACCGTCTCGAGCGTGTCCGGGTCGTCCTCGACCACGAGCACGCGAGCGCCCCCGAGCGTCGAATCGCGTTCTTTCACGTCGTTGGTTCGGAGCGCCGCGGCAAGCGGTATCCGATCCTCCCCTGAACGCGACAGCAAGAGCCGTGCCGCCTCGAGGGCGGCGGATTCAGACCTCGAGCCGGCGGAGCAGGCGATCCCGCCCGTGGTCGTCGAGGAAGGCCGCCCGCGCGGCATGGCCCTGGCAGGCCAGGAACTCCCTCCGGCCCCAGCCGAACTGCCGGGCCAGGCTCTCGAACTCCGCCGTGACGGTCGTCCCGCACGTGGTTCTCCCGTCGGTGCTGACCGTCACGCGCGCTCCCCTCCGGAGCAGCCCGTCGATCGGATGCGCGGCCAGGGAGGCGGCCGCGCGCGTCTGCACGTTGGAGCGCGGGCACATCTCCAGGGGGACCCCGTCGGCGACGACGCGCTCCACGAGCGCCGCGTCCTCCACCACGCGCACGCCGTGTCCGATCCGCTCCGCCCCGAGCAGGTCGAGCGCCTCGGCCACGCAGGCCGGGCCGCCGTTCTCGCCCGCGTGGACGGTGCGGCGCAGGCCGGCCTCCTTCGCGATCGCGAAGGCGTCGCGGTGCGGCGCGGCGCTCGGGAACCCCCCCTCGTCGCCCGCGAGGTCGAGCGCGCAGACGCGGTCGCGGTTGGCGGCGGCCAGCTCCGCCACGGCCCGGCTCTCCTCCCGCGTCTCGTGCCGGAGGCAACAGAGGATGAGGCCGGTCTCCACCCCGTGACGCTCGCCGGCCCGGCGCAGCGCGTGGGAGACCGTTTCCACCACGGTCCGCGGATCGAGGCCCCGCCGGGTGTGGAGCTGCGGCGCGAAGCGGACCTCCCCGTAGACGACGCCGTCGGC
The DNA here is from genome assembly GCA_035544515.1 of Vicinamibacteria bacterium. Classification (GTDB taxonomy): domain Bacteria; phylum Acidobacteriota; class Vicinamibacteria; order Fen-336; family Fen-336; genus DATKEG01. Next base: position 13,094 of record DATKEG010000140.1, on the reverse strand, counting down.
GGCGAGGTCCTCGACCAGCTCCTCCGCGATCCGCGCCAGGTCCCGCGGCCGCTGCATGACCTCGAGCGCGAGGTCGATGCGGGAGAGCAGGTCCGCGAGGTCGGCGCAGACCTCGGGCGCCACGAGCGCGGGCTCGAGCGGATCGGGAAGGGCCAGGCCCAGCTCCCGGCCGATCGCGGCCACCGTGGAGACCCGCACGCCGGCGTCGAGGTGGTTGTGCAGCTCCACCTTCGGCCAGCGTCTCACGTCAGGCCGGCTTCCTGCCGATGCAATAGAGGTGCTGCGCGCCCCGGATGTACATCCGTCCCTGGGCGACGGCCGGCGAGGCATAGACCGGCTCGCCGAGCGGGTTCGTCCGCAGCACCTCGTGCACGGGGCCGGACTTGATGACGTAGGCGTCGCCGTCCTCGCTCACCCAGACCAGCCGGCCGTCCACCGCGACCGGGGACGCGGTGAACGTCGCCGGGACGGGCACGCGCGCTCCCTCGTACTTCACCTCGCCGGTGCGCGCGTCGAGGCAGGTGACGAGCCCCCGGTCCGTGACCAGGTAGACGTAGCCGCCGTAGAGGATCGGCGACGGCACGTAGGCCGTCCCCTTCGCGTACTTCCAGAGGATGCGCGGCGTGCCCGTGAGGTCGCCCGTCCCGCCCGGCCGGATGGCCATCGCCACCTTGTCCGGATAGCCGGCGGAGACGATCACCAGGTCCTCGCCGGTCACCGCGGAGGGGATCGCGTTGGCGGCGACACCCTTGGTGCGCCATCGCTCCTTCCCCGAGTCCGGGTCGTAGGCGATCACCCACTCGTTGCCGGTGGTGACCAGCTCGGCGCGGCCGGTCTCCCGCGCGCGCACCACGACCGGCGTGGACCAGCTCACCTGCACGGGACGCGCGGTGCGCCAGGCCTCCTTCCCCGTCTCCTTGTCGTAGGCGGCGATGAACGAGCCCCGGCCGCCGTCCTCGTCGCACTGCAGGATCACGAGGCCGCCGTGGAGGACGGGCGACGTGCCCACGGCCATCCCGAGCGTGGCGATCCTGCCCGGCATGGCCTTCCACGCCAGCGTGCCGTCGAAGCCGTACGCGTAGAGCCCCTCCGTGCCGAAGTAGGCGTAGACGAGCCGTCCGTCGGTCACGGGCGTGGGCGCCGCGTAGCTCGACTTCTTGTGGCGGTCGTCGTAGGGCGTGCCCTCCCACGCGGTGCGCTCCCAGAGCGCCTGGCCCGTCCGCGCGTCCAGGGCCAGCACCTTGAACGTGTGTTTCCGGTTCGCGCCCAGGCTGTCGGGATGCAGGAACTCCTTGCCCTCGTCCATGTGCTTGACGGCCTGCGCTCCGGGGACGACCTCGCCCTCGATCGCGGTGGTGAGGAAGAGGCGGTCTCCCCACACGATCGGCTGCGAGTGCCCCCGCCCGGGGATCGGCACCTTCCAGAGGACGTTCTCGGTGGCGCTCCACTCCAGCGGCACGCGGTCGTCTGCCGAGATCCCCTGCCCGACCGGCCCGCGCCACTGGGGCCAGTTGTAGGAAGGCTCGGTGGCGGCCGCGCCGGGCGCGGACACGATGGCGGCCACGAGAGCGGCGCACACCGGCGCCAGCGTTCGATTCATTGGATCCCTCCGGAGCGAGGCGAAACGACGATGATAGCCGCGCCCCTGTTCGTCGGCCAGCGCCAGGAGCGGATCGAGCGGCGAGGCGCGGCAGACTCCATCCAGCAGCGTTCATGTCTTTTGACATTGCCACGGCGTACATCCGCCCCGCCGCTCTGGCAGGATGGAGGGCCATGCGACAAGCGAAGCGCGCGAGGGGGCCGCTCACCGCCGCCGCGCTGGCGGCCGGCCTGGCCTGGCTCGCCCACGGGGTCGTCCGCGCCGGCGACCCCGGCACCGGCGACTGGCCCATGTGGGGCGGCACGCCCGACCGCAACATGGCCTCGTCCATGAAGGGCCTGCCCCTGAGCTGGGACATCCCGGGCAAGCGGAACGTGAAGTGGGAGGCCGCGCTCGGCTCGCACGCCTACGGCAACCCGGTGGTGGCCGGGGGCATGGTGTTCGTCGGCTCCAACAACGAGCTGCTGCGCGATCCCGGGCAGGCGGGCGACCGCGGCGTGCTCAAGGCCTTCCGCGAGTCCGACGGCCAGTTCCTCTGGCAGCACACCCACGAGAAGCTGGCCAGCGGCCAGGTGAACGACTGGCCCCACCAGGGCGTGTGCTCCTCCCCCCTGGTGGAGGGAGAGCGCCTCTATTACGTCAGCAACCGCGGCGAGGTGATCGCGCTCGACACCCAGGGCTTCCGTGACGGGGAGAACGACGGGCCGGTCACCGACGAGACGCTCACCGGCCCCGAGAACGCGGACGTCCTGTGGCGCTTCGACATGATGAAGGAGGTCGGAGCTTTCCCCCACAACATGTCGAACTCCTCTCCCGTCTCCTTCGGCGACCTCATCTACGTCAGCACGTCGAACGGCCACGACGAGAGCCACGTCCATGTCCCCTCGCCGCGGGCCCCGTCGATCATCGCCCTCGACAGGAACACCGGGAAGCTCGTGTGGCAGGACAACTCGGTCGGCGGCCGGATCCTCCACGGCCAGTGGGCCACCCCCACCGTGGCGAGGATCGGGGGCGTGGACCAGGTGATGATGGGCCAGGGAGACGGCTGGCTCCGCGGCTACGAGGCGACCACGGGCAAGCAGCTCTGGGAGTTCGACACGAACCCCAAGGACTCGGTCTGGCCCCGGACGCGCAACGAGCTGATCGGCTCCGCGGTCGCGTGGGACGGCCTCGTCTACATCGCCAACGGCCAGGACCCCGAGCACGGCGAGGGCGTCGGCCACCTCTACGCGATCGACGCCACCAGGCGCGGCGACATCACCGAGACGGGCCGCGTGTGGCACTACGGGAAGATCCGCCGCTCGATCTCCACGCCCGCCATCGCGGACGGCATCGTCTACCTGCCCGACTTCAGCGGGTTCCTGCACGCGGTGGACGCCAAGACGGGCAAGGAGCACTGGATCCACGACATGCTCGCCGCGATCTGGGGCTCGGCGCTGGTGGCCGACGGCCGCGTCTACCTCGGCGACGAGGACGGCGACGTGGTCGTGCTGCAGGCGGGCAAGGAGAAGAAGGTGCTGGCCGAGATGAACATGGGCAGCTCCGTCTACTCGACGCCGGTGCCGGCCAACGGCACGCTGTTCATCGCCAACCGCAACCGGCTCTTCGCGCTGGCGGAGAGGAAGCCGTAGCCGGAGTACTCGGTCCGGACCGGAGCGCCCACCGCGGCTATGGCCGGCACCCAGACCAGGACCGGCGGTCGCCTCTGGTACCCTGCGGGCTGAGACCATGTCCCGGATGCGACGCGTGCTCGCGAACGGCCTCCTCGCCCTGGCCTCGACCGCGGTGGCGCTGGCGGGCGTCGAGGGAGCCGCGCGCGTGGCGCGCCATTACCAGAAAGGCGGCAAGGAGCAGCGGACCCGCCTCCATTACACCGAATACGACCCGCTCCTGGGCTGGAAGCACCAGCCGGGGTCGCGCGCGCGGTACGAGCGGCGCGAATACGCGACCGACGTCGTCATCAACAGCCGCGGCCTGCGCGACAAGGAGCGCGCGTACGAACGGCCGCCCGGCGCCTTCCGGGTCCTCGCGCTCGGCGACTCCTTCGTGGAGGCCTTCACCGTCCCCTTCGCGGACTCCGTCACCCAGGTGCTGGAGCGGGCCATGGCCCGCGACGGCTGCCCGGCGGAGGTGATCAACGGCGGGACGGTCGGCTACAGCACCGACCAGCAGTTCCTCTTCTACCGCGAAGAAGGCCACAAGTACGCGCCGCAGGTCGTGCTGCTCTTCTTCTATTACAACGACGTGCTGTACAACGCCACGCCCACCAACATCCAGCTTCCCAAGCCGCTCCTGTCCTTCAAGGGCGGCCTGGTCCAGGTCGTGAACTTCCCCGTGCCGCGCCGGCCGCCCGATCGCCCGGGCGAAGACGCTCCGGCGCCCGAGGTCAGGGGCTCGGTCGCGCTCGACTGGGTCGGCGAGCGGCTGGAGCGCTCGCACCCGCGCGCGTACAACCGGGCCGCGGGTCTCGGGCTCTGGCCGCCCACGCGCGCGCAGACGATGAGCCCCGAGCTGCGGGTCTACCTGCGGAAGCCTCCGGCCGATGTCCGGCACGGCTGGAACATGACGCACCGCATCCTGAAGACGCTGGCCCAGGAGGCCTGGGGACGCGACGCCCGCCTCGCCCTCGCGTACATTCCCTCCCGCATGGAGGTGAGCGACCGCGACTGGGAGCTGACGCGCCTCCGCTACGGCGTGGACGAGACGTCCTACGACCGGGGCGCGGTGGCGGCGCGGTTGAGCGACATCGCCGCCGCGGAGCGGATCCCGCTGCTCGACCTCACGCCGGCCATGCGCGAAGCCACGGGCGTCCTGTCGTGGCCGTATTACGACTTCGACAGCCATTGGAACCGCCTCGGCCACCGGATCGCCGCGCGCGAGGCGGAAGGCTTCCTGCGCCGGCAGGGCTGGACGTGCGCGCCATGAGCGCGCGCTTCGACGCCACGGCCACGTTCGACGTCCGGCTGCGCACGCGCGTCGTGTTCGGGGCGGGCGCCATCGACCGCCTGGGCGAGCTGGCCGCGGAGCTGGGGTTCCGGCGCACGCTGCTCGTGGCCGATCCCGGGCTCCTGGCCGCCGGCTTCGTCGAGCGCGCGACGGACCGGCTGCGCGCGAAGGGCGTCGAGCCGTTCGCCTTCCACGACTTCGACGCCAACCCCGACAGCGAGATGGCCCGCGCGGCCGGCGAGCGCGCGCGCGAGCACGGGGTGGACTCCTTCGTCGGGCTCGGCGGCGGCAGCTCGCTCGATTGCGCCAAGGCCGCGAACTTCCTGCTCACGGGGGGCGGGAGGATGCAGGACTACTGGGGTTACGGCCAGGCACGGCGGCCGTTGCGGCCCATGATCGGCGTTCCCACCACGGCGGGGACGGGCAGCGAAGCGCAGACGTACGCCCTGGTGTCCGACGCCGCGACGCACGTGAAGATGGCCTGCGGCGACCCCACGGCCGCGTTCCGCGTGGCCATCCTCGATCCGTTGCTCACCGTCTCCCAGCCCGCGGCGGTGGCGGCCGCGGCCGGCTACGACGCGCTCTCCCACGCGGTCGAGACGTTCGTCTGCACGCGCCGGAACCCCTTCTCGGAGACCTTCTCGCGCGAGGCCTGGCGCCTGCTGGAGCCGCACTTCGCCCGCGTGATCGAGGAGCCCTCGGACCTCGCCGCGCGCGGGGCCATGCTGCTCGGCGCCCACTACGCCGGCGTCGCCATCGAAGCGTCCATGCTCGGCGCCGCGCACGCCTGCGCCAACCCGCTGACCGCGCGCTACGGGACCGTGCACGGCGTCGCCATCGCGTTGATGCTGCCCTCGGTGTGCCGATGGAACGGCGCGGCGGCGGGGGCACGCTACGGGGAGCTGCTCCGCCTGGCGGGCCGCGCTCCCGGCGCCGATCCCGCCGAGGGCCTCGCCGTTCGCCTTGCCGACCTGGCGGCAACGGCCCGCCTGCCCGCCCGCCTCAGGGAGATGAACGTTCCCGCGGACGACCTTCAAACCCTTGCCGGCGATGCCGCCGTCCAATGGACGGGGCGGTTCAACCCCCGGCCGTTCGACGCGGGCGGTGCCCTCGAGCTGTACCGCGCGGCCTGGTAAGGCGCTTTCGCAACATTCTGATAGCTGCTTGGATACGGAAACTCGTACCGTAGAGGCGTCGGAGATCCAGACGGCCGGATGGCCGGCACATTCGTCGGGACTGAGCGGCGGATGAGCTTGCAACGCACGGGCCGACTTAGCCTTGCACATTCAAGGCGGCCGAACGGCCGATCCGTCGTGGCACGCGCGATGCAGCCCATGGCGTGCAGGGGTACTTCACCGCGGGGGTGAGATGGGGGCGGAGCCCGGCGCAAGATGGCTCAAGGGAGACACCGGGGTGCGCGGCTTGCGCTTCGGACCGTTCGAGCTGGACCTCGATAGTTGTGAGCTGTGGAAGTCGGGCGTCAGGGTCAAGCTTCAATTGCAGCCGTTCCGGGTCCTGGGACTTCTCGCCAGCCAGCCCGGCCGCCTGCTCACGCGCGAGGAGATCCAGCGCGAGGTCTGGCCCGACGGCACGTTCGTCGATTTCGAGCAGGCGCTGAACTTCTGCATCCGGCAGATCCGTAGCGCGCTGGGCGACCAGGCGAACACTCCGCGCTTCATCGAGACCCTTCCCCGCCGGGGGTATCGGTTCATCGCCCCGGTGGAGGCCATCGGTTCGGCCGTGATCGAGACACCGCCCGTGCGGGCCGCGGCGGCGGAGCAAGCACCCGCCCCCGTGCAGCCCTTTCCCGCGCGCGTGCCCCCGGCGCCCGCGCCGGCGCCCTCTCCGGCCGGCGGCCTGCGCTCATGGCCGCCGCTCGCCCTCGCGCTGACCGTCGGCTGCCTTCTCGCGCTGGCCGCGCTCGCCGCCTCTATCGCGCTGCGCAGTCCGGGTCCGCGTCCCGTGCCCGCCTTCCAGCGCCTGACGTTCAACCGCGGCTACGTCCGCTCGGCGCGCTTCGCGCCCGAGGGCCAGGTCCTCTACACGGCGGCGTGGGAGGGAAAGCCGATCTCGTCCTACTCCGTCCGCCTCGACAGCCTGGATTCACGGCCGCTCGATTCGCCGGCCAAGAGGCTGGTCGCGGTGCGGGGGGGCGAGGTCGCCTTCATCACCGACGCCGGGCGGCTCGCGCGCTCGCCGCGGGCGGGCGGACCCGTGAAGGACGTGCTCGAGCACGTGCGCTCGGCCGACTGGTCCGCGGACGGATCCGAGTTCGCGATCGCGCGGCCGGCCGACCCCACGGGCGTGCTCGAAGGCCCGGCCCGGATCGAGTACCCGGTGGGCACGGTGCTCTGCGAGGCGATCCGGCCGACCTACGTGCGGCTCGCCCCGGACGGACGCCGCGTGGCCTTCCTCGAGCACCCCGTCTGGGGCGACGACCGCGGGCGCGTCGTGGTCGTGGACCGCGCCGGCCGCAAGACGACGCTCTCCGACGGATGGGCGAGCATGCAGGGCCTGGCCTGGTCTCCCGACAGCCGCGAGGTCTGGTTCACGGCCGCCCGCGTGGGCGCCGACTCGGCGCTCTTCGCCGTCACCCTCGACGGCCGCGAGCGCGCGGTGCACCCGGCGCTCGGACGCCTGGTCGTCCACGACATCGCTCCGGACGGCCGCGTGCTCCTCGAGCGCAACACGCTGCGCGCCGAGGTCCGCTTCCGTGGCCCGGGCGACGCCGGGGAGCGCGACCTCTCCTGGCTCGACCTCTCGCGCGTGGTCGAGGTGACGCCCGGCGGCCGCAGGCTCCTCTTCATGGAGAGCGGCGAGGGCGGCGGGCCGGACTACGGAGTATGGCTGCGCGACACCGACGGCTCGACGCCGGTGCGCGTCGGCCGCGGCTGGGCCATGGGCGTCTCCCCCGACGGCGCCTGGGTGCTCTCGGTGCCCGTGCGCCAACCCGACCGCATCGAGTTGCTGCCCACGGGCGCGGGCGAGACGCGCTCGATCAGGGACGAGGGCATCACCGCCTACGAATGGGCGGGCTGGCTCCCCGACGGCCGGCGCATCGCCTTCACCGCGCGGGCCGGCACCTCCGCCGCCCGTGTCTACGTGCGCGACCTCGCCGGCGGCACGCCTCGGCCGGTCACGCCCCCGGGCGTGGCCGTCCATCGCGACACGGTCACGCCCGACGGACGGTACCTCGCGGCGGCCTGCGGCAAGCAGGCCTGCCTCTACCCGATCGACGGGGGCGAGGAGCCCCGGCCGATCCCGGGCACCGAGGGGATGAGCCTCCTGTCCTGGGGAGACGGGGGCGTGCTCTATCTCCGCGAGCACAAGGGCCACCCCCCGACGCGCATCCTGCGGCTCGACACCGCCACCGGCCGGCGCGAGACCTGGCGCGAGCTGGCCCCGCCCGACCCCTCCGGCGTGGTCAGCGTGGGCAACGTGGCGCTGACCCGCGACGGCGGCGCCTACGCGTACAACTACGCGCGCCAGCTCTCCGACCTGTACGTCGTGGCCGGCCTCGAATAACATCGGGCGCAGCGCCAACACGCGGGAGGACACGTGGTCGAGACACGCCAGATCACCGCCCGGCCGGGCGACGTCGTGCTGATGGTGGGCACCATGAAAGGCGCCTTCCTCTTCCGCTCCGACGGCAAGCGCGCGCGCTGGCAGCGCGGCGGGCCATATTTCCCGGGCCACGCCGTGTACGCGATGGGCTACGACGCCCGCGCGGGCCGGCGGCGGATATGGGCCGCCCCCGAGAGCTCCCACTTCGGCGCGGTGCTGCGCTCGAGCGACGACTTCGGCCGGTCGTGGACCGAAGCCCCGGAGGGCAACGTCCGCTTTCCCGAGGGCTCGGGCGCCTCGCTGGCGCGGATCTGGCAGGTGACACCCGGACGCGCCGACGAGCCCGACACGCTCTACTGCGGGGTGGAGCCGGCGGCCCTGTTCGAGTCGAAGGACGCCGGCCGGACCTGGTCCCTGGTGCGGGGCCTCTACGACCATCCGCACCGCGCGAAGTGGCAGCCGGGCGGAGGCGGCCTGTGCCTCCACACGGTCCTCCCCGACCCCACGCGCCGCGGCCGGCTGCACGTCGCCATCTCGACCGGCGGCGTCTATCGCACCGACGACGGGGGCGCGACCTGGCGCACCGCGCACAAGGGCGTGCGCGCGCAGTTCCAGCCCGACCCGCACCCGGAGTTCGGCCAGTGCGTCCACAAGGTCGTGCGCCATCCCGCGCGGCCCGACCGGCTCTTCTTGCAGAACCACTGGGGCCTGTACCGCAGCGAAGACGGCGGCGAGAGCTGGAAGGACGTCGCGCGCGGCGTGCCGTCCGACTTCGGCTTCGGCATGGCCATGCACCCGCACGACCCGGACACCGTCTACATCGTGCCGCTCGAGTCGGACGAGTTCCGCTGCACGCCCGAGGGCAAGCTGCGCGTCTACCGGACGCGCGACGGCGGGAAGTCCTGGAAGCCGCTCACGCGCGGCCTGCCGCAGAAGGAGGCCTTCGAGACGGTGCTGCGCGACGCGCTCACCACCGACACGCTGGCCAGGGCCGGCGTCTACTTCGGCACGCGCAGCGGCAAGCTCTTCGCGTCCGCCGACGGCGGCTCGTCCTGGCGCCTCATCGCGGACTCCCTGCCCCCGGTGGTGTGCGTCAAGACGGCCGTGGTGGAGAAGGCGCGCGGCCGGCGCGCGGCCTGATGGCGGTCGTCGTCTCGCTCCCGGGGGCCCTGGCTCCGTACGCGGAAGGGCAGCGGCGTCTCACGGTCGAGCCGCCGTTCGCGACGGTGGCCGAGGCGCTGGAGCAGGTCTGGCGCCTCTACCCGGGCCTGCGCGACCGCGTCCTCACCGAGGAGGGCCTGGTCCGCCGGCACGTGAACGTGTTCGTCGGCAGCGAAAACATCCGCGACACGGGCGGCCTGGGCACGCCCGTCGCCGACGGCACCGAGATCGCGATCATGCCCGCGGTGAGCGGGGGGAGTAGAGGCCGGGGTCGTGGATCTCCATCCACAGCGACGGGTCGGCGGGCTCCCTGAAGCCGAACCGCCGGTAGAGGCCGTGGGCGTCGCGCGTGCCGAGTGACCACCGGCGCAACCCCTGGAGGTCCGGGTGGGATTTGATGCGGGCGAGGAGCCGCTGGGCCAGCCCGCGCCCGCGATGCGCCTCCAGGACGAACACGTCCGCGAGGTAAGCGTACGTCGCGCGGTCCGAGACCACGCGCGCCAGGCCCACCTGCCGGTCGTGGTGGTAGACGCCGAAGCACAGCGAGTGGCGCAAGGAGCGTTCCACCACGTCGCGAGGGATGCCCCGCGCCCAGTAGGAGGCGGTCAGGAAGCCGTGGATGACGTCGAGGTCGAGCCGGGTGGGATCGGCGCTGATCTCGTATTCCGAACCGCCCGGACCCTCCTCCGCGGCCACCGTGCCGCCCGCGGCGAGGGTGAGGAACGCGCGATGCACGCCGTTGGCGCCCTCCAGCTCGGGATGGAACGTCGCGGCGAGCACCCGGCCCTGCCGGACGAGCACGGGCTCGCCGCGGAGCGTGCCCGCGACCTCGACTTGCGGCCCGACGGCGCGGAAGCGCGGCGCCCGGATGAACGTCCCGCGCAGGGGCCCGTACGGCGCCGGCGCATCGACGGGAGCCTCGAAGGAGTCGACCTGCCGGCCATAGGCGTTTCGCACCACCTCGGCGTCGAGCAGGCCGAGGCACGCCTGGGGCGGGGCCACGGAGCGGGCGAGCAGGATGGCGCCCGCGCAGGTGCCGAGGAGCGCGCCGCCGCCGGCCTGGAGCGCGCCGATCGCCTCCGGCCACCGGGCGCCGTCCATCAGCCGCAGCAGGGCCGTGCTCTCCCCTCCGGGCAGGACGAGGCCGGCGAGTCCGGCCAGGCCCTGGGGATGGCGGACCTCGCGCACGGTGGCGCCCAGCGCGCGGAGCACCTCCACATGGGCCGCGAAGTCGCCCTGCAGCGCGAGGACGCCGACCTCCATGCTCACCAGCCGCGCTCCTGCAGGCGCTCGCCGGCCGCGAGCGCGGCGATCTCCAGCCCGGGCATCGCCGGTCCCAGCCCGCGCGAGGCGTCCGCCACCGCGGCCGCGTCCTCGTAGTGCGTGGTGGCGCGCACGATCGCCCGCGCCCGCCGGTCGGGGTCGGCGGACTTGAAGATGCCCGAGCCCACGAACACCGCCTCCGCGCCCAGCGCGCGCAGCAGCGCGGCGTCCGCCGGGGTGGCGATGCCCCCCGCGGCGAAGTTCGGCACGGGCAGGCGGCCTTCGGCCGCGACCTGCCGCAGCAGCTCGTAGGGCGCGCCGAGCGCCTTCGCCTCGGCCATCAGCTCCTCGGGCCCGAGGCCGGCCAGCCGCCGCAGAGAGGTCCGCACCGCGCGCAGGTGCCGCACCGCCTCCACCACGTTGCCGGTGCCGGCCTCGCCCTTCGTGCGCAGGAGCGCGGCGCCCTCGCCGATCCGCCGCAGCGCCTCGCCCAGGTCGCGGCAGCCGCAGACGAAGGGCACGGTGAAGGCGTGCTTGTCCACGTGGTGCGCTTCGTCGGCGGGCGTCAGGACCTCGCTCTCGTCCACGAAGTCCACGCCCAGCGCCTCCAGCACGCGCGCCTCGGCGAAGTGCCCGATGCGGCACTTGGCCATCACGGGGATGGAGACGGCGGCCATGATCCTCTCCACCACGGCCGGGTCGGCCATGCGCGCCACCCCGCCCTCGCGGCGGATGTCGGCGGGCACGCGCTCGAGCGCCATCACGGCCACGGCCCCCGCGTCCTCCGCGATGCGCGCCTGCGCCTCGTCCGTGACGTCCATGATGACGCCGCCCTTCAGCATCTCCGCCAACCCCGTCTTGAGCCTGGGACTCGTCATCACCGTCTCCTTTCGCGCGCCCGTGCCACCCTCAGGCCTCCTCGCGCAGGCTTCGCCCGAGCCGCACGACCTCCTCGACGAGCAGGTCCAGGTCGGCGCGGCGCGTGCGGTGGTTGGTGATGGCGACGCGCAGCGCGTAGGCCCCGTCCACCACGGTGTGCGAGGGCGCGGCCACGCCTCCCTGGTGCAGCCGCACCAGCAGGCGCTGGTTCAGCGGGTCGGGCGCGGCCACCTTCGGCCGGCCCACGAACCGGAAGCAGACGACGTTGAGCGGCGCGGGAGCCAAGATCTCCAGCTCCTCGTGCGCGCGCACGCGCTCGGCGAGGTGGGCGGCCTGGTCCACGTTCTGCTGCACGAGCCGGCCGATCTTCAGGGCGCCCTGCTCCTTCAGGCCCATCCAGATCTTCAGCGCCCGGAAGCCGCGCGAGAGCTGCGGGCCGTGCTCGGCCAGGCGCGGGGCGCGCGAGGCCATGCCCCCGGGCACCGGCGCCAGGTAATCCGCGGTCACCATGAACGAGCGGCGCTGCGCCGCCGCGTCCCGTACGAGCACGCACCCCGCCTCGATCGGGAAGTAGCCCCACTTGTGCAGGTCGAACGCGAGCGAGTCCGCGCGCTCGAGGCCCGCGAGCCGCCCGCGCAGCGCCGGCGCCAGCGCGGCCATCGCGCCGAACGCGCCATCGACGTGCAGCCAGAGACCTTCCGCGCGGCAGAAGTCCGCCAGCTCGGCGAACGGGTCCATGGCGCCGGTGTTCACGGTTCCCGCGTTCGCGACCACGCAGAACGGCTGCCGGCCCTCGCGACGGTCAGCGGCCACGGCGCCGGCCAGCGCACGGACGTCGAGCGCGAACGCGTCGTCCACGGGCAAGAGGCGCAGCGCGTCGCGTCCGAGGCCGAGGATCTGCATGGCCTTGAGCACGGACGAGTGCGTCTGCGCCGACGCGTACGCCGCCGGCGGACGGGGCGCGGCCGCGACGCCCAGGCGCGGGACGTCCACGCCCGCGCGCGCATCGCGCGCGACGGTGAGGCCCACGAAGTTGGCCATGGAGCCGCCGCTGACGAGCAGGCCGCCGGCTTCCGCCGGGAACCCCATCAGCTCCTTCAGCCAGGCGAGCACCTGATCCTCGACGAGGCTGGCGCCGTCGTCGAAGTCACCGGTATTGCAATTCATCGTGGCGGCCAACATCTCGGCCAGCGCGGTGAAGGGCGTGCCCGTGCCCATCACCCATCCCCAGAACCGCGGGTGGATGTTGCCGGTCGGGTACGGGAGCACGGTGCGCACGAACTCGTCGTAGGTCTTTTCGGCGCCCTGCGGCGCCATTGGCAGCGGGGCGTGAAGCCGCGCGCGCACGTCGGCCGGCGGTGACTGCCAGACGGGACGTTCGCGGACCTGCTGCATGTACGTGACGGCGTCGTCTACCGCGCGATGCGCGAGCGCTCGGAATGCGGCCCAGTCGTCGGGATCGAGCGATTCTTCCGCCATCGAACGCTCCATGTATCGATACAATTCCGCCGGGATTGTCCGCCTCGGAGAGAAAATAGTGTGGACAGATTGCCGTGTCAATGATTATATTGTAGCCATGACAATGTGGGTGCCAGTGATCGCGGACCGGTCGGGTCCCCGGTATCGCGCGATCGCGGACGCCCTGGCCGACGACATCACGGCCGGCCGGCTGGCCGCGGGC
>DATKEG010000139.1:0-10612 GCA_035544515.1 Vicinamibacteria bacterium | reverse complement strand
CGGGCTTCGCCCTGCTCGTGGCCGTGACCACCGCGCCCTACCTGTGGTCGCTCTGGCGTCCGCCCCCCGGCACCGAGTTCACGGGCATCTTCTATTACCGCGACGACTTCTATCAGTACGTCTCCTTCGCGGAGCAGGTGCGGGACGGAGCCCTGCTCTTCCGGAACAAGTTCGACCCCGCCCGCCTGGAGCCCGTGCTCGTCAACCTGGAATGGTGGGCGGCGGGCGCCCTGGGCCGGATGCTCGGCGGGCCGGTCGCCGGCTTCCACGCCCTGAGGCTCTTCGCGCTCTTCGCGCTCGTGGCGGGCGCGGTGCGCGTCTTCACCCTGGGCGGCCTGTCGGGCGCGCGCCGGGCCTGGGCCCTGACGCTGTTTCTCTCCGCGGGCGGGCTGGGCTGGCTGCGGCTCCTGACCGGCACGCCGGGATGGCAGATTCCCGACATCGCGATGGGCTTCTACCCCTTCCACCAGAGCTTGACCAACGCGCACTTCGTGGTCGGCACGGCCCTGCTGATCTGGAGCCTGGTCCTGCTCCTGGAATGGCGCGCGGGACGGCGCGGAGCACTGGCCTGGTTGGCCACGGCCGGCGTGCTCGGGCTGTGCCGGCCCTACGACCTGGTCACGTTCACGCTCGTGGCCCTCGCGCTCTGCGCGATGGACGCGGCGCGGAGAGAGACGCGCGCGGCGGGCGTGCGCCGCGCCCTGCCCCTCGTCTGGCTCGTCCCCGTGTTCGCCTACTACGCCCTGCTCGTGGGAGGACACCCCTCGTTCCAGACGTGGGGCGGGCAGACGATGGACCTCAGCCCTCCGAGGTACCAGTACGTTTTCGCGCTCCTGCCCACGGCCGCGGTGTGGGCCTTGCTCGCGCTGCGCCGCCCCGGCCGCGCCGTCGCCGCCGCTCCGGTGCGACAGGCCCTGCTCGCGTGGTGGCTGGTGCTGGCCGTCCTGCTCGTGGCGTTGCGCTCGGCCCTGACCAAGCAGAGCGTCATCACCATGGGGGCGGCCATGCTCCTCCTGGCCGGCCTGGAGATCCCCCGCCGGTGGCTCCCCGCCACGGCGCTGGTCGCGGCGCCCACCTCCGTCTTCCTGCTCTGGCGGCTGTTCAACCCCTGGCCGGACTGCTTCGCGCCGCCGGAGTACTTCCAGGCCACGCGCGCGCTGGCCGCCGCCTGCTCCCCGCACGACGTCGCCGTGGCTCCCACCGACCTGAGCCTCATGATCGCCGGCCTCACCCCGTGCAGCGTCACCCTGGGCCACCGCACGCTCACGCCCGACTATGAGACGCGCCTTCGGGAAGGCGATCGCTTCTACCACGGCCCGGCCGTCCCGGCGGCCTGGCGTCTCGCGTACCTCGAGCGGTCGGCCGCCCGGTTCGTGGTGCTGCCCGCGGGTGGCGGCCCCATGCTCGGCCCGGACCCACCCTACGGCGCGATCTTGCGGACCCGCCTCCTGGAGGTGTGGGAACGCGGGGGTGGGGGCGAGCCCAGATGAGTTGACTTGGCGCGCCTCGCGCCGCTACCATGCGTCGTACACGAGGGCCTGGAATAGAGTTTGGCCATCGTCGCCATCATCCCCGCTCGGTTCGGTTCCACACGCCTGCCGGGGAAGCCTCTCTCGGACATCCATGGAAAGCCGATGATCCAGCACGTGCACGAGCGTGTCTCGCTCGCGCGCGGGCTCGACCGCGTGCTCGTCGCCACCGACGACGAGAGGATCGCCTCGGCGGTGGCCGCCTTCGGCGGCGAGGCGGTGATGACCTCGAGCCGGCATGCCACGGGCACGGACCGCCTCGCGGAAGCGGTGGCGCGCACGGACGCCACGATCGTGGTCAACGTGCAGGGCGACGAGCCGCAGGTCGATCCGGCGGGCATCGAGGCCGCGCTGCGGCCGCTGCGCGAGGACGCCCTGGTGTCCATGTCCACGCTTTCGCTGCCGCTCACCGACCTCGAGGAGATGCTCTCGCCGGCGGTGGTGAAGGTGGTGGCGGACGCGGCGGGCGACGCGCTCTACTTCTCCCGCAGCCCGATCCCGCACGTGCGGCAGGGCCCGGGCGGCGACGCGCGGAGCGCGGCCGCGCAGGCGGTGGCGAAGGGGCTCGCCCGCAGGCACGTCGGACTCTACGTCTACCGGCGCGAGGCGCTGCTGCGGATGGCGGCGCTGCCCGTCGCGCCGCTGGAAGAGGCGGAGGGGCTCGAACAGCTCCGCGCGCTGCATCACGGGATCAGGATCCGGGTCGTGCCCGTCGCGGGCGGGGGCGGCCTGGCGGTGGACACGCCGCAGGACCTCGAACGCGTGCGCGCGCTCATGGCCCCCGCGGGACGCCCACCGCAGAAATGAAGGAGCCAGGGTGCCGACAAAGTACATCTTCGTGACGGGCGGCGTCGTGTCCTCGCTGGGCAAGGGCCTGGCCTCGGCCTCCATCGGCTGCCTGCTCGAGGGCCACGGGTTCAAGGTCGCGCTCATGAAGTGCGACCCCTACATCAACGTGGATCCCGGCACCATGAGCCCGTACCAGCACGGCGAGGTCTACGTGACCGACGACGGCGCGGAGACGGACCTCGACCTCGGCCACTACGAGCGCTTCACCCACCACCTGACCTCGCGCGAGTCGAACATCACCACGGGCAAGATCTACGGCTCGGTGATCGCCAAGGAGCGCCGCGGCGACTACCTCGGCCGCACGGTGCAGGTGATCCCCCACATCACCGACGAGATCAAGACCTCGATCAGGGCGGTGGGCAGCGGCAGCGGCGCGGACGTGGTCATCGTGGAGATCGGCGGCACCGTGGGCGACATCGAGAGCCTGCCCTTCCTGGAGGCGGTGCGCCAGTTCCGCCAGGACGTGGGCCGCCCGAACGCGATCTTCGTGCACCTGGCCCTCGTGCCCTACATCGCCACCGCGCACGAGCTGAAGACCAAGCCCATGCAGCACAGCGTGCGCGAGCTCAGGGCCATCGGCATCCAGCCCGACGTGCTCCTCTGCCGCACCGACCGTTTCCTCTCCCCCGACATCAAGTCCAAGCTGTCGCTCTACTGCGACGTGCCCGAGGAGGCGGTGATCACGGCCAAGGACGTCGACTCGATCTACGAGGTGCCGCTCGTGCTCTCGGGCGAGGGCCTGGACGCGATCGTGCTCAAGGCGCTGGGCCTGGACAGCCGGGGCCGGGACATGTCGGCCTGGGAAGCGCTCGTGCACACGGTCAAGCATCCGAAGGGCGAGGTGGCGATCGGCATCGTCGGGAAATACGTCTCCTTCGAGGACTCCTACAAGAGCCTGAACGAGGCGCTGACCCACGGCGGGTTCGGCAACGACGTGCGCGTGGTGCGCCGCTGGATCGAGGCCGAGGAGCTCGACGGCGCGAACGCGGAGGCGAAGCTGGGCGGGGTGGACGGGATCCTGGTGCCGGGCGGGTTCGGCTCCCGCGGGACGGGCGGCATGGTCGCGGCCGCCGAATACGCGCGCCGGACGGGCACGCCGTATTTCGGGATCTGCTACGGCTTCCAGTGGGCGGTCACGGAGTACGCCCGCAACGTCTGCGGCCTGCGCGGAGCCAGCTCCACCGAGGTCGATCCCGACGCGGAGCACAAGGTCATCTACAAGCTGCAGGACCTGCTCGGGGTGGACGACCTGGGCGGCACCATGCGCCTGGGCTCCTACCCGTGCGCGCTCCTGCCCGGCTCCCGCGCGGCCGCCATCTACGGCAGCGAGCTCGTGCACGAGCGCCATCGCCATCGCTACGAGTTCAACAAGCAATACGAGAGCTGCCTCACTCAGGCGGGCATGGTCATCAGCGGCAAGACGCCCGACGGCAAGTTCGTGGAGATCGCCGAGATCTCCGACCACCCCTGGTTCGTGGCCGTGCAGTTCCACCCCGAGTTCAAGTCCCGGCCGCTCTCCCCGCATCCCCTGTTCGCGGCCTTCGTGCGGGCGAGCCTGGAGAACCGGCGCGCGTCGTCGCGGCCGACGGCGGCGCCCGGCGTCACGGTGGCCGGCTAGTTGCCGATCCGCCTGGGACGCCACCGCCTGGGCGGCGGCGGGCCGCTGTTCCTCATCGCCGGCCCCTGCGTCATCGAGAACGACCGCCACCCCGCGCTGGTCGCGCGGCGGCTGAAGGAGGTCACGGACCGGCTCGGCATCCCGCTGATCTTCAAGGCCAGCTACGACAAGGCGAACCGATCGAGCCTGGGCTCCTTTCGCGGTCCGGGCCTGGAGAAGGGGCTCGAGATCCTGGCCGGCGTCAAGGCGCGGTACGGCCTGCCCATCCTCACCGACGTCCACGAGCCGGGGCAGGTGGAGCGGGCGGCGCAGGTGGCGGACGTGCTGCAGATCCCCGCGTTCCTGTGCCGCCAGACGGACCTCGTGCAGGAGTGCGCCCGCAGCGGGCGCGTGGTCAACGTCAAGAAGGGCCAGTTCATGGCGCCCTGGGACATGAAGGGGGTCATGGCCAAGGCCGCGGCCACCGGCAACCGGCGGCTCATGGTGACGGAGCGCGGCTTCAGCTTCGGCTACAACAACCTGGTGGTGGACATGCGCTCGTTTCCCGCGCTGCGCGCCTTCGGCTACCCGGTCGTCTTCGACGTCACGCACAGCGTGCAGCGGCCGGGGGGCCTGGGCGACCGCTCGGGCGGCGAGAGGCACTACGTGGACACGCTGGCGCCGGCGGGCGTGGCCGCGGGGGTGGACGGCCTGTTCATGGAAGTGCACGAGAACCCCGAGCGCGCGCTCTCGGACGGGCCGAACTCGTACCGCCTCAGGCACCTCGAGAAGCTGCTCACCCGGCTGCTGCGCGTCCGGCGCGCGCTGAAGGCCTGAACCTCGCGCTTGAGGCTCCGTCTCCCCTCCTCGCCGGCCCTGGTCGCGTTCCTCGGCCTCGCGGCCGCCTCCAACCTCCCCTACCTCGAGGCCGCCCTCGGCGCCCCCCCCGGCCGCGCGTTCGTCGGCTTCTTCTTCTACATCGACGACGCGTACAACTACCTGTCCTTCGCGCAGCAGGCGGAGGACGGCGCGTTCCTGTTCCGCAACAAGATGGTCCCGGAGGGGCACGACGCCGCGCTCGTCAACCTGGAATGGTGGATGGTGGGACGGCTGTCCGCCCTGCTCGGACGCCGGCCGGCGCTCGCCTATCGGCTGTTCGGGCTCTGCGTCGCGTTGGCCCTCGTCGCGGTCGTGGACGGCTTTCTCGCGCGGAGGGGCGTCGGGAAGGCGCGCCGCCTGCCCGCGCTGCTCCTCGTGTTCACGGGCGCGGGGCTCGGCGGAATCCTCTGGCGCGCCGGCGTGCCGGGACAGCGCTGCCTGGACCTGACCACGGGCCTCTTCCCCTTCATCGAGATGCTGGCCAATCCGCACTTCACGGCCGCGACGCTGCTGCTGCTCGTGGCGCTCGTCGCCTTCGCCGAGGACCGGCCGCGGGCCGGCCTCTTCTGGGGCACGGCGCTCGGACTGGTGCGCCCGTACGACCTCGGCCTGCTCGTGGCCGCCCGCACGCTCGCGGTGGCGGCGACCCGTCCGCCCTCCGCCTGGTGGCGCGCGCTGGCGCCGCTCCTCGGACTGGCGCCCGTGCTCGCGTACAACTACTGGCTCTTCCTGCGCGACGCGCGCTACGCCATCTACTCGAGCGCGACGTACGTGATGCCTCCGCTCGCCGACTTCCTGCCGGCCCTGGTTCCGGCCGCTCTGCTCGCGGCCGTCGTCTGGCGTCCTCCGGCCGCGGATGCGCCGACCCGCCCGGCGGAGATGCACCTGGCGGCCTGGGCCGTGGCCGCGGCGCTCGTCGCCCTCGCGCGCGTGGTGCCGTTCCCGCTGCAGTTCATGGTGGGCATGGGCCTGCCCCTGCTGCTGCTCGCCGCCCTCGGCCTGTCGTCCCGGCCCGCCTGGGCGTCCTGGGCCGCCGTGGCGGGCCTCGCCTCGACCGCGGTGGCGGCGTTGCTGCTCGTCTGGGGGCCCAACCCGCGCTGGCACGTCCCGCGCGAGCGGCTGGCGGCCGCGCGGCTGCTGCGCCCGGCCTGCGCGCCCGGCGACCTCGCGCTGACACCGCCCGACATCGGCCTGTACACCGCCGGCCTGACCGCCTGCCGCGTGTTCGTGGGCCACGCCGCCGCGCGGGGCTACGCCGAGCGCGAGCGGCAGACGCGGGCCTTCTACGGCGCGGCCGACCCGGCCTGGCGCGCGGAGCTGCTCGACCGCGCCGGCATCACACGCCTGATGCTGCCCGGCGATCCGGGGGAGGTGCCGAGCGCCTGGCTCGGCGGGCATACCCCGTTCCGCCGGTTGGGCCGGGTGGGGGAGGGGGTCTCCGCCATCAGCGTGTACGGGCGGCCACTACTCGGGCGGGGCGCTCCCCTCCCGTAGCCAGCCGGCCTCCCGTCCGAACGCGCGAGGAAGCCTCACCACCTCGAGCAGGGTGGCGATCAGCTCGTGACGCTCGCCGGCGCGATGAGGGTTCCAGAACTCCCAGACGATGCGGCCTTCCGGCGTGACCTCGAGCGCGCGGCCGGCGGTGGACTCGGTGATCAGGGTGTTGCCGTTCTCCAGGCGCTCGGTCGAGCCCGACGTCTCCGACACGAGGTCGGCGCCTTGCCCGTCCGCCGGATAGCGCCACGAGACCTGCTGCGTGAAGGGATCGAGCTCGAGCACCTGCGAGCGCCCGCCCCGCCCCGCGTTGTCGAAGACGAGCAGGCGGCCCGTGGGCAGGAGGCTCGGCTCGTGCTGGGCGCGCCAGAGGCCGGTCAGGGCCCAGAGGACCTTTTCCGACTCCAGGTCCACGAGCGCCACCGTGTCGAGGTTCCGCAACGAGACCAGGGCGCGACCGCGCGCGAACAGCGGCCAGCGCCCGGACAGGGAGCCGTCGAGGATCGTCAGCGTGTTGGTATGGAAGATGTCGCCCCCGTGCGAGACGCGCGCGAGCAGCGGTGAATAGGGCGAGTTCCGGAACGCCGCGTAGAGCGAGACGCGTCGGCGCGGCCGTCCGTCGGGGCCGAGCACGGTGACGAAATCCTCGAGGCTGGGGCGGGTGTCGTGGACCTCGGGAATGAGCCGCAGCTCGCGCGTGAGCACGTAGATCGCATCGCCTTCCACGTACAGATCGTGATGGCACTGGGCGCGGTACGACCAGATCGGCCGCGAGTGGCGATCCAGCCTGACCAGCCCGACGCCGTCGAAGATGGCCAGCAGGTCCCCGTTCTCGAAGGCGTGGGCGCGCCGCCAGTAGCGCGCGCCCTCCGCCGCCCGATCCGCGTCCGGCCACACCTGCTCCACGGGCCGCTTCCAGGCGTGGAGCCGCGCCCCGTCCATGTCCATCAGGAACGCCTCGGCGGCGTGGCCGGACACGACGAGGTTCACGCCCTCCTGGGCGCGCCGGCGGTCATGGACGGTGACGCCCTTGTGTCCCGGGGCCGGCTTGTAGCCTTGCAGGTAGGGCAGCGCGGCCAGGCGTTCGGCCGCCGCCTCGGAGACGCCCGGCGCCGCGGGCACGTCACGCGCCGGGCTCCAGAGGCCCGGAGGAGCCGCGTCGCGCGCGCCCCGAGCGACATCCCCGCTCGACGGGACCGGCTTCCGGCCGGCCAGGCCGACGAGGAGCAGCCCGGCCAGCGCCACCGGCGCAAGCAGGGCGGCCGCGAGCCGCCAGGTCCGCCTGCCGGGCGCCGCCACGAGGCGGATTATAGGGCCACGGGTCACCCTGCCTTGCCTCTGCGGGCCGGGAGAGCCTAGGATCACCGGAATGTCCCGCCAGACCGCGCAGCGGGTGCTGGAGATCGAAGCCCGCGCGATCCTCGACCTCCTCCCGCGCATCGGCGAGGCGTTCGAGCGCGCGGTCGAGCTGCTGTTCGGCTGCGTGGGCCGCGTCGTGGTCACGGGCATGGGCAAGAGCGGCCTGATCGGCCAGAAGGTCTCGGCCACGTTCTCGTCCACGGGCACGCCGTCGTTGTTCCTTCACCCCGCCGAGGCCACCCACGGGGACCTGGGCCGGATCGTGAAGGGAGACGCCGTGCTCGCCATCTCGCACAGCGGCGACACCGAGGAGCTCGTGGCCCTGACCCCGACCGTGAAGCGGCTGGCCGCGCCGCTCGTGGCCATGACCGGCCGCCCGGGCTCCGTCCTGGCCACCGCCGCCGACGTCCACCTCGACGTCTCGGTCCGCGAAGAGGCCTGCCCGCTCGGCCTCGCCCCCACCGCCTCCACCACGGCCGCCCTCGCCATGGGCGACGCGCTGGCCATGGCCCTGCTCGAGCGCCGCGGCTTCACGGTGGACGACTTCGCCGTCCTTCACCCCGGCGGCCGGCTGGGCCGGAAGCTCCTGCGCGTCGAGGACGTCATGACCGCGGGCGAGCAGGTGCCGCGGGTGGCGCCGGGGACGGCCATGAAGGACGTGCTCTTCGAGATGACCCGCAAGCGGCTGGGCATGACCACGGTCGCCGAGGCGGGCGGCCGGCTGCTGGGCATGATCTCCGACGGCGACCTGCGCCGCCAGATGGAGCGCCACGGCTACTCCCTGCTCGAACGCACGGCCGAAGAGTGCATGACGCGCGACCCCGTGGTCATCGCGCGCCGCGAGCTGGCCACGGCCGCGCTGGCGCTCATGGAGGAGCGCAGGGTCACGTCGCTTCCGGTGACGGACGCGGCGGGACTTCTGGAGGGCGTCGTCCACCTCCACGACCTGTGGCACACCGAGATGATCTGACATGGGACGCCGGTGAAGTCCGAGGCGCTCGCCGGCCGCTGCCGGCGCCTGAAGCTCGTGCTGAGCGACGTGGACGGTGTGATGACCGACGGCACCGTGCTCTTCCTGCCCGGGGGCGGCGAGGCGCGCGCGTTCCACGTCCGCGACGGCCTCGGGGTCGTGCTCGCCCACCGCGCGGGGCTGCGCACCGGCATCGTGTCGGGACGGACGTCGGGGGACGTGGCGCACCGCGCCCGCGAGCTGGGCATCTCCCTCGTCCGCCAGGGCGTCGCGGACAAGGCCGCCGCGCTCGGGGAGATACTCTCCGCGGAGGGCCTGGCCGCGCACGAGGTGGCCTACATCGGCGACGACGTCAACGACCTCTCCGTGATGCGCGCGGTGGGGCTCTCGGCCGCTCCCGCCGACGCGCCGTTCGAGGTCCGGGCGCAGGCGGAGATGGTCACGGAGGCGGGGGGTGGGCGGGGCTGCCTGCGCGAGTTCCTGGAGGCCATCCTGCGCGCGCGGGGCGACTGGGACCGGGTCGCAGGAGGCGAGCCCAAGGCGCCTTGACCGGCGCCGGCGCCCGCGCATGAGCGATTCCGCGCTCCTGGCGGTGCTGCTGGCGGGCATGGCCGGCCTGCTCGCGGGGCGCGCCTGGGCGGCCGCGCTGCGGCGGGGCGAGCGCGATCGGGCCGGCTATCGCGCGTCTCCGCACTACGCGCAAGGGCTCCAGTACCTGGCCGCCGGCCACGTCGAGCTGGCGGTCAGCGAGCTCGGCAAGGTGGTCCGCGAGGATCCGGACGCCGTGGAGGTGCTGCAGGTGCTCGGCAGCCTCCTGCGCGAGATCGGACAGGTGGAGCGCGCCATCCAGACGCACCAGGGGCTGCTGGCGCGGCGTGACCTCTCGCGCGCGGAACGCGCGCACGCGCTGGCTGCCCTCGGCGCCGACTTCCGCCGGGCCGGCTTTCTCGACCGCGCCAGCCGGACGTTCGACGAGGCGCTCTTCGCCGATCCACGCAACATCCAGGCGCTCATCGAGCTGCAGAAGGTGCAGGAGGAACAGCGGCAGTGGACGGAGGCCTACCGCCTGCGGACGCGCCTGAGCCGGCTGCGCAAGAGCGACGACAGCCTGGTGCTCGGCTACCTCCAGGCGGAGATCGGCCGCGAGGCGCTGCTCGCCGGCGAGACCGAGGCGGCCCAGAAGGCCTTCACCGCCGCGCTCGCCCTGGACCGCCGCGTCTTCCCCGCCCACCTCGGCCTGGCCGACCTGCTGATGCCGCGCGATCCGGCGAAGGCCGCGGCCGTGCTCGAGGAGGCGATCCAGGTCGCGCCGGAGCGAGCCTACCTGGCCTTCGACCGGCTGTCCCGCGCCTACACCGCGCGCGGACAGCCGGCGCGCTTCGCGGAGCTGTGCGAGCGCATCATCCGCGAGGACCCGCGCGACTGGCGCGCGCGGCTGGCGCTGGCGGCGCACCTGCGCGCGCAGGGCAAGGACGACGAGGCCTTCGGCCTGCTGCTGCGGGCCGTGGAGGCGAATCCCCAGGCGCTGGCCGCGCACCTGGAGTCGTGGCGCGCGGTCAACCGGCTCGGCGTCCATCGCGAGGCGGTCGAGCGTTACCTGGCCACCGCGGAGCATTCCGTCTTCTATCGCGATCCCCATATCTGCACGGCCTGCCGCTACCGGGCCGACGACATGCTCTGGCGCTGCCCGCACTGCCACGAGTGGAACACGTTCGTGGAGGAGCGGGTGGGCCCCGCCGCCGCCCTGTCCTGACGAGCGCGCCCTCCCCGCTCATTCTCCCCGCTCGGCCCAGAGGCGCAGGAGCGCGGCCACGTCGGCGGCGAGCGCGGACGACGCGCTCGCGCCGGCCGGGCCGGTGGCCATTCCCACGAGCGCGCCCGCCAGCGGTCCGACGGGATCGGGCGCCGCCGCGCGCGCCGCGGCCGCGTCGGACG
>DATKEG010000138.1:0-5897 GCA_035544515.1 Vicinamibacteria bacterium | reverse complement strand
GGCACGCGCATGGCGTCGGGCGGGAAGGGCAGGTCACGGTCGGCTCCACCCAGGATGCCGGCCAGCTCGGCCAGCGTGCGCACGCGCATGAGGCGCTCGCGCAGCGCCGCTCCGCCGGGAAAGCCCTTCGTGTACCAGGTCGCGTGCTTGCGGAAGGACGGCATCGCTCCCGCCTCGCCGAGCCACTCCGCGAGCAGGCGCGCGTGCTCGAGCATCACGTCCACCACCGTCCCGAACCGCGGCGGGTTCCGCGGCTCGCGGCCGTCGAACACGTCCGCGAGGTCGCGGAAGAGCCAGGGCCGGCCCAGGCAGCCCCGCCCCACGATCACGCCGTCGCAGCCGGTGGAGCGCATCATGCGCAGCGCGTCCTCCGCCTCCCACACGTCGCCGTTGCCCAGCACGGGGATGCGCGTGACGCACCGTTTGAGCCGCGCGATGGCGTCCCAGTCCGCCTGGCCGTCGTAGAGCTGGGCGGCCGTGCGGGCGTGCAGGCCCACCGCCGCGCATCCCTCCTCCTGGGCGATGCGCCCGGACTCGAGGTAGGTGAGAAGATCCGCGTCGATCCCCATGCGGAACTTCAGCGTGACCGGCACCGCCCCGGCCGCGCTCACCGCGGCGCGCACGATCGACCGCAGCAG
This sequence comes from Vicinamibacteria bacterium, assembly GCA_035544515.1. GTDB lineage: Bacteria > Acidobacteriota > Vicinamibacteria > Fen-336 > Fen-336 > DATKEG01. The sequence goes on along the minus strand of DATKEG010000138.1, from coordinate 5,259 downwards.
GCGGGGCTTGAGCGGGATGGCGGCGCCGCCGCCCTTGCGCGTGACCTTGCGCACCGGGCAGCCGAAGTTCATGTCCAGGTGGTCCACGCGCCTTTCGCCGACCAGCACGCGCACCGCCTCGCCCACGTAGCGCGGATCGACGCCATAGAGCTGGAGGCTGCGCGTCGTCTCTTCGGCGCCGAAGCTGGCCAGGAGCGCGGTCTTGCGGTTGCCCTCGACCAGCGCGCGGGCGGTGATCATCTCGCTCACGTACAGGCCGGCGCCGAACCTCCGGCACAGGGTGCGGAAGGGGGGATTGGTCACCCCGGCCATGGGGGCCAGCACCACCGGCGGCCACACGCGCAGCGGGCCGATGCTCACGGGTGCGAACTCGGCCGGAGCCGCGGGCGGCACGTTTCGGTTCAGCGCGCTGCGGTAGGCGGCGTCCATGGGCGCGGCTTCACCGGCGCGGGGCGGCCGGAAGGGGCGCTCCGCGAGGTTAGGGGACGAACGTGAAAACGATGGCGTTGGACGGCACGCCGTCGAAGACCACGTAGACCGAGAACCGGCCCGGCGCCACGACCCGGACGTCCTTCTGGAACCCGTCCGCGCGCACGTTGACGTCCTCCACGAGGTTCGGGCCCTCGCTGTAGATGAACGTGATGTTCCCCTGGCCGTTGGTCTCCTTGTCGTTGGCGTCGCGGCCGACGATGTCGAAGCGGATCTTGGAGCCCACGGGCACCGGCTGCTGGAGCACCTGCCGCACGGGGTTGGGAGTGGGCTCGACCAGGTCCCCGGCGGGATCCCACATGAGGTAGAGCCGGAGCGTGACGCGCACGGGCGCGCTGCTGTTCCCGCACGCGGCGTCCGGGCACGGCGTGGGAGCGGGCGCGGGGGTCGGCGTGGGCGCGGGCGCGGGCGTCGGGGTCGGCGTCGGAGTCGTGGGGCCGGCCGCGCCGCCCCCGCAGGCCACCGAGAGGAGCAGGGCCGCCGCCATCGCCGCCTTTCGCGTCCGCACCCTCATGTACGCCCTCCTTCGCCGGAGCAAACGACAAGTGTAGCGGTTTGACTCGCCATGTCAACGCGGTCTGATCGGCGGGGAAGCCGCCGGCGCGAGCTGCTCGTCCACGGCGTCGGCGAACAGGCGGGCTTAGGGCTCCGGTTCGGGAGGCGGAGGCGGCGCCGGGGTCGGGTCCGCGGTGGGCGTGGGCGTTGGACTCGGGGTCGGGGTGGCGGCCGGCGTGGCACTCGGCGTCGGGACGGGGCTCGGCGTATCCGCGGGCTCCACCTCCGGCGCGCCCTCCGCTTCCGCGCCGCCGGCTTCGTCCGCGGCGGGTTCTCCCGTCTCCTCCGCGGCCTCATCCTCTTCCTCTTCCAGTACCGGAGGGAGGGCGCGCAGCTCCGGCGGCAACTCCAGGGACAGGTCGGTCGCTTCCTCGTCGTCGGGTAGCGGCCACTCGAGGTCAGCCATCATCTCGACGGGCGCCCCGCGCGACGGGCAGACGCTCGGCGGCGACATCCCGCGCAGGAAGTACTCGCGGTACGACGGCCCGCTCTGCGGCTGGCAGCCCTCCGCCAGGATGAACCCGGTCGCCGGATCCACGGCCGCCTGGAAGACGCCCGAGGGCGGACTCCACCGTGGGGGCAGGCTGCGGCCCGCGTGGTAACGCGCCATCACGCGCCCCCACACGGGCGCGGCCAGGCGGCCTCCCGTGGCCAGTCTCGTGATCGGCCGCGGACGGTCGAACCCGATCCACACCGCGGCCGTCACTTCGGGCGTGTAGCCGACGAACCAGGTGTCCGTGCCGTCGTTCGTGGTCCCCGTCTTTCCCGCCGCCGGCCCACGGAAGCCGGCGGAACGCACGGCCGTGCCCGTGCCGCGCTCGAGCGCCTCGCGCAGGGCGTCCGTGACCAGGAAAGCGATGCCGGGCTCGAGCACCCGCTCGGGATCCGCGACGGCGGCTTCCCACAGCACCTCCTCGTCCGGGGTCTCGACCCGGCGCACGAAGCGCGGGACGGCGGCCTCCCCGAGCGTCGAGAGGACGGTGTAGGCGGCCGTCAGCTCGAGCGGGCTCACCGAGACGGTCCCGAGCGGCATCGAGGGCCGCCGGTCGATCGGCCCGTCGATCCCCATGCTCCGGGCCGTCTCCGCCACGCGGTCGTAGCCGACCGACTGGGCCAGGCGGATGGTGGGGACATTCTTCGACCGCACCAGCGCCTCGCGCAGGCTGACCGGCCCGTCGAACGCGCCGTCGAAGTTCTTCGGCTCCCAGGAGCGCCGCCGGTCGAGCGCCACCCGCAGCGGTTCGTCCACCAGGCGCTGGCTGAGCGTGCGGCCCGAGGCCAGGGCGGCGGCGTAGACGAACGGCTTGAACGCGCTGCCCGCCTGCCGGCGAGCGGCCCGCGCCCGGTCGAAGCGGGAATGGCGGAAGTCGCGGCCGCCCACCCAGGCCAACACGTCGCCCGTCCGGCTCTCGAGCATGACGAGGGCGCCCTGCAGGTAGGGCGTGCCCTTCTCGGGCGGCGGGGCCTCGGCGCCGTAGCGCGGGCCCGAGAACCGTCCTCGCGACCCGCCCTCGATCGCACGAAGCTGCCGCGCCAGCTCCTCCTCGGCGGCGCGTTGGGCCTCCACGTCGAGCGTGGTGTGGATGCGCAGGCTGTCCTCGTAGAGCTGCTCGCCGAGGCGCTCCTCCAGCTCGCGCCGCACCTCCTCCACGTACCAGCCGGCCAGGGGCGCCGCCCGTCCCGGCGCCGCCCGACGCACCACGCGCAGCGGCTGCTGCCGTGCCTCCGCCGCCCGCGGCGCCTCGATTCGCTTCTGCTGCTCCATGAGCGCCAGCACGAGGTTGCGCCGCTCCTTTGCCGCCCGGGGGTGCCGGCGGGGATCGTAGTGGCTCGGCGCCTTGGGCAGCGCGGCGAGCGTCGCCGCCTGCGCGAGAGAGAGCCTCCTCGCCCCCACCCCGAAGTAGTGCCGGGACGCGGCCTCCACGCCGCGCGCGCCGTTGCCGAAGTAGATGTGGTTGAGGTAGAGCTCGAGGATCTCGTCCTTGCCGTATTTCCCCTCGACCTCGAGCGCGACGCGGATCTCCATCAGCTTGCGCCAGGGCGTGCGGTCCCGCGCGCGCAGGCGGTCGGGGAAGACGTTGCGCGCCAGCTGCATGGAGACGGTGCTGAAGCCCTCGTCGTAGCCTCCCGCGCGCACGTTGGCCAGCGCCGCGCCCCCCACGCGGTACCAGTCCACTCCGCGGTGCTCGAAGAAGCGCCGGTCCTCGACGGCCAGGAAGGCCTCGACCACGTGCCGGGGGAGTGACTCGATCGGGACCAGCTCCCCCGGCACGGGGGCGAGGTCGGCGAACGGCTTGCCGTTCCGGTCGAGGAGCACGGGCGCGCCCCCGGGCTGGTACGCCGCGAGGCCGTCCACGTTGGGGCAGCCGCCGAGGCCGCAGCGTCCCCACAGCACGCCCGCGAAGGCGAGCGCGGCGACCGCGATCAACAGGACGACCAAGGCGCCTGGCGACAGGCGCTTCCAGGCGTTCGGGCGGCGCGCCTTCGCTCCCAGGGAGAGGGCGGCGCGCGGGGACAGGGTCGGATCGCTCAGCTCGCCTCCCGGGCGGGTCCGGCGCGGGTCAGGGGGCCGCCTCTCCCCGCGCGCGCCTCTACTCCATCGTAGGTCAACGTGGCCGCCAACGGCGGCTCGGGAACCTCGAGCCGCGTCGTCAGTCCAGGCGGCGGGGCGCGTGTTATCTTCGAAAGGAACAGGGTCAAGACGCGCAGGGAAGCGAAGGAGGGACTCATGCCACGTTACGCACTGCCCGACCTCGATTACGACTTCGGCGCGCTCGAGCCGCACATCTCCGGCGAGATCATGGAGCTGCACCACGGCAAGCACCACAAGGCGTACGTCGAGAAGGCCAACGAGACGCTGGACCGGCTCGCCGAGTCGCGTGAGCGGGGCGACTTCACGCGGCTCGCCGGCCTGGAGAGGGCGCTGGCCTTCAACCTCTCCGGCCACGTGCTGCACTCGCTCTTCTGGAAGAACCTCGTGCCTCGCGGCGGCGGATGGCCGCAGGGCGAGCTGCTGGACCTGATCGAGCGCGACTTCGGCGGCTTCGAGGGCTTCCAGAGCCAGATGACCGAGGTGGCGGCCACCGTGATGGGCTCGGGCTGGGCGGCCCTGGTCTGGGAGCCCATGGCGCAGCGCCTGCTCACCTGCCAGATCTACGACCACCAGAGCAACCTCAGCCAGGGCAGCATGCCGCTCATGGTCATCGACGCCTGGGAGCACGCGTACTACCTGCAGTACAAGAACGCGAAGACGGAGTTCTTCAACGCCGTGTGGCACCTCTGGAACTGGGACGACGTTGTCTCGCGGCTGCGCGCCGCGCGGCGCGTGGAGCTGCCGGTCGCCGAGCCGGCCGCGAGGTAGGATCGGCGCAGGTCACGCATGGGCCTGCGCGAGTACCACGACAAGCGCGACTTCGGCAGGACGCCCGAGCCGCGCGGCCAGGAGCACGAGCGGGAAGGCTCCTCCTTCTGCGTGCAGAAGCACGCGGCCACCCGCCTGCACTACGACTTTCGCCTCGAGCTCGACGGCGTGCTCTTGAGCTGGGCGGTGCCCAAGGGCCCGAGCTACGACCCCGCGGACAAGCGGCTGGCCATGATGACCGAGGACCACCCCGTCGAATACGGCGGCTTCGAGGGCATCATCCCCAAGGGCGAGTACGGCGGGGGCACCGTCCTGCTGTGGGACCGCGGGCGCTGGGAGCCGATCGAGGAGCCGCACAAGGCGTACCGCTCGGGCCGGCTGAAGTTCCGCCTCTTCGGCGAGAAGCTCCAGGGCGCCTGGATGCTGGTCAAGACGAAGGGCCGCGACCCGCGCGACGCGGAGAAGAGCTGGCTGCTCTTCAAGGAGCGCGACGAATACGCGCGCCCCGCCCGGGAGTACGACGTCACCGCCGCGCGGCCGGAGAGCGTCTCCACCGGCCGGACGCTCGAGGAGATCGCGGCGGAGAGGGACCGCGTGTGGCACTCGAACCGCCCCGCTTCGCCCGCGCAGGAGGGCGTGGCCACTGCCATCTCGCCCGCGGAGCTGCCCGGCGCGCGCCGCGCGCCGCTGCCGCGCTTCGTCAAGCCGCAACTGGCCACGCTCGCGAGCGAGGCCCCGGCCGGCGACCAGTGGCTGCACGAGCTGAAGTTCGACGGCTACCGCATCCTGTGCCGCTTGCAGGATGGGAAGGCGCAGCTGCTGAGCCGCACCGGGAAGGACTGGACGGACCATTT
>DATKEG010000137.1:0-25913 GCA_035544515.1 Vicinamibacteria bacterium | reverse complement strand
CGAAGTCCCCGGCGCGCGAGCAGGATCACCAGCGCGCTCAAATCCAGCGCCATCTGTGCGCGACGCCCCGGCGCCGCGGCACGCAGCAGCTCGAGCTGCACGCGCTCGACTTCCGGATCGGTGTCGGAGAACGGCCGATCTTGCATAGGCGGGCGGCTCGCGTGGATTGTAAGGCCGAGTCGAAGCGCACGCCCGGCTCATGGTCCGCGACCCGCGTCGTGTGCGCCGCCCGCCCTCCCCGCCCAAGGCTGGACGTCAAAGGCTTTGTTATCAATCTATTGGCGGGCTGTCGATTTCTCGCCAGGTTTGGCCTGGGCTGTCCGTGCGTCCGACGAGGGGCTCCTTCGACGGCCTGTTGCGAAAAACACTTGCCAATTTACGGGCGGGCATTTATCCTTAGCACCTCACTAACCCATAGTCCAAGGAAAGCAAGGCGATGTCAGCCCTCCCTCTCATCGTCGGTACGGGTTCGTTCGTTTGTACGCCGCTCGTACAGAACGCGACGCTGTTCGACTGGCTGCAGCCCCGGCGGCCGGATGGCGAGCTGGTGCCACCGGAGTGGCTGGAGAGAAACCTCGGGGTCCGCCAGCGGTCGTTCGACCTCGACTTCGAGACCGGGACCAAGCGGCCGCGGGACGAGGGCGGCATCTACGACGGCGACCTCGCCCTGCGCGCCGCGCGCGCGGCCCTCGAGGACGCCGGGGTGGCGGCGGCCGACGTGGACGTGTTCGTGCACGTCTCCTGCACGCCCGACACCCTCTTCTTCCAGGACCACTTGCGTTATCTCAGCACGAGCCTGGGGCTGCGCCGGGACGCCCACCGGCTGCACTTCGACCTCGGCTGCGCGGGGCTGGCGCCCGCGCTGCGGGCCGTGCGCAGCGAGCTGGCGGCCGCCGACCACGAGACGACGGTGCTGCTCGTCGCGAGCAACAGCTCGAGCAGCTATCTGACGCGCGACACGATCGACTTCTACCTCCGCCATCCCCACCCCTGGGCCTGGCTCAGCCCGGCGCTCTTCGGCGACGGATCGGGCGCGCTGGTGCTGCGCTCGAGCGGCCGGGACCGGGACCGGGGCTTCCTCGACGTGTGGTACGAGACGCAGCCCGACATCTCGATCGTGACCTACGGCGCGGGTGGCGCGACCTCGCCCACCAGCGCGCGGAACCTGGCCGAGCACGTCTTCATCATGGAGCCGCAGGCGGTGGCGAAGTCCTACACGCCCCTCCTGCGCCGGACCTTCGAACACATGGTGGAGCAGTGGCCCGTGCGGGTGGAGCCGGTGGTCGGCCATGGGTTCGACATCGGCCGCATCAAGCGCTGGTACCTGCACCAGGCGAACCGTCCGGCGGTCGTGCGCACGGCCGAGGAGCTGGGCCTGCCCCTCGACCGCGTGCCGACCAACGTCGAGTGCTACGGCAACACCTGCTCGGCCAGCACGCTCCTGCTCCTCGACGCGGACCGCCGGCGCGGGTCGGTGGAGGACGGCGACCTCGTGGCCTTCCTCTGGATCGGCGCGGGCTCGGGCGCGCAATACGGGTACGCGGTGGCGCGCGTCTAGCGCGTCCCGCCCCCGGAGCCCGCCGCCTCACGCTAGACTGTCGTCGTGCCCCGGCGCCGCCGCCGGAGGCCGGTCCATGACCGTCCAACCAGGCCTGACGCGCGTCCTCACGGACGAGAAGTACTCCCGCGTGCTGCGCGAGAGGCGGGTGGGGCTCGTCTGCCACGAGGCCTCGGTGGACGAGCGCTGCGCTCACGCCGTCGACCTCTTCCTGGCCGCGCAGGAGCCGCTCGGCTTCCGCCTGACCGCGCTCTTCTCGCCGCAACACGGGTTCTGGGGCCAGGACCAGGACAACATGATCGAGACCTCGCACGGCGAGTGGAAGGGCGTCCCGCTCTACAGCCTCTACAGCGAGACCCGCCAGCCGACGGCGGCCATGCTCGCGGACGTGGACACGCTGGTGGTGGACCTCCAGGACATCGGCACGCGCATCTACACCTTCGCCTACACCATGAGCCACGCCATGGAGGCGGCGGCGGAGCTGGGCAAGGAGGTGGTGGTGCTCGACCGGCCGAACCCGATCGGAGGCCGCGCCGTGCAGGGCACCATGCTCGATCCCGCCTTCCGCTCCTTCGTCGGCCTCTACCCCATGCCCACGCGCCACGGCCTGACCATGGGCGAGCTGGCACGCTGGATGAACGAGCGCCACGAGCTGAACCGGGGCCGGCGCTGCGTGCTGCACGTCGTCCCCATGGCCGGCTGGGACCGCGACGCCTACTGGGACGGCACCGGACTCGTGTTCGTGTCGCCCTCCCCGAACATCCCCACGCCCGACAGCTGCCTGACCTTTCCCGGCTTCGTGTATTTCGAGGGCACGAACCTCTCCGAAGGCCGCGGGACGACGCGGCCGCTCGAGCAATGCGGCGCGCCGTACGTCAGGCCCGAGCCGCTCTTCGCCCACCTCGACCGCGAGTACCCGTCGTGGCGCGCGGGGGCGATCGTCCGTCCCACGGCCTTCCAACCGACGTTCCAGAAGCATGCCGGACGCGTGTGCCTCGGCGCGTTCGTCCATCCCGTCGACCGCGCCGCGTTCAACCCCGTGCGCACGGGACTGGCGCTGCTGCGCGGGATGGCCACGCTCTTTCCGGGGGAGTTCGCCTGGAAGGAGCCGCCCTACGAATACGAGCACGACCGGCCGCCCATCGACATCATCGCGGGAGGGCCCTGGGTCCGCGCATGGGCGGAAGGCCGGCACCCCTGGGCGGAGTTCGACGCGAAGGAGCGGGCCGACGTCGAGCGGTTCGAGGTGGAGCGCCGGTCGTGGCTCCTCTACTGACCCCTTCCGCCGCCGCGCGCGGGCCGCGGCCTAGTTCGGCAGCTCCCTGATCGAGAGGTTGCGGAACTGGACGAGGGCGGGAGACGAGGTCCACACGCCGTCCTTCTTGGAGCCGTGGTGCTGCAGGGCGATCCGGCCACGGGGGGGCAGACCGGGCAGCTCCGCCTTGTCCACCACGGTCTCGCCGTTGAGGACCACGGTGAGCCGGTTGCCGCCGACCGTGATCTCGAACGTGTTCCACTCGCCGATGTTCCGGTCCGCCAGCTTCCTGGGCGTCACCCCGGCGCGCACGGAGGCGGGCATCTTCTCGTCCGTGCGGTAGCCGTAGACCTCGCCCGAGCCCACCGGCCAGGCCCAGATGTTCACCTGCGCCTTGGACTCGCCCCGGAGATAGACGCCGGAGTCCGAGTCCGGCACGGCCATGAGGACCGGCTTGCCCTTCGCGTCGCGCTTGGAGGAGCCGTCCGGCCGCACGATGTGCACGTTCGGGTTGACGTAGGGCGTGTCCTTGATGCGCCAGTCCAGGCGCAGGACGAAGTTGCCGTACTCCTTCTCCGTCCAGAGGCTCTTGTCGCCCGGCGCCTCGCTCTCGGCGTCGTAGTCGATCACGCCGCCCACCACCTTCCAGTGGCCGTTGTCGCCTTGCGGGACGCGCCAGCCGGACAGGTCCCGGCCGTTGAAGAGGGACACGAACCCCTTGGGCGGGGCCTCCCGCGCGCCAACGGACGGGACGACGGCGGCGGTGGCCAGAAGGAGCAGGGCCGGCAGGAGCCTCTTCGCGGTCATTCTCATCCCTCCTCGGTGCTCGATGTTACTCCACCAGGAACGAGGCGCGGCGGAGCTGGTTCTGGCCCGCCCGGCGATCGCTGACGGTCACGCGCAGATCGTAGCTGCCCGGAGCCAGCCCCTCGAGGGGGAAGCGGCTGGTGTGCGGCGCGGGAGCGTCTTCGGTGGCCCCGACCGCCGCCGGCGTCGCGGGTGACGACGCCACCATGCGCGGGCCGGCCCAGACCTGCGCCTGCACCTGGACATCGGTGGCGCCCGCGGGGTCGCGCGCGGCGTTGTACACGAAGAGCTGGAAGTAGAGCGTGTCGCTGCGCCGGAAGCGCTTGAGGGCCTGGACCTCGCGCGGAGAGGCCTCGGTCTCGACCCCGGCGCCCCCGGAGGCGGGTACTTCCGCCCCGAGGAAGAGGCCGCTCAGGGCGAGCTTCCCCCCGGCCAGGTCGGGCACCTCGACCCACTCGGAGGCGCTGCCGACCCGGCCGGTGCTCTCCTCGCGTACGACGAGGCGGACCTGGTAGAGCCCGGGAGACAGCCGCGCCACCTTGCGATACCGGTAGCCCTCCTGCACGACCTGGCGCTGGCGCTCGGCGCCGAGGGAGAGCGACACGGTGTCGGCCTGGAGGTTCGCGGCTTCCTCGCCCTTCTCGTCGTGGATGACGCCTGCCACCTCGAGCACCGCCTGCTGCCGGCCGCCGACCGTCTGGAAGGTGACCCGGCCCAGGTCCACCACCGCGCTGACCACGACCTGGTGACCGTCGGGCGGCAGGCTCACGAAGTCCGCGCTGAGCGCCACGGGGATCTCGCGCAGCGGGAAGAGCGACGAGAAGCCGCGGTGCAGGTCGGCCTCGCGCCGCAGGGCGGCGGTCTTGGCCGCTTCCGCGCGCAGCGTGGCCACGCTGGGCGCCTTGCGGTCGTCGGGCGCGAAGTAACCCTTGCGCGTGCGCACGCGCAGGCCGCGGCGGCCCGGCAGCCGCACCTCGATCTTGCGGAACTTGCCGTTGCGCGCGCTGTTGGCGGGCTCGTAGGCCAGCACGTAGTAGACGTCGTTGTCGGCCACGATCCTCCGCAGGCCGGACGCGAGGTCGTTGGTGCTCGCGACCAGGAACCCCCCGGTGTCCTCGGCCAGCGTGTGCATGGCGTCGCGCATCGCCATCTCGGACTGCCGCTCCACCGACTCGCGCACGCCGGGGGCGGTCATCACGGGCGTGAAGCGCGAGGCGGCGTCCATGCTCGAGAACGCGACCAGCCCGCGCGTGTCCAGGCCGTAGATCACCACCCCGGCCCGCGTGGCCGCGTCCACCACCTTGCGCAGGTCGTACGCCTGCGTGCTACGCGTCCCCAGCCCCACCAGGAACCCGTCCGACGCGAGCACCATCACCTTGCGGCCCTCGAGCGGGGCCAGGCTGCGCACCACGTCCTCGAGCGTGCCCAGCGTGGCCTGCGCGCGGTGGACGGTCTGGGCCACGATGCTCCGCGCCATGGCCTCCGCCTCGGCCGCGGCCATGGACTCCATCGAGGCGGGCTGGGTCTGCAGGATCTCCTGCACGGCCAGCCGCTTCGCGTCGGGGTCCCCGCGCTCGATCAGCTCGGCCTGGTACGCGCTCATGTGGATCAGGCCGACGGTCGCGTCCGGCCAGGCCCGCGGGGCCAGCCGGTCGATGGCGCGCTCCAGGGCGACGCCCGGCCGCGTGAACGGGTGGACGTTGCCGAGCGCTCCGCTGGTCGTCACCACCGCCACGAGGTCGTCCTCGCCCACCTGCTCCTCGGCAAAGCGCCGGAACGCCCGCTTCGCGTGCACGAGGTTGGCGGCCTGGATGTGCAGGTCGTCCACCGCCAGCACGACGTACCGTCCCGGCCACTCGTCCCGCGCCGGGGGCGGCGGCCCCGTGGGCGCGGGCGCGGACGCGTCCGCCGCCACCGGCAGCGGACGTCCGCGGCCGTCCCTGAAGTGCGTGACCCGCTGCCGCCTGCCGTCTTCGAGGACCTCGAAGTCCTCGGGGCCCAGCCCGCGCACGGGCGCGCCGTTGCGCTCCGTGACCACGACGTCGATCTGCACCAGCTCGGCTGCGACCGGCGGGAGCGTGATCGTCGGCTCGGGCGGAGACCCCGACGGCGGCGCCTGCGAGAAGGCGGCGAGGGGAAGGACGGCCAGGGTGAAGGCGAGCGGCCAGCGCGTATTCATGGGGAACCCGCTATCATAGTCATTCGGTCTCCGAGGAGGAGATCTTCTCATCCAACAGGGCGGTGGGTCGATGGTGCTGCAATCCATTCGGCAGTTCTTCCAGGAGCGTCTGGCCGAGCCGGAGCGGCGCGCGCCCGCGGACCGCGAACATGCCCTTCGCCTGGCCGCGGCGGCGCTGCTCTTCGAGGTGGTGCGCGCGGACTCCGACGTCAAGAACGAGGAGCGGACCGTGATGGGCGCCGCGATCCAGAGCGTGTTCTCTCTCTCCGACCGCGAGGCGCTCGACCTCATGGACCTGGCGGAGGAAGAGTCGCGGAGCGCCGACTCGCTCTACCAGTTCACGAGCCTGGTGGACGACGGCTTCTCGGCCGAGGAGAAGAAGCGGCTGGTGGAGCTGCTCTGGATGGTGAGCTTCGCCGATACGGAGAAGCACGCCGAGGAGGAGCACCTCGTGCGCAAGATCGCCGGCCTCCTGCACGTGCCCCACCCCGACTTCATCGACGCCAAGATCCGCGCCCGCTCGGGCGGGGAGAAGAAATAGCCGAAGCCGCAGCCTCGAGAAGCGAGAGCCGGATTCACTTCGGCGCGAGCGGCGTGATTGGGAGCGTATTAAAACCCGGACAGGAGATTGAACGTGAAGTACGCGTTCTTGCCCGGGCGGTCGAGCGGCTTGACGTAGTCGAGCTGCAGCACGGCGAAGCCGAACAGGTTCAGGCGGGCCGTGCCGCCCAGGCTCTTGACCAGATGCCGCTCGCCGCCGAACAGGGCGGGCCGGCTGGCCGAGTGCCAGGCCACCCCGGCGTCGAAGAAGGCGCCCACCTCGATGGGGACCGGCCCGTAGAGGCTCTTGGCGCCGAACAGGCCGAACAGGGGCGCGCGCACCTCCACGTTGCCGACGAGGAGGCGGCTGCCCAGGAGGCGGTCGTAGACGGGGCATCCCCCGCCGGTGCCGCATTCGGACGCGCCGAACGACCCGCTGTCGTAGCCGCGGACGAGGTTCGGGTAACCCAGGAAGAGCGAGCCGAGCCGCTGATCCTCCCCTCCCGAGCCGTAGCGGCCGTAGTGGAGGACGCGGCCCGCCAGGGTGACCGGCCGCACCGGCATCACGTATTGCCGGAGGTCGGCGAGCGCGCTCGTGTAGTTGACGCTGCCCAGCGTGGGCGACAGGTCGAGCCGGGCGCGCTGGCCCATCACCGGGCTGGTGGCGCCGAACACGGAGGTGTCGCGCACGAGGGCGACCGTGCTCTCGAACAGGTGGACGTTCTCCCCGCCGGGGAGCCTCTCCTGCTCGTCGATGACCAGGCGGCCCGTGCGCAGCGAGACGCCCTGGGTGTCGACCCGCGTCTCGAACCCGATGCTGCGGTAGCCGCTCTGCAGCTCGAGGCGGAGCGACGGGTTGAACGGGTAATACCCGAGCGCGCCCACCGTGCGGTCGAGCCAACGCTCCGTGGTGAGCTGCTCCACGTAGACCTGCTCGCCGCCCTGGTTGATCACGCCCGTGCGGTAGCCGCCGTACATGTACGGGAGCTGGGACACCTGCAGGCCCCAGTTGAAGCGGCGGACCTTGTTGACGTAGGCGACCATGCCGCCGACGTCGCTGAACCCGCGCACCCTGTCCACCTGGAGCACGGTGTCGATGGTGTGTTGGCCGAGCATGTCGCTGAACGACATGGCCACGCCGCCCCCGAAGGACGTTCCGTACCGGCCGCCGTAGCCCACGCCCACGCCCGACTGGCCCACGTAGTCCAGGGTGAGCTTGGGCTTGTAGGGCGCCTGCGCGAACGCGCTCGTTTCCGCCAGCCCGTGCTCGGCGTCCGCGTTGGCGGCCAGCACCTCTCCCGTGGCCCGCGCGCCCGGGATGAGCCATCCGTTGGCGGCCTCCACGGGCTCCACGGGCCAGCCCGCGAGCCGCTCCGGGTCGGAGATGCTGTAGATCTCGTAGCGGTCCTCGTCGTACACGCTGAAGGCGATCCGGCCGGCGCTCGAGGCCACGCTCAGCGCGGGGCTCAGCGCCGTGATGCCGCTGACGCCGGTGATGAGGTCGGTGAGCTGCCGCACCTGTCCCTCGGCCACCTCGAGCCGGTAGACGTTGGTGGCGCCGGTCGCGTCGGAGAGGAAGTACACCCCGCGGCCCGAGGGGTCCCACTGCGGGTTGATGTTCTTGGCCGCCGGGAAGCCGGGCAGCGGCCGGACCGCGCGCGTGTCCACGTCGAGCGCGGCCAGGCGGTAGTTGCCCGTGTCCAGCGTGGCCAGGTGCGTGGAGAACCGGTCGGTGGTGAACGCGATCGTCGTCCCGTCGGGCGACCAGGCCGGCTGGAGGTCGGCGTAGGCGTCATCCGTCATCCGCGTCAGGGCGTCCTTCTCGAGGTCGTAGACGAACAGGTCCGTGACGCCCCCGGCCAGCCCGGAGAAGACGACGCGCCTGCCGTCGGGCGAGAAGCTGGGCGTGTAGATCTCGCCCAGGGTGGGCAGGGGCACCTCGCGCACGCGCTCGCCGCTCTTTGCGTCGAGGATCGCGAGCAGGGGCCGGCCCTTGCTCACGGCACCCAGCGCGATCCGCTGGCCGGCGCGGTCCCAGGCCCCCGCGGAGCTGATGAACTGCAGGCTCTCCAGGTGGGGATCGACCAGGGTGCGCGAGAGGCGGCGGGTCACGTCACCGGTGACGGCGTCGGCCACGAACAGCTCGATCGAGAAGCGGTCGCGCTCGGAGAGGAAGGCCAGCCGCTGGCCGTCGGGGCTCAGGGCGGGCGCGACGTTGAGCCGTCCCCCCTGCCGCTTCTCGGTCACGGTGGCCGTGCCGTAGGCGGAAGCGTCCTTGCGGCCGGTGATGTGCGGGGCGACGGCGTCCCGCAACGCGGCGTGCCACTCCTTCGACAGCGTCTTGTCGTCGACGCCGACGACCTGGGCGAGGATCGTCGCCGCGTCCGCGCTGCGTGGACCCACCGCGGCGAGGGACTTCCGGACGACCTCGTCGCCGAAGCGCCCGGCCAGGTAGGCCCAGAGCGCCTGGCCGTAGCGATAGGGGAAGTACCTCGCCCCCGCCAGGTCACGGATGGTCGGCAGCTTCTCCCGCCGCGCGGCGTCGCGCATCCACATCGCGGTGTGCGCGTCGATGGGGCCGACCGACAGGTACTCGGCCATGCCCTCCACGAACCACAGCGGCATGGTGAGCACGCCCGGCGCGCTGGTGGAGGTGACCTTGCCCTGGCCCGTGATCGCGAACTGGAACGCGTGCACCAGCTCGTGGCCGAGCACGTGGTCCGTCTCGGCCAGCGAGGCGCCCATGGGCAGGACGATGCGCCGCTTGAAGGCCTCGGTCACCCCGCCCGTGCCTTCGCCCGGAGGCCCGCCGATGGTGTTGGTCTGCTGGAAGTGCGGATGGCTCGCGTAGAGGACGAGCGGCTGGCGGTCCTTCATCTCGTAGCCGAGCACGCGGGAAAGGCGCGCGTACCAGCGCTCCGCCATGCGCGCCACCTGCTCGGTGGCCGCCTGCTCCTCGGGGTAGTAGTAGATGTCGAAGTGCTCGGTCTTGAGCACCTTGAACTCGAGACGCTCCCACTGGACAGGGGTCCGGCCGAAATACTGCGCGTCCGCCGGGGTCGTGCTCGCGAAAGCGAACACCGCCCCCAGGACGCCGGCCCACGAGCCGCGCCTCAACCTCATCTGTCCTCCTTGCCCTTGTCCCCCCCGACGGGCGGCGTCAGTGCAACGACCACGCCAGCGTCGCGGGCGACGGCGCCGGCGCTCCAAGTCGCGCTGGCGGCTGGCGATACCCGCCCGCGCGCGCCCCGTCCGCGCCGGGCGCGAGGCGTCCTGGAGCGAGGACACCGGAGGCAGTAACCTAGGGCACTCGATCCGGAGCGCGGCCCACTGCGCGCTTCGCTGGGCGTGTCGCTTGGTTGATGGCGGCCAGGAGGACTCGATGGACCGGAAGGTGCGCGTCGGCATCATCGGCTCGCAGTTCATCTCCACGATCCACGCCGAAGGGCTGCGGTCCTCGCCGCAAGCGGAGATGGTGGCGGTGGCTTCGGCCCACGCCGACCGCGCGCGCGCCTTCGCGGAGCGGTTCCGCATCCCCCGCCACTTCGACGACTACCGCCGGCTCCTCGAGCTGCCCGAGGTGGACATGGTGGTGATCGGGGCTCCCAACGACCTGCACGGCCCGATGACGGTCGCGGCCGCGGCCGCGGGCAAACATGTCGTGGTCGAGAAGCCGCTCTGCCTCGACCTCGAGGAGGCGGACCGGATGATCGCGGCCTGCCGGACGGCCGGCGTCAAGCTCATGTACGCCGAAGAGCTGTGCTTCGCGCCCAAATACGTCCGGCTGAAGCAGCTCCTCGACTCCGGCGCGCTCGGCCGCGCCACCCTCTTGAAGCAGTCCGAGAAGCACGACGGTCCGCACGCCGACCACTTCTGGGACGTGACGCGCTCCGGCGGCGGCGTGACCATGGACATGGGCTGCCACGCCATCCAGTTCTTCCGGTGGATGCTCGGCGGCGCGCGCATCCTCTCCGCCTACGCGCAGATGGACACGCTGGTGCATGGCGCGAAGACGCGCGGCGACGACAATGCCCTGCTGATCCTGGAGTTCGAGGGCGGGGTGGTGGCGCTCGCGGAAGAGAGCTGGACCAAGAAGGGCGGCATGGACGACCGGGCGGAGGTCCACGGCTCGCGCGGCGTGGCCTACGCCGACCTCCTCCACGGCAACTCGATAGAGACCTACAGCACCGCCGGCTACGACTACGCGGTCGAGAAGGCGGGCACGACGGTGGGCTGGAGCTTCACCATGTACGAGGAGAACTGGAACTACGGGTTCCCACAGGAGATGGCCCACTTCGTGGACTGCGTGCAGAACGACCGGCCGCCCCGCGTCACCGGCGAGGACGGCAAGGCGGTGCTCGAGGTCCTCTTCGCCGCCTATGCCTCGGCGGGCTCGGGCCGCAAGGTCGCGTTGCCCTTCGCCACGGAGGCCCGCCGGCCCATCGACCTCTGGCGGCCGCAGGGCGGGGTGTAATGTTCCGGGGGCTCGCTCGTCAGCGGGGGTGAAGGGCGCAATGGGCGCCCGAAAGGAGTCGAGCCATGAAGAAGAAGACGACGAGGGGCGGCTGCTGCGGCGGGTCGTGCGATTGCGGGGGCAGCTGCCCCTGCGGGACCGACGTCCGCTGAAGCCCGAGGCGGCCCCGCGCCCGATGGCGCCGGCTGTCCTGGGCGCGCTCGTGGACAACCACGCGCGCTTCCTGGCCTTCCTGCAGCGTCGCGTGGGATCGCGCGAAGAGGCCGAGGACATCCTCCAGAGCGCCTTCGTGCGCAGCCTCGAGCGCGGGGCCGCCCTCCGCAGCGAGGAGTCGGCCACGGCCTGGTTCTACCGGCTCCTCCGCAACGCGCTCGTGGACCACTACCGCCGCCGCGACGTCGAGAAGCGCGCCCTGGCCGAGCTGCGCCCGGCCCGCGAGGCGGCGGTGGACGAGGAGCTGTTGCGCACGGTCTGCGCGTGCGTGTCGGCGCTGGCCGCCACGCTCAAGCCGGAATACGCCTCGGCCCTGCGGCGGGTGGAGGTGGAGGGCGCGACCCTCCAGACGTACGCCCGCGAGCAGGGGATCACGGCCAACAACGCCGGCGTGCGGCTGCACCGCGCCCGGCTCGCCCTGCGCCGGCGGGTGGCGCAGAGCTGCGCCACGTGCGCGACGCACGGCTGCCTCGACTGCTCGTGCGGCGGCGGCGCGCGGTGTTGAGCCGTCCGGAGTTTGCCTTGCCGGGCTCCGCCGTGTAGCTTCTGGGCCTCCGAACCAACGTCACTGGAGGCTCCATGCGAACGTGGTTTCCCGTGGGCGCGGCGCTGGCCGCGCTGACGGTCAGCGTCGTCTCGCCTCCCGGCCCGCAGGCGGCCTCGCGCCTGGCCGCTCACGACGCGCGCGCCCGCGCGCTGCTCGGGACCATGACCCTCGAAGAGAAGATCGGCCAGATGACGCAGGCCGAGCAGCACCAGCTCCAGGACGAGAAGGACGTCGAGGCCTACTTCCTGGGCTCCGTGCTCTCGGGGGGCAACTCGGACCCGAAGACGAACAGCCTGCGGGACTGGACCGACATGTACGACCGCTTGCAGTCGCGCGCGCTCCGCACGCGGCTGCGCATCCCCATCCTCTACGGTGTGGACGCGGTGCACGGCCACAACAACGTCCTGGGGGCGGTGGTCTTCCCCCACAACATCGGGCTCGGGGCCACGCGCGACGCCAAGCTGGTCGAGGAGATCGGCCGCGTGACCGCGGCCGAGGTCCGCGCCACGGGCATCCAGTGGACCTTCGCGCCCTCCGTGGCCGTGGTGCGCGACGAGCGCTGGGGCCGCACCTACGAGAGCTTCTCCGAGGACCCGCAGCTCGTGGCCACGCTGGGCGAGGCGGCGGTGCGCGGGCTGCAGGGACCCGGCCTCGACGACCCGCTGCGCGTGCTCGCCTGCGCCAAGCACTTCGTCGGTGACGGCGGCACGGCCTGGGGCACGGGGATGCCGTCGGGCGACGCGCCGGGCGGCCGCTTCCCCCTCGACCAGGGCGACGTGCGCCTGAGCGAGGCCGAGCTGCGCCGTCTCCACCTGCCGGGCTACCTCACCGCCATCGCGGCCGGCGTGGGCACGATCATGCCCTCCTACAGCAGCTGGAACGGCGAGAAGGCCTCGGGCAGCCGGCGGCTGCTCACCGAGATCCTCAAGGACGAGCTGGGCTTCGAGGGCTTCCTGATCTCGGACTACAACGCCATCGACCAGCTCCCCGGCGACCGTCGCGCCGACGTGAAGCAGTCCATCAACGCCGGCATGGACATGGTGATGGTGCCGCAGCACTACCGCGAGTTCTTCGCCACGCTCAAGAGCCTGGTGGAAGCGGGCGAGGTGCCCCGCGCGCGCATCGACGACGCCGTGCTGCGCATCCTGCGCGTCAAATACGCCATGGGCCTGTTCGACGAAGGCCGGTCGCCGCTCGCGGACCGGCGCCTGCACGCGCGCTTCGGCGCGCCGGAGCACCGCGACCTCGCCCGCCGGGCGGTGCGCGCGTCGCTCGTCCTCCTGAAGAACGACGGCCGCGCGCTGCCCTTGTCGAAGACGGCGCGGCGCCTCCACGTCGCCGGAAGCAACGCCGACGACCTCGGGGCCCAGAGCGGCGGGTGGACGATCGGCTGGCAGGGCGCGCGGGGTGCGGTCACCACGGGAACGACCATCCTGGCCGGCCTGCGCGCGGCGGCGGGCGGCGCCACGCAGGTCACCTACGCGAAGGACGGCAGCGGGGCCGCCGGCGCGGACGTGGGCGTGGTGGTCGTGGGCGAGGGGCCGTACGCCGAGTTCCTCGGCGACCGCGCCGACCTGTCGCTCTCCCCGGAGGACCGCGCGGCCATCGCGAACGTGAAGAAGGCGGGCCTCCCCGTGGTCGTGGTCGTCGTCTCCGGCCGGCCCCTGATCCTGGGCGACGTGGCCGAGATGGCCGACGCGATCGTGGCGGCCTGGCTTCCGGGCAGCGAGGGACAGGGCGTGGCCGACGTGCTCTTCGGCGACCACGGGCCCACGGGCAAGCTCTCCTTCACCTGGCCGCGGACCATGGACCAGATCCCGATCAACGTGGGCGACTCGCCCTACGATCCGCTCTACGCGTACGGGTTCGGCCTGCGCTACTGACAGCGCGCGAACAGGCGCAGCTCGGGCACCGACCACCGGGGCCAGGCGGGGTCCTCCTCGCGCAGCCCGACCATCAGGCGGAGGCTGCGCGCGGGCTGCGGCTCGAACCGCAGCACCATCCGCGCCTCACGCGGGCGAACAAGCAGGGCGTCGAGCGTGGCCAGGCGCTCGGCGGGACCGTCCGCGTAGGCCACACGCCTCCACCCCTCACCGGCCTCGACGGCCAGGACCAGGTTCCGGGCGAACTCCTCGTGGGGGTAGCCGATGTCGAGGGCCACGGCCGCCAGCGTCTCCGTCCGGCCGAGGTCCACTTCCAGGCGGTCGCCCGGGCGCTGCGGGATCGCGGTCATCCACGCCGTCCGCCCGTCGCCGTCCGCGACGCGTTCGGGCTTGTTCACCCCCGTGGACGAGAACGTCCACCCCTCGCGCGGCAGCTCGCCGGCCGGAGCGCACGGCCGCGCCGGCGGCGCGCCCGCCGCGAGCGCGTAGACGCGCTCCTCGCCCAGGCCCAGGGGCGCGAAGCGCGGCGGCGGGACGTGGTCGAACGACCGGCGGAGCACGAGGCGCGGCTCGGCCTCGACCGCGGCCAGGCGGGCCGTTCGCTCGCCCTCGTCCCAGATCCGCGGATGCACCACGACCGTGCGCAGGTCGAGCCGGTCCAGGAACGCGAGCGAGATCGGATCGGGGAACTCGCGCAGGCCCCAGACGAGCCACTCGTGCGCCGGCGGATAGAACGACGTGCGCCCGATCGGGATGGGGCGCCAGTGGTAGGTCGAGAAGTGCAGGTACGCCGCCCACAGCCGGCGCGCGCGGAACGGGTAGACGGGCAGCTCCACCACCGGGCCCGTCCCGTCCGTGGCCAGCCAGGGGTAGACGGGAGGCACGTCATTGCCCGCAGGCACGGCGCCCGGCGGCCGCGGACGGCTCCAGTGCTCGAGCGGAATCAGGACGGCGAGCGCGACGGTCGCAAGCACGCGCCCGCGCGGGCGCAACCGGCCCAAGAGCGCGTCGGCGGCCAGCGCGGCCAGCAACGCGCCACCGAGCAGGGCGAGGACGCCCACGCGCTCCGGTCCCGCCATCCCGCGCATCACGGGGAAGAGGCGGTAGAGCACCCCGTAGGGGCCGGGCCCGACAAGGTGGCCGCCCACGTGGACGAGTGGCCCGAGCGAGAGAACGACGCCGGCCACCGCCGTGACGAACGCGACCACGGCCAGCGTCCGGGCACGCGGCGCGGCCCGGCCGGCGAGCGTGAGGAAGGCGCCGCCGAGCATCAGGAGCCCGCCCAGGAAGCCGAGGAAGTGGGGCAGCTCGGAAGACGCCGCGGGCAGCGCGAGAAAGGACCGCAACCAGCTCCGCGGGGCGGGGCTCAGATAGGACAGCAGGTCCGCGCCGTCCGCCCAGCTCTTCTCGAAGCCCATGGCGCGGAACTGGGCCAGATACGGCCAGAGGATCGCGGCCGCGGCCGCCGCCGCCGCCAGGGCCCAGACGGCCAGCGCGCGGACCTCACGGCCGCGAGGCCACCGGCCGCCGGTCCACCACGCCAGGAGCATCCACACGGGCGCCATGAGCAGCGTGTAGACGAGGTAATAACCACCCGAAAGGGACTGCAGGAACAGGAAGCCCACCGTGGCCGCCGCGTCGCGCGTCCGTCCCTCGCGCGCGAAACGGTCGAGGAAGAGGAGCGCGAGGGGCCACCACGGCACGCTCAGCACGTGGACGCGGACGACCTCGTGCTGCGTGAAGCTGTTGAAGGCGTACACGAGGCCGCCGAGGAAGGCGGCGGCCGCGCCCAGGCCCATCGCGCGGGCGAGCAGGAACAAGGCCAGCGCCGAGAGCGTCAGGGCGAGGACGACGCCCACGTTGTAGGCGAGCACCGCGTTGCCGGTGGCCCAGAAGACGGGCGCCACCAGCACCGCCTCGGGCAGGAGGTGGTCGGAGAAGGTGAGGCTGTGCAGATACGGATGGAAGCTGTTCGACTCGAAGAGCGCCCAGGGCCGGCGAAGGAGCTGGTGCGCGTCCCAGGCCATCACCCAGCCCAGGTGCAGCGGGTCGCCGAGGTCGGGCACGAGCCGGGCGGGTTCGAGCGAAGAAGGAGCGGCCCAGACGAGGGCCAACCCGGCGTACGCCAGCGCCGCGGCGCCGGCGCGCCGTGGTGTCTCCGCTCGCTCCGCGCTAATGCGCGATTATAGGTTCAGCTCTCGGCCGGCGGCAGGTCCGTGGTCGCGGGTCCGTTGACCACGCGCCCTTCGGCCGTGTAGCGCGACCCGTGGCAGGGGCAGTCCCAGGTCTTCTCGCCGGAGTTCCATTCCACGAGGCAGCCGAGGTGGCGGCAGACGGCCGACCGCTCCACCACGCGTCCCGAGGGGTCGCGATAGGCCGCCACCTTGCTCAGCCCGCGGCGCAGCACGGCGCCCTCGCCGGCCGGGATCTCGTCCACCTTCGACACCTCGCCCGGCGTCAGCCACTCCGCGTACGGCGCGGTCGACTGCGCCGCCTCGACCACCCAGTCCCTGGTCGCGCGCAGGGTCTTGCGCGACGGGTCGTAGAGGGTCGCCCAGGGGTTGGCGCGGCCCTGGATGAGGTCGGTCAGGAGCAGGCCGGCGATGGTGCCGTGGGTCATGCCGTTGCCGGAGTCGCCGGTGGCGATGAAGACGTTGTCCTCGTCGAGCGGGTTCTTGCCGATGAAGGCCAGGCCGTCCACCGGCTCCATCACCTGCCCGGACCAGCGGAACGCCACGTCCTTGGCCATCGGCCACCGCTCGCGGGCCCATTGCTCGAGCCGGTCCCAGCGCGCCTCGGCGTCGTCGGCCTGGCCGGTGTGGTGGTCCTCGCCGCCCACGATCAATACCTCTTCCGCGGGTCCCGCGGACTGCAGCCGGACGTAGTGATAGGGATCGGCGTAATCCCAGTAGAGCGCGCGCGCCACCCGGCCGGCGGGCACGCGCAGCCCCACCACGTAGGTGCGGTAGGGATGCTGCTTGGTGTGGATGACGAGGCGGTCGTTGACCGGGCTGTTGGTGGCCACGACCAGGGCCGCGCAGGAGACGGTGTGGCCCTCGCGGGTCACGACACGGGCGTGGGCACCCCCTTCGAACTTCTCGGCGCGCGTGCCCGAGAAGACGAGCGCCCCGTCCCGCTCCAGGGCCCGCACGAGCCCGGCCAGGTACTTCAGGGGATGGAACTGCCCCTGACGCGAGTACCGCAACGCGGCGCCGGTGTCGAAGTCCGCGACCGGGGCCCGCTCGACCTTCTCGATGCCCCCGAAGCCCAGGCGCCGGGCCGCGTCCAGCTCCTTGTCCAGGTCGCCGACCGGCTCGCCCGGCGGCACGAAGAGGAAGCCGTCGAGCCGCTCGAAGTCGCAGTCGATCCCCTCGTCGCGGGCGATGGCCTCGATGCGGTCGACGGCGGACAGGTGGCTCTGCACGGCCAGGCGCGCACCCTGCTCGCCGTGCAGGTGCTCGAGCGCCTCGAAGCCCTCGTCGGGAAGGGTCAGGTGAGCGGTCGTACGGCTGGTCTCGCCGCCGGCCAGCGGTCCGTCCTCGAGCACCGCGACCTTGCGCCCCTCGCGCGCGAGGAGGTAGGCGGTGGTCAGGCCCGCGATGCCCGCGCCCACCACGCAGACGTCCACCTTCAGATCCCGCGCGAGCCGCGGCGGCCGCGGCATGTCCGCGGTGCTCATCCAGACGGAGACGGTGGTGCCGGAGTCGGTCTTCATCGTTGGCCCCCTCTCTTCGATTGTAGGGGGCCGATGCGGCGGCGGGTGGCTTTCTGCTAGGCTTCCGATGGGCCTGTAGTTCAGCGGTTAGAACGGCCGGCTCATAACCGGCTAGTCGAAGGTTCGAGTCCTTCCAGGCCCAAATCGCTCCGAGCGTGGCCCCCCGCACCCTCCGACGCTCGGCCCATATCCTTCGACCAATGCGGGGGGGGCACGCGCGGCGGGACCCCCCCGACTGTCTAACGAATGGCCTGGAACATCCCGGCGGCGGTCCACTCGCGGAAGAAGCGGAACAGGTCGTGCTCCGTCGGGCGGCCGCGGCCGCGCCGGCGCAGGGCGGAGGCGACCGCCTCGCCGACGGTGCGGCCGGCCGCGAGAGAGGAGAGCAGGTGGTGCGCGGAAGGGCTCAGCTCCTGCCGCCAGACCGCGTAGTCGCGCCGGTAGACCGCGGTAAACGCGTCCTGCCGCCGCAGCGGGGGGTGCGCGTGGTCCGCCTCGTCGGTGACGGAGTCGAGGTACGCGCCCACCGGGTAGTGGAAGGCGAGGAGCGCGAAGGCGGCGATGGGCACGAGCCGCGCGTTCTCCCAGGCCTCGGGCGGGACCGCGGCGATCGCCTCGGCGGTCAGGGGCGGAGTCTGCGGCGCGTCGAAGACGCGGGTCACCGCCAGCTCCAGGCGCGCGAGGTCGTGGCAGAGGGCGCGGCGCTTCAGGCCGGGCGCGCGCAGGAGGTAGTCGGGCAGGTGGTCGCCCAGCCGGTTGAGGCTGAAGTGCCGCGACGGGTACTCCCGCACGTAGCCGCGCACGACCGCGCGGAAGGCGGCCTCGCCGAGCAGGTGCTGCAGGCCCGGGTAGTCCCCGGCCAGGGCCTCCTCCATCCGCAGGAGGTACATGTCGTGATAGATGCCCACGCGCTCGACCGGGGTCAGGGTGGGCGACGCGAGGACCACGTCGGCGATCCGCTCGGCCGGCAACTCGGCCCGCGCCGCCGGCGCGGCGGGGGCTCCTTCCGCGGATCCGGGGTCCACGACCACGGCCTGCATCCACCGCTGCAGCCGTTCGAGAGGGACGTGGAGGGCGGCCATCAGCGCGCGGCCGCGGCCGCCAGCACCGTCTCGCGATGGACGCCCGCCTTGAGCGCCTCGGCGTGCACGGTCTGGAAATCGGGGATGTCCTCGTCCCACTCGTAGAGCGTGGCCACGTTCCCGGTCCGCCGGCAGGACCGGGCGTACAGCTCCCACACCTCCGGCACCGCGTGGTCGCTGTGCGTGTCGATGATGTGCGTGCCCTTGTGCGTGTGGCCGGCCAGGTGGTACTGCACGATGCGGTCGGCGGGCAGCGCGTCGACGTAGGCGCGCGGGTCGAACCCGTGGTTGAAGGCGCTGACATAGACGTTGTTGACGTCGAGGAGCAGCCCGCAGTCGGCGTCCTCGGCCAGGCGCGCCAGGAACTCCCATTCCGGCATGGACGTGGCGGCGAACTCCACGTACGACGACGGGTTCTCCAGGACGAGGGGCCGCTCCAGCACGTCCGACACCGCCCGCACGCGCGCGGCCGTGTGGCGCAGCGCCTCCTCGGTGTAGGGCATGGGCAGCAGGTCGTGCACGTTCCGGCCCAGCACGCCCGTCCAGCAGAGGTGGTCGGACACCCAGCGCGCCTTCGTGCGCGCGGCCAGGGCCTTGAGCTTGCGCAGGTAATCCCGGTCCAGCGGGTCGGTGCTGCCGATGGAAAGGGAGACGCCGTGGAGCGCCACCGGGTAGCGCTCCGCCACCTGGTCGAGCACGTACATGGGGCGCCCGTCCGTCTCCATGAAGTTCTCGGACAGGACCTCGAACCAGTCCACCCTCGGGCGCTGGCTCAAGATGTAGGGGAAATGGACGGTCCGCAGGCCCACGCCCACGCCCAGGTCGGGCAGCCCCCAGCGGTTGCCCACCCCAGAGGTCCGCGGGGATGCGAGGGTCCCCGCCGCCGGGGACCCTCCTCGAACGGTCAGGCCTGGTTGCCGCCCTTGCCGCTGCAGGCGCTCTTCTCCTTCTTCTTGTCGTCCTTCTTTTCGAGGTGCTTGACCGGCACCTCGCAGCCGCCCTTGCCCTTGCAGGAGTTCTTTCCCGCGCAGCCCGCGTCGCCCGACTTGCAGCCGCCCATGCCCTTGCAGTCGTTCTTGCCCGCGCAGGAATGTTTGGCCGCGGCCGCGGCGCAGCCGCCCTTGCCCTTGCACTCGTTCTTGCCCGCGCACGCGTTCTTGTCCGTGTGGCAGGCGCCCTTGCCCTTGCAGTCGTTGTGGCCCTTGCAGATGTGCTTGTCCGCCTTCTTCTCCTCGGCCTTCTTCTCCTGCGCGAAGGCGCGGGATCCCGCGGCCATGCCGGCCACGACGGCCCCCATGACCTTCGCGAACTCTCTGCGGTGCATGCGTTTCTCCTTAGACATGAGTGCGGGTCACCGCATTTGGGATGGACCCGCCATTTTTCCGGGGGAAGCCCTTATGCTCCCTTTCCGAGACCCTGTCAAGCGTGCGCGCGGGCGCGCTCCTCGGCCGGTGACAACGCCGGCGGCGGCCCTCCCATTCCCCGCTGATGCTAGAATCCCGGCAAAGCGCAATGAATCCCGACCTGGCCGGCCTCATCCGACTGCAGCGCGCCGACAGCGAGCTCAGGCGGGTGGAGGCGGAGCTGGCCCAGGTCCCCCGCCGCCGGGCGGAGCTCGAAGCGTCGCTGGCCGCGGAGCGCGGCCGGCTCGAAGCCGCGCGCGGCTCGCTCGAGGTCGCGCAGAAGAGCCGCCGGCGCTTCGAGGGCGAGTTGCAGGACCTCGAGTCCAAGCGGTCGAAGTACAAGGGCCAGCTCATGGAAGTGAAGACCAACAAGGAATACACGGCCATGCTCCACGAGATCGAGGGAGTGGAGCGCGAGATCCGCGCGCGCGAGGACCAGGTGCTCGCCGAGATGGAGCGCGCCGAGACGCTGACCGCCGACATCAAGCGCGAAGAGGCCCTGTTCAAGTCCTCCGAAGAGGAGCACCGGACGCGGGAGCGAGCCCTGGGCGAGGAGGAGGCCCGCCAGCGCGAGCAGGCGCGGCGCCTGAGCGGGGAGCGCGACGCGGAGGCCGGTCGCCTGCCGGGCGCGGTGCTCGAGTTGTTCCAGCGCGTGGCGCGGCTGCGCGGCGTGGCCGTGGCCGAGGCGCGTGACGGCATGTGCCAGGTCTGCCACCTCAAGCTGCGCCTGCAGATGTACGCCGACCTCAAGCGCAACGAGGAGATCGTGCAGTGCCCCGCCTGCAACCGGATCCTCTATTTCGAGCCGCCCCCCCCGGTCAGCAGCCCCACTCCCTGAAGAGAGAAACGCTGCGCATCCACATCGACGGCGCCAGCCGGGGCAACCCGGGGGAAGCCGGCTTCGGCGTCAGCATCGAGGACGCCGAAGGCGTTCCGCGCGCGGAGCTCTACGGCTACCTCGGCCTCGCGAGCAACAACGTCGCCGAATACCAGGCCCTGATCCACGCGCTGCGCTGGGCACGCGCCCAGGACGCGCGCCGGGTGCGCGTCTTCTCCGATTCCGAGCTGGTCGTGCGCCAGGTCAACGGCCAGTACCGGGTGAAGCACCCGGCCATGATCCCGCTGCACCGCGAGGCCACGGCGCTCCTGCGCCAGTTCGAGGAGGCCACGGTGTCCCACGTCCGCCGCGAGCAGAACCGCGACGCCGACCGCCTGGCCAACCGCGCCCTGGACGAGAAGGCCTCGAAGCTCGACTGACCAGGGTGGGGGTCAGGAGAAGCCGGCGGAGAACCCGACGAAGTTGATCATCCGGCCGGCGGCTTTCCCGTCGCGCCGGTAGGAGTGGTACAGGTCGCCCCGGCAGCGGGTGCAGTGGTCCAGGGAGTGGATGCGGTCGGGACGCAGGCCCGACCGCTCGAGCTGCGCGCGGTTGGCGGCGCGCACGTCGAGGTGGGCGCGGCCACGCGGGCCGTCGCGCAGGAACGCCGGCGCGAACGCCGCCCTCAGCTCGTCGCCGACCTCGTAGCAGCACGGGCCGATGCCGGGGCCGAGCGCGGCCAGGAGGTCGCCGGGCGCGGATCCGCCGCGGAGCAGCGCTTCGACCGCGGCGCGCGCCACCCCGGCGGCCGTGCCCCGCCAGCCCGCGTGGGCCGCCGCCACCGCCTGGCGGCGCGGGTCCACGACGAGGACCGGCAGACAATCCGCGGTCTCGATGCCGAGGATGTCCCCCGCGTGCTCCGCCACCGCGGCGTCCGCCTCCGGCCGTCCTTCCCAGGGTGCCCGCCGCACCGCGCACCCATGCACCTGCTCGAGCAGGAGGAGCCGTCCCCGGGGCGCGAGCGCCTCCGCCAGGCGCGCGCGCCCGGCCTCGCGTCCCTCCGGTCCGGCGTCCGGGAGCCGCTGCTCGAACCCGTGCACCAGGCGGGGGATGGCCGAGAGCTCGGGCAGGGTGGCCGCGCGCACGCTCGTCATGGCTCCAGGATACGGCACGGCGAGCGGGAGCCCACCTGGCCACGATGGGGGGGTAGACTCGCGGCGTGGGCGAGCACGGTGTCGTGGCCAGCGCGATCGAGCTGCTCGAGATCGCGGACGCGCTCGCGTTGACGCAGGCGCCGCCGGCCGAATCGCCCTTCAGCGACGAGGAGCGCGCCTATGCCTTCGCGCGCAGCGATCCCGACCGGCGGCTGGCCGCCCGCCTGGCCGCCAAGCGCGCGGCGTTGCGGCTGCTGGGCGGCGAGCTGGGACTGCGCGACGTGGAGGTCGTGCGCGGACGCGGCGGACCACCCCGGCTGCGCCTGAGCGCGCGCGCGCGGGAGCGCATGGCCGCGCTCGGCGCCGGGGCGACGCTGGTCAGCCTCACCCACGAGCGGCGGCACGCGGCCGCCTCCGTGCTCCTCCTGCGCGGAGCGGGATGAGGCGGCGGCGGGTGGCCCTGGCGCTGGCCCTGACGCTGGCGCCGCTGCTCGCCGGCGCGGCGGCCCTCGCCTGGCTGGCCTTCTCGCCCACCGGAGACTATGCCGCCCACCCCTTCAACCAGGACCGCAACGCGGTCTGGATGGAGCATCGCTGGCTGGAGAGGGAGCACTCGCGCGCGGAGATGGCGGAGAGGCTTTCGTCGCTGTCCGCGCGCGGCGTCGTCTACGTGTATCCCCACCTGATCCCCTTCAACGGCGCGGGGAGGTTGCCCGTGCACAGCCGGGAGCAGATGCGCGCCTTCCTGGCCGTGGCGCGCCAGGCGGCGCCCGGCCTCAAGGTGCTGCCCTGGGTGGGCGGCCTGCGCGTCGGCTACCGGCGGCAGCGCCCGGGCAGCATCGACCTGAACGACCTCGGCCAGCGGCAGCGCATGGTCGCGGAGTGCCGCGGTCTGATGGACGAGGGGTTCGACGGCATCCACGTCAACATCGAGCCCGTGGACGACGGCAACGTGGAGTTCCTCTCCCTGTTGCGCGCGCTGCGCACGGCCGTCGGTCCCGACCGCATCCTCTCCCTCTCCGCGATCCGGCCGGGCCCCGCGCGCCTGCCCTTCGCGCCCAACTTCCTCTGGACGCGCGGTTACTACGCGCGCCTGGGCGAGGTCGCGGACCAGATCGTGGTCATGGCGTACGACACGGCGCTGCCCACGCCCCCCTCGTACCGCCGCTACCTCGCCTACGTGGCCCGCGCCGTCACCACGCGCCTGGTCTCGAGCGGGCGCGCGCGCGTGCTGGTCGGCATCCCGACCTACGACGGGACCGGCCTCATGCACCGCGGACACGTCGAGACGCCGGAGAACGCCCTGGTGGGACTGGTGGCGGGTCTCCGTGGCCTGGGGGCCGGCGGCACGTTCGAAGGCGTGGCGCTCTATGCGGATTGGACGACCGACGAGGGCGAATGGGCCGTGTACGAACGGCTCTGGCGCGGCCGGACGATCCCGCCCGCCACGGCGGCGAACTGATCTCTACCAGGGCCACTCCGGCGGCGATCAGCCGCTTGAACGCGGCCGGGCCCCCGTCTACTTCCAGTTGAGGGTGTTGGTGTAGCGATCCTGGCGCTTCGAGGTGACCGCCACCTCCAGCGCCCAGGAGTCGAGGCCGTCCTGCCAGACGCCGGGCAGCTCGGCCAGCAGCGCGCGCTCGCGCGGGGCCACGTTGCGGGCCCGGGGAGGCATGTCGCGGGCCGACCGGCGGCCGTCGGCGACCATGGCCACGTTCAGCCCGTCGATGGCGATCGGCTTGCCGCCGTCGTTGACGAGGAAGACCTTCACGGCATAGCGGTCGCCCGCCTTCACCTGGGGCGGGCTCACCTCGAAGTCCACTCGGCCGGGGATCTCGGGCGCGCGCTTGACGCCGACGCCGCCCGGTTGGAAGCCCGGCACGTCCGGGTCCGACGGCTTGAGGCTCTCGACGACGCTGATCCCCAACACGAAGGGCCGGCCGCCGGGTAACGCCGCGGCGACCGGCACGGGCGCAACCGGCGCGGGGAGGCCCGGCTCCGGAGAAGCCGCCCCGGCCCGGCGGGCGGCACGCCGCGCCGGCCGCGAGGCGCCGCCGGCGGCCGCCACGTCGGTGGTCGTCTCCGGTGAGGGCGACGCGTCGGGAGAAGGCTCACCGGACGGCGAGGCGGACGGGCTCGGTTCGGGACTGCCCATCGTCGAGGGCGGCACCGTCGCCCCGGCCATGGACGTGGGCGGTGCGGGACGCTGGGACGGCCAGAGCGTCTCGAACGTGCGGCCGGCCCAGAAGCCGAAGGCCAGCAGGAGGATAGCCAGGACCAGCGTCCCCAGGCTGGAAGCGACGCCCCGGGAGGCCGGCTTGTCGCCTGGGTTCGCCATCCGGCCCTGATTGTATGTGGGCGCGCCCCGGCGTCAAGCCCGGACGGGCCGGTCTACGGCGGGGCGTTCGCCGTTGCTCCGGCAACCGGAGCCGAGGGCGAGCGCGAAAAGCAGAACGGAAGCGGTGGCGGGCAGCATCAGCGGACGGGGGCGAGGTAGAGCGGCGACGTGCCGAGCGCCTTCCACTTGTCCGGCAGCCGGTAGAGCGGGTTGGGCGTCTCCACGCACACCCCGCAGCGGATGCAGCCCTGCACCTCGGGGCAGTGCGGGGAGAGGCGCTCCGCGAGGCTCTTGTCCAGCTCGCGCAGGAAATAGGCCTTGCTCACGCCGTTGTCCACGATGTCCCAGGGCAGCACCTCTTCGCGGCCCCGTCCCCGGAACAGGTAGAACGCGGGGTCGAGGCCCGCCGCCTTCATCCCGCGCTTGAGGTCCACACGGTTCAGGCAGGCGAACTCGAGCGCGTCCGCCACGCGGCGGTCGCCCAGGGCCAGCGTGGACTGCGAGACCCCGGTGCGCGCGCTCTTGATGATCGCGCCCACGTTGGGCATGCGGCCGAACGCCTTGCGCAGGAAGTGCAGCTTGCCGTCGGTCTCCCGCGGGTCCTCCATGGGCAGCCACTGGTAGGGCGTGCCTGGCTTGGGCACGAACGGGTTGACCGACGGGTGGATCCGGCCCACGCGGCCGCGCGCGCGGCCGATCTCGAGCATCCGGTCGCGGATGCGCTCGGTGAGGGTGACGATGCCCTCCACGTCGGCGTGCTCTTCCCAGGGCAGGCCGACCATGTAGTAGAGCTTGAGGTTCTGGATGCCGTTCTCGAAGATCCAGGTGGCCTTCTCCAGGATCTCGTCGTTGGTGAACTGCTTGTTCAGGATGCGGCGCATGCGGTCGGTGCCGCACTCCGGGGCCAGGGTCAGGCCCTGCACGCCGGTGTCCGCGAGCTTGAAGACGAACTCCGGGGTGAGGTCGTCCAGGCGCAGCGACGCCACCGAAACCTCGTATCCCATCCCCGCGAGGTCGTCCACGATGCCCTCGATCTCCGGGTGGTCGCACACGGCCGTGGAGACGAGGCCGATCTTGTGCGTCACCTTGCGCACCTCGCGCGCGCGCTCCACGATCTCCTGGCGCGAGAAGCCGCGCACGGGCAGGTAGTTGTACCCCGCCCAGCAGAAGCGGCACATGCACGGGCAGCCGCGCGAGATCTCCACCATGAACTTCATGGACATCTCGGTGTGCGGGGTGAGGATGACCGACTGCGGCATGGGCATCTTCCCCGGCCAGCCGCGCTGCCGGACCACCGGGCCGGGGCCGTCGTACGCGGCCACCGTGCCGTCGGGGTGGTAGCGCACGGTGTGGCGGGAGGGGATGTAGAAGCCGTCCTTCTCGCGGAGCGAGACCAGACCGGCGCGCGGGCCGGCCGCGCCCACCAGCGCGTCGAGCAGCCGCGGCACCAGCGCCTCGCCCTCGCCGACCGCGATCACGTCCGCGAACGGCGCGAGCGGCTCCGGGTTGAGGAACATGGCCGCGCCGCCCAGGATCACGACGGGGTCGCCCGGACCGCGGTCTGCCGCGCGCAGCGGGATGCCCGCCAGCCGGAGCATCTGCAGCACGTGCAGGTAGTCGTTCTCGAACGAGACCGAGAAGGCCAACGCCCGGAAGCGCCGCAGCTCGGTGCCGGACTCGAGGCTCGTGAGGGGCTGGCCGCTGCGCTCGAGGTCCTCCTTGTCCACGTCGTCGGGCAGGAACGTGCGCTCGCAGAGGACGTCCGGATGGGCGTTCAGCATCTGGTAGACGCCCTGGAAGCCGAGGTTCGACATCCCGACGTAGTAGAGGTTGGGATAGCCGAGCGCCATGCGGAAATCGCCGGCGCGGCGCCCCGGACCGAGGGGGACCTCGTCCCGGCGCAGCATCTCGTGTCGTTCGCGAAGGCGTCGGCCCATGGTCTTCCGCC
>DATKEG010000136.1:0-11910 GCA_035544515.1 Vicinamibacteria bacterium | reverse complement strand
TCGATGCCGTGGTTCTGGTCCGGGTACACGACCAGCTCGGTGGGGACGCCCACGCGCCGCAGCGCCTGGTAGAGCTGCTCCGAGGCGAGCAGCGGCACGTTCATGTCCTCCCGCCCGCAGAGCACGAGCGTGGGCGTCGTGACCTTCTCGATCTGGAAGAAGGGCGATAGCCGCTGCCAGAGCGCGGCATTCTTCCAGGGCAGGCCGAGCTCCCTCTCCCACTCGTATTGGTAATGGTCGGTGCCGTAGCCGGCGAAGTGGTTGGCCATGCTCGCGCCGGAGATCGCCGCCTTGAAGCGTGAGGTCTTCGTGATGACGACGTCGGTGAGGATGCCGCCGTAGCTCCAGCCCCCCACGCCCAGCCGCTCGGGGTCGGCGACGCCCCTGGCCACCACGTGGTCCACCGCGGCCATCACGTCCTGGTAGTCCTTCCCGCCCCAGTCGGCCCAGATCGCGCGGCTGAACGCCGTGCCGTAGCCCGTGGAGCCGCGCGGGTTCGCGGCGATCACCGCGTAGCCGTGCGCGGCCAGCATCTGCCACTCCAGCTCGAAGGCGGTCGAGTACTGGGAAGTGGGCCCGCCGTGGATGCGCAGGATGGCCGGCAGCGGGCCCACGGACGCGCCCGGCGGCCGGGTGAGGAAGCCGTCCACCATCGTTCCGTCCGCGCTGCGTGCCTTGAACCGCTCGACCTGGCCCAGCGCGATGCCCTTCAAGAACGCGTCGTTCACCTGCGACAGCCGTCGCAGGCCAGCGGCCTCGGCCGCCCACACCTCCGGGGGCCAATCCGGCTGGCTCTCCAGCACCGCGACGGCTCCGGAGCGGCCCACGTCGAACGCGGACACGTCACGCTCGCCCGACACCACGCGCTCCACCGGGCCGCCCGCCACCGGCACGCGCGCGAGGTGGCTGTTGCCTCCGTCCTCGAGGAGGAACAGCAGCCACCGCCCGTCGGGCGTGAAGCGCGGCTGCGAGACGTTGCGGTCGAGCGATTGCGTGAGTGGGCGCGGCGCGCCGCCGGTGGTGGGAACGACGGCCAGATGGTTCGCGGCGTACCACATGTCGTCCGGATCGCCTTCGTTGACGTAGGCGACCCACTGGCCGTCCGGGCTGAAGACCGGCGAGCGGTCGCCGCCGGGATGCGTGGTCAGCGCGCGTGGCGCGCCGCCCTGCGCGGGCACCAGGAACACGTCGGTGTTCTGGTTCGCGTCGGGGTCCGGCGTCCGGTTGCTCCGGAAGGCGATCCACTGTCCGTCGGGAGACCAGGCGGGCTGGCTGTCGTCGTAGGGCCCGCTCGTGACCTGGAGGCCGGTGCGCGTCTCCACGTCGAAGACGTAGACGTGCGCGCGCAGGTCGTGCAGGTACCCTTCGCCGTCGCGCTTGAACTGCCGGCGCCGGGTCACGATGGGCGGAGGCGTCCGGTCGTCGTCGTCGTCGTCACCGCAGTCGTTCTCCTCCACCTCCTCCTCCGGCTTGGGGTGGCGCGGGTCGGGATCGGACACCACCAGCGCCAGCTTCCGGCCGTCTTGCGACCAGGCGAGGTCGGAGACGCCGCCTTCGTAGGCGGTGAGCCGCGTGGCCTCGCCGCCACGCCGGTCCAGGAGCCACACCTGGCTCTTCCGGCTGCGGCGGCAGGACAGGAACGCCAGATGCCGGCCGTCGGGGCTCCACCGGGGCCTCGTCTCCGGCTTCCGGCTCGTGGTCAGGCGCAGGGAATCCCCACCCGAGAACGGGACCATGTAGATGTCCGTGTCGCGCTCGTCCTTCTTGCGATCGAGGTGCGTCACGGTGAAGGCGACCCAGGTCCCGTCGGGGCTCACCTGGGGATCCGCGACGTCCCGCAGGGCAAAGACGTCGTCCACCCTCAGCGGGCGGGAGGGCGCCGCCTCGAGCGCGGGGACGAGCGGCACGGCGAGCGCGCAGACGATCGACCATGATCTCGGGCTCATCGGGACCTCGTGGAAACGGCCTCTTATGCCTGCCGCGGCCGCAACGTGTCAAACGGGCGCCGGTGTTATGCTCCACGTCCCCGGGAGGTGGAATGCGCGCGCTCGTCGCCTGTCTGCTCCTGATGGCCGTTCCTTCCGGTCCGCGCGCGGCGGCGTCGACCCCCCCCGCCGCCTACGAGGACCTGGCCGTGGACCTGCTGCGCCAGTACCTGCAGATCGACACCACGGTCCCGCCGGGCAACGAGCTGCGGGGAGCGCGCTTCTACCAGCGGATCCTCGCGCGCGAAGGGATCCCCGTGGAGGTGGACGAGTTCGCCCCCGGGCGCGCGAACCTGCTCGCCACCCTGGCGGGCAGCGGCGCGAAGCGCCCGCTGATCCTCATGAACCACATCGACGTGGTGCCCGCCGATCCGAGCCGCTGGTCGGTGCCGCCCTTCAGCGGCGCGGTCAAGGACGGCATGATCTACGGCCGCGGGGCCGAAGACATGAAGACGGAGGGCATCCTCCAGCTCCTCGCCCTCGTCCGCGCCCGCCGCGAAGGCCTGGCCCTGGACCGTGACATCCTGTTCCTCGCCACCGCCGACGAAGAGGCCGAGTTCGCGGGCGCGTTGCGCGCGATCAGCCCGGAAGGCTGGCGCAGCCGGCTGGAGAAGGCCGAGTTCCTGATCACGGAGGGCGGCGAGAACCTCCTCGACCGCTCCCTTCGGCCCGTCTACTTCGGGGTCGAGACCGCGGAAAAGGGCCCGTTCTGGCTCACGCTCCGCACCACCGGCACCCCCGGGCACGGCTCGCGGCCGATCGCCGACTCCGCGCTCAACCGCCTGGTCCGCGCGCTCGAGCGTGTGCGCCGGCACGAGACGGCGATGAAGGTGCTGCCCACGGTGGAGAAGTTCTTCCGCGACCAGGCCGCCCACGTCCCGGAGCCGCGCGCCACCTGGTATCGCGACCTCCACGCCGCCCTGCGCGACCCCGAGGCCGCACGCGTCCTGTACGACGACCGCGACGTGTCCGCGCTGCTGCGCAACACGATCTCGATCACCATCGTGAAGGCCGGCTACAAGACCAACGTGATACCCGGCACGGCGGAGGCGGAGATCGACGTCCGGCTGCTGCCGGGGGAGGACCCCGAGGCCTTCCTGGGCGAGCTGCGCGCGGTCATCGCCGACCCGGCCGTGGAGATCGTGGCGCCCGAGAGCTTCCGCCCTCCCAACCAGAGTCCGACGGACACCGAGCTGTTCCGCGTGATCGAGCGGGTGCTGGCGCGCCACCATCCCGGCGTTCCGGTGACCACGAAGATGCTGACCGGCGCCACGGAGAGCGTCCTCTTCCGGCCGCTCGGCGTGGTCTCCTACGGCTTCACGCCGCTCCTCACCACGAGCGAGGAGACGGCGACCGGCCACGGAGACGACGAGCGGATCAACGAGGCGACGGTGCGCCGCTCCACCGGCGTCTTCTACGACGTGGTGAAGGAGCTCTGCGCCGCGGGGCTGGAGGGACGCTAGAAGCGGTCGAGGAGGTGCTCGCGCTTCTCCGCGGCCAGCGAGGTCAGCAGGACGCGCAGGCTCTCCAACGACTCGTCCGTGAGCGTCTGGAAGTCCTGGCGCACGGACTGGATCTGGTCCCACTCCCGCTCGGCGTCGGGCTCGTTGGCCACGATGCGCCGCGTGGAGTCGAGCAGGAAGCGCGTGGCCAGGCCGAAGCTGCGGCCCAGGATGTACACGCGCAGCCGGTACTTCTCCGCCGTGGTGACCAGGAACCGGTGCAGGAACTGGTTGAGGTAGGCGAGGCTAGCGATCTGGGCCATCCGGAAGCCCTGGGGGCGCAGCGGCGAGATGGGCGCCATGGCCGAAACCATGCGCGAGAACGTGGCCATGGCCGCCAGGAGCTTGAGCATGTTGGGTGAGAACTTCTCGATGACCTTGTACCCGACGTCGAGGAGCTGCTTGGCCTCTTCCACGGAGCCCAGCTCGCGCACCGTGAACGCCTCCTCGTAGGTCATGTCCGCGAGCTGCATCTCGGACTGCATCCGGCTCTCGATGCTGCGATAGACCTTCTCACCGCGGGGCGTGAGGAGCAGCTCCCAGTCTCGCCGCACCTTTCCCTCGTCCCGGCGGGCGAGCAGGTAGAGGATCAGCGGAACGCTCGCGACGGACAAACCGATTGCCCACCACATCTGCAAACCGCACGCATCGTAACACGGTGGGCCAACCGCCCACCGGGTCCTGGCTCCCCCCCGGGGGGAGCGGTCTAGGCGACGCCGGCATCCTGGAGAGCCTGGCGCAGGATACCCTCGACTCCGGAAGGCGTCTGGTCAAGGCCTTCCACCCAGGCGAGGACCTCCGTGCCGTTGTCCAGCTCCACGAGGATGTCCCAGCGCCCGCTGCGCGGAGATTCGACGATCTGGCTCTGTTTGACCGGCAGCGGCCCGCAGGCGTGCACGATCACCTGCGTCACCCAGGAGGGAATGCTCCGCGAGATCGCGAACCCGATTGCCATGGCTCTTCCCCTGTTGGATAGCGCTGTATACATATCTCGGCGGACAGGGAATGTCAAGCCGTTACCCGGGGCCCGGCCGGCCCGCGGGTGACCGGGTCGCGCCGCCAGGCCGTGTAGGTCCAGTAGAGGAGCAACAGCAGATAGGCCACGACGCTGAGCGTGTCGGCCCACGCGGCACGCTGCCAGCCGAGGTCCCCCAGCATGTTCATGGCAACCGTGAATACCAGCAGGTAGGGCACATAGCTCAGGAGGATCGCCTTCTGGAACCAATGCACGGGCAGTCGGTACCAGAGGATGAGGACGGCCAGCGCGGCGAACAGCCAGATCGTGCCGTTGAGCACGCGCGGCATGATCTCGCCGACGAAACCCTCGTGCCCGCCGCGCCGGACCGGCAGGGCCAGCACGGCGAGGAACGTCGACGCGCAGATCACGAGCAGGAGGCGCCGGGCAGCGGCGAGCGCGCCGGGAAAGCCGCGAAAAACGCGGATCGCGAGCTCGACCACCATGGCCAGGCGAACGAGAATGAGCACGGTTTCCTTGGCCCGCCAGACCTGGTTGCGGTGGAACTGGGCCGGCCACAGCGCCACGAGACTGTCATGCACGGAGACGATCAAAAGCAGCAGGGCGAACGTGTACCACAGTCGCCATCGGTGCTTCACGAAGAGGCCGATGAGGGCTGCGCCCATGCAGAACATCGCCATGCGGCCGACGAAAAGATGGGCTGGCGACATCTCTGGTCCCCATTGCCGCCACCGGCGAGATGGCACAAGCGGGACTCCCGCCGCCGGGAGTCCCGCTAGCAAAGCGCTGCGATGTTATCCCGCGAGGCTCGGATTTGCGTTGGCTGCGGGCGGAGGCGTCGGGAAGACGCCGTCGGCCAACTGGACGGGCGGGGGCGTCGGGAAGACGCCGTCGGCCTGCTGCACGGAGGCAGCCGGCGCGGCCGTCATCGCAGCCAGGAACCCCATGGACACAACTCGGGAGAGAAACCGCTTTCGCATCTACAACCTCCTGGAAAAGCCACCGAGGCGGTGGCGGTTTAGTCGCGAATGAAGTATACAGATCGGCGGGCTTTCGTATACGTAAAACGTCTTGCTGTAAGGAGTTATACGGAAATCGAAAGGGCGGCCGGACCCACTTCGCGGGTCCGAAGGTTACAATTAACACTTATCCGATTGACCGCCGCGTACGATCGCGGCTAGGATGACCTGGCTCAGGAGGATACAGACTGTGAAACGCCGGCTCGACTTGATCGATCAGTTCGCGGACCTCGTCGTGGGCGCAGACGACCCTCGGCGTCTGGCGGAGCGCACCCTCGAGGTCATCATGTCGCTGCTCAACGGCCGCAGCGGCGCCGTCTTCGCGCGTGAAGGCGAGAAGCTCAACCTTTTCGCCTCTCGGGGGATCGACCAGCACGCGCTCGATTCCCTCCAAGCCGTGTGGTCGCGCTTCCGCGACACCTTCGAGAAGGGCGACACGTTCTACGTCCCCGAGCGTGACACCGACACGCGGCTGCCGCGCAACGGCGACCGTTCGGGCGCGGCCAGCTTCGCCGTCGTTCCGGTCTCGAACGGCGATGCACTCATCGCGCTCCTTTACGTGGACAGCCTCGACCCGCACTTCTGCTCCGCCCACGACCTCGACCGCCTGGGCAAGTTCTCGCGGATCGTGGCCAAGGCGGTCACGGAGACGGGGCCGATGCGCCACCAGGCGCAGTCGCGCGCCGAAGCGTGGGAGACGTACCTCGAGCGGACGCCGGTCGAGGACATGGAGCGCGAGAAACTGCTCCTTCTGCTCAACCGCAACGAGTGGAACATCGCGCGGGTGGCACGGCTGATGGGCGTCACGCGCCGCACGGTCTACCTGCGGCTGCAGCGCTACAACATCCCGCGCGAGCGCGTGCCAAAGTCGCGGCTCAAGGCGGCCCGGGCCTAGGCGCTTCGCCCCCGGGGCGACGTCGAGGCGGCTCCCGGCCGACGAGGCCGGGAGCTATCTGCCCCTGGCCTGAACCTTTGCCCAGGTATCCCGCAGGGTGAGCGTGCGGTTGAGCACGAGGCGTCCGCCGCGGGTGTCCGGATCCACGCAGAAGTAGCCCAGGCGCTCGAGCTGGAGGCGGGTGCCCGGCCGCAGGCCGCCCAGCCCGGGCTCCAGAAGGCATTCCGTCAGCACCTGCTCCGAATGCGGGTCGAGGTCGGCCAGCAAGTCCCCGCCCGCGCCCGGCTCGGCGACCGTGAAGAGGTGATCGTAGAGCCGGACCTCCGCGCCCTCGGCGTGCGCCGCCGAAACCCAGTGCAACGTCGCCTTGGGCGAGCGTCCGTCGGGCGCGCTTCCTCCGCGCGTGGTGGGATCGTACGTGCAGCGCAGCTCCACGACCGCGCCCGCGTCGTCCTTGATCGCCTCCTGGCAGGTGATGAGGTACGCGTAGCGCAGGCGCACCTCCCGCCCGGGCGACAAGCGGTAGAACTTCTTCGGCGGGTCCTCCATGAAGTCCTCGCGCTCGACGAACAGCACGCGCGAGAACGAAACCGGGCGCAAGCCCGCGGCCGGGTCCTCGGGGTTGTTGACGGCCGGGAACTCCTCCACCTGGCCCTCGGGGTAGTTCGTCAGCACCACCTTGAGCGGCCGGAGCACGCCCATGCGCCGCGGAGCGGTGCGGTTGAGGACGTCGCGGACGGCGTGCTCGAGCGCCGCGTATTCGACCACGCTCTCCCGCTTGGCCACGCCGATCGTCTCCGCGAACTGGCGCAGCGCCTCCGGCGGGAAGCCGCGCCGCCGGATGCCGGACAAGGTCGGCATGCGCGGATCGTCCCAGCCGCGCACGCGGCCCTCCTTGACGATCTGGAGCAGGAACCGCTTGGACAGCACGGTGTAGGTGAGGTTGAGGCGCGCGAACTCGATCTGCCGCGGACGCGAGGGCACGGGCAGGTGCTCGAGGAACCAGTCGTAGAGCGGCCGGTGGTCCTCGAACTCGAGCGTGCACAGGGAGTGGGTGATGCCCTCGATCGCGTCCGACTGCCCGTGCGCGTAGTCGTAGGTGGGGTACAGGCACCACCTGTCGCCGGTGCGCGGATGGCTCGCGTGCAGGATCCGGTACATGACCGGATCGCGGAGGTTGATGTTCGGCGAGGCCATGTCGATCTTCGCGCGCAGGACCCGCGCGCCGTCCGCGAACTCTCCCGCGCGCATGCGCGCGAACAGGTCGAGGTTCTCCGCCAATGTCCGGTTCCGATGGGGGCTCTGGCGGCCCGGCTCGGTCAGCGTGCCGCGGTGTTCCCGGATCTGGTCGGCCGAGAGGTCGTCCACGTAGGCCAACCCCTTCTCGATGAGCGACACCGCCCACTCGTAGAGCGTGTCGAAGTAGTCGGAGGCGTGGTAGAGGTGCCTTCCCCAATCGAAGCCCAGCCAGCGCACGTCGGCCTCGATGGCGTCGATGTACTCCTGCTCCTCCCTGGTCGGGTTCGTGTCGTCGAAGCGGAGGTGGCAGCGGCCGCCGAACTCCCGCGGGATGCCGAAGTTCAGGCAGATGGACTTCGCGTGCCCCAGGTGAAGGTAGCCGTTGGGCTCCGGCGGGAAGCGCGTGACGACCTCCGCGTGCTTCCCGGCGCGCAGGTCCTCCGCCACGATCTGACGTATGAAGTCCACGGCCTCCAAGCCGGACGCTCCGCCTGTCCCCATGTCGTCCGCCATTCAGCCTCTCGCGCGGGGAGGAGCCCCCGCGTCAGCGTGGCCGCCACGCAACACGTCGGCGGCTCGGCGCAGCCGTCGGCGCACGGCTTCCTTGCCCAGGACCTCCAGGGTCTCGAACAGCGGCGGCGTGGCCGCGCGCCCGGTGGCGGCCAGGCGCACCGTCATGAACGCCTCTTTGGCGTTCCAGCCGGAAGCCTCGGCCAGGGCGCGGACGGCGGCCTCGATCGCGGCCGCGCTCCAGTCCAGGAGCGGATCGAGATGCCGTTCCAGCAGCGCCTCGAGCGCGCGGGCGGCCTCCACGGGCGTCCGGCCCGCCGGCGTCATCCGCGCCGCCGCCTCCGCCCCGTAGGAGACTTCCCCCGCGAAGAAGAACTGCGCGTAGTCGAAGAAGTCCTCCAGCGTGTCGATGCGCTCCCGCACGAGCGGGATCACCCGCAGCATGTACTCGTCGGCGAGCAGGTGATGGCGCAGGCGGTCGAGCCACTCCGGCGCGGACAGGCGTCGCAGGTACCTGCCGTTGAGCCAGCGCAGCTTCTCCTGGTCGAAGATGGGCCCGCCGAGCGAGATCCGCTCCAGCGAGAAGGCGGCCACGAACTCCTGGAGGGAGAACTCCTCCCGTTCGTCGGGCATGGCCCAGCCCATGAGCGCCAGGAAGTTCAGCATGGCCTCGGGCAGGAACCCCGCCCGGCGGTAATGGTCCAGGCTCACCGGGTTCTTGCGCTTGGAGATCTTGGACTTGTCCGCGTTGCGCAGGAGCGGCAGGTGGCAGAAGACGGGCGCCTCCCACCCGAACGCGCGGTAGAGCTGCACGTGTTTGGGCAGGGAGGACAGCCACTCCTCGGCGCGGATCACGTGCGTGATCGCCATGAGGTGATCGTCCACCACGTTGGCCAGGTGGTAGGTCGGGTAGCCGTCGCTCTTGAGCAGGACCTGGTCGTCCATCTGCGGCCGTTCGAAGCGGACCTCCCCGCGCAGGAGGTCGCGGACGACCATGGCGTCGTCCTTCGGCATGGCCAGCCGCACCACGCCCGGCTCGCCCGCCGCCCGCCGCCGGCGCGACTCGGCGCCGGGCAGCGCGCGGCAGCGGCCGTCGTATCCGGGTGTGGCCTTGCTCGCCCGTTGCTCCTGGCGGAGCGCGTCGAGGCGTTCGGGCGGGCAGAAGCAGAGGTAGGCGGCGCCTCTGTTCACCAGCTCCTCGGCGTGCTCGCGGTAGAGGAGGGTCCGCTCGCTCTGGCGATAAGGACCGTGCGGCCCCCCGACGTCCGGACCCTCGTCCCACGAGAGTCCCAGCCAGCGCAGGGCGTCGAAGATCAGGCGCTCGCGGCCGGAATGGCTACGTTGCCGGTCGGTGTCCTCGATGCGGAGGATGAACTCTCCGCCGCTCCTGCGCGCGAGCGCGTAGTTGAACAGCGCGACGTAGGCCGTTCCGACGTGGGGATCACCGGTCGGAGAAGGTGCGATGCGCGTGCGGACGGGCAAGCGACGAACTATATCATCATGCCGGAGCGCGGCGCCGTCTCGCCAGCCCGCCCGTCGGGCGGGCTGGCGATCAGGCCTCGCGACCTGGAGCGCTAGCGACGGACGTCGAGAGAGCGGTCCAGCCGCAGGGTCAGGATGCTTCCCGCGGGAAGCGTCACCTCCTCGCCCGCGGTGGCGACCACGCCGCCGGCGCCACCGAGCACCGCTCCGATGAGCGCCCCCTTGGTGCCGCCGATGAGCGAGCCCAGCACACCCCCGACCACGGCTCCGATGCCGGCGCGCTTGCCGGTCTCGCTGCGGTCGAGGTTCTCCTCGACGGAGACGAGGTGCGCGCGGAGCGGAGTGGCCGTGCGCTCGTCGAGGTAGATGGTATCGAAGCTCAAATCGAGCCGGCCGGGCCGGGCCGGGCGCTCGGCCTCCTCCACCGCGGCCACGATGCCCCGGACGCGCGTGCCGGCCGGGATCGCCACGCGGCCCTGCGCGTCGCGCAAGGGCAGCGCCACGGTGGCTTCGAAGCGGTCCTCGCGGCGCGCCGTCTTCGAGGAGAGCGACTCCTCGAGGCGGACCTGGATCTCGGTCCCTTCGGGCAGGACGGCGCTGGTACCCGTGCTCCACCCGCGGCCCAGGGCCGTATCGATGTCGCTCTGGAGCGCGTTGATGTCGCGGCGCAGCGAGCGCAGCTCCTCGGGAGAAGCCATGCGTACCGCGCCTCCCTCGCGCCGCACGTCCGCGGCGAGGCGGTCCACCCTCTCGCGGATGCGGTCCGCGCGAAGGCGCAGCTCCGCCTCGCGTGGATGGGACGGCTCGAGCGCGGCCAGGCTGTCGTCGAGGTTGACCAGGTCGTCCTGCAGGCGCAGCAGGTCGCGGGTCATGGTCTCCGTCGTCTGCGCCGCGGCGGGGACCACAGCCACGGCCAGCATGAGGGCCAGGCCGATAAGGGCAGTTCTTTTCATTTCGAACACTCCCTCGCCGTGCGCGTGATGCCGGCGAAAGCCGGGCGCACGACGACATTCGGACGTCAAGCAAGAACCAGGCCAGATCGCGGGCGGGGGGTGGGGCGCGAGGTCGGACCCTCCGGGCGGCCGCGGTGGCCCCGGTAATTCCGCAGGTGTCCCGCATGTTGCCCGCGAGGGATCGGACCGACCAACCGCCCGGCGCCGCCCTTCGCGCGGGTCAGAGCGCCGCTCGGATGTACGTTTGACAGATGGCTCTATGATTCGAAGTGAAGCGGCGCCGGAAGATCGCGCGCACCGTTGACACATTCGCGCGCGTCCCTCTATACTGGGCGACGGCGCTATCGTCTAGGGGTTAGGACGGATGGTTCTCAGCCATCAGACCGGGGTTCGAATCCCCGTAGCGCTACCAGCTTCCCACCCGTTCAACTGAGGTACACATTCTGAGAGGTGCTTCTTGAAGAGGTCCAACCTCGCCGCGGCCCTGCGCACGGAAGTGCGCCGCCTGAACCGGAACCAGATCGCGGGCGCGCTGCGGCCGCTGCTCAAGGTGCAGAAGCAGGTGACCGCCTTGCGCCGCGACTTCCATGCGCACCGCGTGCTCCTGGCGCGCCTGGAGCGGCGTCTCGCGCGGCTGCGCGCCGCGCGGCGCACGGGCGTGTCGCTGGCGCCGGGCCGGCGCGGCCGGCCGCTGTCCGGCCAGTCGATCCGCCGGCTGCGCGACCGGCTGCGCATGACCCGCGAGCAGTTCGCGCGGGCCCTTCAGGTCAGCCCCGGATCGATCTTCGGCTGGGAGAGCGGGCGTACGTTGCCGCGGCCCGGCAGCCTCGGCCGGTTCGAGGAATTGCGCAAGATGGGAGTGCGCCAGGCGCGCGCCAAGTTCAAGAGCGCGCGGCCGACGCGGCGCGCGCGGCGCAAGACGAAGGCCGGCGCCGCGAAGAGCCGGCGCCGCGCCACGCCCAAGGCTTCGCAGTCCTGACCGGCGGCTGACCGAGGCGAAGCCTCTCAGCGATCCGGCGATTCCTTCGTCGGGACGACCTCCGGCTCCTCGCGCTCGTCGCGCGTGGGTGTGTCGCGCCGGATCCAGGAGAACAGCGAGAACGGCCGCTCAGGCGCGTGCTCCTCCTGGTCCGAACGGGGGCGTGGCGACGGAGGCGCTTCCTCGGAGACCTGCGCGGCCGGCTCGGCCGGGTCGCCCATGGACGCTTCGTGGCGCTCGTCCGCCGTCTCGAAGGCCTCGGCCGGGCCGGTCTCGTCGGCCTCGACCTCCCCCTCCGCCGCCGGCGCGGCCGGCCCCGTGCCGGCCACCCCCGGTGCAGGCCGTGTCCGGCCGCGCCCGCCGCGCGGCC
>DATKEG010000135.1:0-11960 GCA_035544515.1 Vicinamibacteria bacterium | reverse complement strand
CGGGCGCGACCTGCGGCGCGGCCGCGGCTTCGCGGGCCAGCAGCGCCACGGGCGCGAGCGGCGCCGCGGCCAGCGCCCTGAGGAAGCGTCTGCGCGGCCGCATGCCTCAGTGCCGGTGCGCGGGCGCCGCGGGCGCGCCGTGGGCCGAGCGCGTGTTGTGGATGGAGGCGATCTGCCACTCGCCTCCCGGGCCGCGCACGAAGATCGTGGTGGCCACGCCGGGCCGGCTCGTCTCCGGACCCGTCAGCGTCCACTTGAAGCGCACCCAGGCCACGTCGCCCGACCCGGCGCTCACCACGTCCGACACGGCGATCTGCCGGGGGGGCGTCATGCCGAACACGTTGGCGAAAGACCTGACGACGCGCTCCTTGCCCGCGAAGATCGCGCCGTCGTCCGCCACGAACACGGCGTCCGGCCGCAGCGCCGTCTCGTAGTAGGTCAGGTCGCGGGAGTTGTAGGCCCGGACGCCCCGCTCGACCTCGGCGGCCAGGTCGGGGCGGTTTTCCGCGGCCGCGGCGGGCAGGGCGAGGGCGGCCGTCACCAAAAGCACGCTCGCAAGTCGGCGCATGAGTCCTCCGCTCGTTTCACTGACTCTTACCACAACCGGAGCCCCGTCAGTGGACGTGGACGGCCTGGACGGTTTCCGTGGCTTCGGCCGAGAGCGGGTCCTTGATTACGATCCGCAGGCGTCGCACGGCGGCAGGCATGCGCCGATTATGGGCGCTCGCCTCGCGGCCCTCAAGGGCCGCGTCCCGAGGTCCTATTCGATCACTTCCCCGTGCAGGCACCCTTCGACGCCCTTCACGGTGGCGCACAGGCTGAACTGGCCCCGGGCCAGTCCCACGAGCGTCTTGTTGAAGATCTGGGTGTCGTCGTGCACGCGCACCACCTCCGCGCCCGCCTTCAGGAACCAGTCGATCGTCGGACCGTGGACGGCGGGGGGCACGTCCCGGTTGTCGCGGGTCTTCGGCGTGGCGGTGACGAAGCCGGTGCAATCGAGCGGCAGCCGCCCCAGCCCGTTGTTCGGCGGGGTCCGGCCGTCCGGGCACCGGATGCCGTAGAAGGCCACCCGGATGCTGTCGATCACGTCCTCCGGGTCGAGCGGGAAGCTGGCGGGCTGGCAGGTCAGCCGGTAGGCGCCCGCGCCGCGGCGCACGGACCCGTCGCTGAGCAGGACGTCGTATTGCTCGCTGAAGTCGTTGGTGTTCTTGACCTGGACCTCGGCGCCGTCGTAGTTGGCGCACAAGCCCGCCGCCTGCAGGTTGCGCACGACCGCGGCGTGGTAACCCCCGACGTCGCGCACGCGCGGGTTGTTCGGGTCGCCCAGGTCGAACAGGACGGCGTGGTCGCGGAGCACCAGGTCGACCGCGGCGTCCACGTCGCTGACGAACCGGCCGTCGTGCCGCGCGCACGACGCGCTGGCCGTGCCCTTGCCGAGGGTACACGCGGCCGCGACCGGCGTGGGGGTGGGGACGGGCGTGGGCGTGGGCGCGGGCGCGCTGGGGAAAGGCGTGGGCACGGGCGTGGGGCCGCTCGATCCGCCACAGGCGTTGATGGCGGCGGCCACCGCCACCGCGACGCCCAGCGCCAGCCATGCCCGGTCCAGGTCTCGTCTCAT
Source organism: Vicinamibacteria bacterium (assembly GCA_035544515.1). Taxonomy (GTDB): domain Bacteria; phylum Acidobacteriota; class Vicinamibacteria; order Fen-336; family Fen-336; genus DATKEG01. The sequence goes on along the minus strand of DATKEG010000135.1, from coordinate 10,342 downwards.
CCGGCCTCCCAGAACACACTAGATTAGCGGGCCCGGGCGCCCGGATCAAGCGCGGGCTACAATCGCCCCAGGAGCATGAGCGAGGTTCAAGGCCCCCCCGCCGTCGATCGGCGCCGGTTCCCCCGGCGGTGGCGCCGGGCGCGGCGGGCGCTCGCCGGCCTCCTCGTCCTCGCCGTGCTCGGGATCGTGGGCCACCTGGCGTTCTGGCGGATCGGGCCGCCGCTCCTGTCCCGGATCTCGCCCTCGCCGGCGCACGTGGGCGACACGGTGACCCTCGACGGCCAGGGCTTCGACACCGCGCTCGAAGGCAACGTCGTCTACTTCGGGGACTACACCGGCCGCCTCATGCGCGCCGAACGGACCACGCTCGTGGTCGAAGTGCCGGACATCGGCGTGCCGGCCGGCGGGGAGCAGGGCGTGAAGGTGAAGGTCCAGGTGGACGAGGACAAGCTCTCGAACGCGCTCGACCTGGTGGTGCTGCCCTCCCTGGACCCCGAGCCCGGCACCGAGGTCCTCACGGAGGACGAAGAGGCGGGGCCACTCCTGGACGGCCCGAATCCCGGCTACGCCTCTCCCAGCCCGTCCTCCCCGCCGTCGCTGCGCTGACCGGCCGACCGGCGCACCGCGCCGCGGGCTACGGCGGGAACGTGCCGGGCGGGAGCAGGCGGTCGCGGGCGTCGCCCTTGGCCCACGAGCCGGCGTCGCGGGAGCGGCCGCGCGAGTCGATGGCGTAGTACTCGACGCGCTCCTCGGTGAGCCGGACGTAGACGTAGTGCAGGAACACGCCCCCCATGGCCACGTAACCCGGCGCGGAGGCGTAGCCGTAGATCCGCCGGCCGCCGCCGCCCGCCACGAAGTAGCGGACGCCGTCCTGCGGGAACATGCGCGCGTAGAAGTGGTTGTGCCCCGCGAAGACCACGTCCACCTCGTGCCGGGTGAGGATCGGCGTGAGCTGGTTCTCGAGGCGCACCTCACGGATCCTCCCGTCGCCCAGGCCCAGGAACGTGTTGGCCGCGGTCGGGGTGTGCGGCGGGTGGTGCATGGTCACGATCTTCCAGCGCGCGCGGGAGACGCCCAGCGACCGGTCGAGCCATTCGATCTGCGCGGTGTCGGCGCCGGCCGGCGGCAGGCGGGTCGCCGCCACGCCGAGCGTGTTGGTGTCGAGCACGAAGACCTCGCCCAGGGGCGCGGCGGCGGAGTCCGTGACCACCGAGTAGTAGCGCCGCTCGTTGACGTAGCCGAAGGAGTCGTGCTCCAGGTGCTCTTCGACCTCGCATCCCGGATCGCGCCAGCGGTACGCGTCGCGGTTGGGGGGCAGGGGGCCGCTGTAGGCCGCGGCCCGGCACTCGTACACGTCGTGGTTTCCCAGGGCGGCGTGGAAGCGCACGCCCCTGGCCATGAGCGGCGCGTACACGTCGTCGTAACGGCTCTTGAAGAACCGCGGGCGGCCCTTGGTGTAGATGTTGTCCCCGAGCAGGAAGACGAACTGGGGCGGCCGGCGCAGGAGCTGGTCCCGGACGGCGTATTGGTTGGCGTCCCCGGTGCCCGTGTCTCCCATGAACACGAGGCGCGACTGGCGCTCCTGCTGCGCCCGGCCGCCGTCCTGGGCCGCGCCCAGCCACAGGAGCAGCAGGGCTCCGGCGGTAACGCCCGCGCGCGACGCGACCCTCGTCATCGGTCGGTGGGCCGGGGCATGGCGTCAGGTCCGGGAGGTGCCCTCGGCGACCGCGCCCGCCAGGGGAAGCGCGACGGCGTGGGGGCTCGCCCAGGCCGCCATCTCTCCCTCGCTGCGCAGCAGGTCCTTCAGGGTGAGGCGGTCGAGCACGCCGTCCACGGCCTCCTGCAGCCGCCGCCACACGGACCGGATGGAGCAGTCGGGCATGTGCGTGCACAGCGCCACCGCGCCGGAGTGGCGCTCGCAGAACCGCGTGTCGAAGATGCGCCCGCCGAGCACGGCCAGGACCTCGCCCACGCCGACGCGGTCGGCCGGGCGCGCCAGGGTGTAGCCGCCGTCCTTGCCGCGGGCGCTCAGCACCAGGCCGGCGCGGCGCAACAGGCGCATCATCTTCGCCACGTTGGGGGCGGAGATGGCCTCCAGGCGCGACAGCTCGGCGATGGTCAGGCTCCCGCCCGGGGGCTGCATGCCGAGACGGACCAGGCAGCGGAGGCCGTATTCCTCTTGCGCGCTGAGTTTCATGCCGGCTCCCTCACATGAGGCCGAGCTGCAGGCGGGCCGCGTCGGACATCTTGCTCATGTCCCACGGCGGGTCGAGCTGCACCTGGACGTCCGCCTCCCGGACGCCGGGCACGCTGAGCGCCTTGCGCTCGATGTCCTGCCGCAGCACGTCGCCCATCCCGCATCCCGGCGCGGTCAGGGTGAAGCGCACGGACACCTTGTGCCCACCCTCGGGCAGCGGCGTCACCTCGGCGCCGTGCACGAGCCCCAGCTCCACGATGTTCACCGGTATCTCGGGATCGTAGCAGGTGCGGAGCTGGTCCCAGACCATCTCGTCGATGGTCTTGTTCGCCGCCTCCTCGGGGGACGGTCCCGCCTGGACCTCCTTGCCGATGGCGTCGGCGTCCGGCCCGTCGAGGCGGACCATGTACCCCTGCATGGTGTAGACGGTGTACGAGCCGCCCAGGGCCTGGGTGATGATGACGGGGGTGCCGGCCGCGAGCGGCACCTTGTCGCCGTAGGGAATGGCCGTGGCCTCCACGTCGCGCGTCAGGATCGTCTCTTCCCGCATGGACATCGCCGCTACCGCGCCTTCCCGTCCGCGTCTCCGCTGCTCGACTCGGAGACCTCGGTCGACACCGGCCTGTCCTCTCCCGCCAGCGCGGCCCTGAGGGTGTGCCAGGCCAGGGCGGCGCACTTGACCCGCACCGGGAACTCGCACACGCCCGAGAATACGGCCAGCTTGCCCAGCTCGGGCGCGGCGTTTAGCGCCGCCCGCGCGGGGTCGCCGGTGATGAGCCGGTGGAAGCGGTCGAACAGCGCCTCCACGTCGCCGCGCGTCTTGCCCTTGACGCTCTCCGTCATCATCGACGCGGAGGCGGTCGAGATGGAGCAGCCCGCGCCCTGGAAGCGGACGTCGGCCACCCGGTCGCCCTCCAGCTTCAGGAAGACGGTGGCCCGATCTCCGCAGAGCGGGTTGTAGCCCTCGGCCTGGCGGTTCGCCCCCGGCAGCTCCCCGAAATTCCGGGGCTTCTTCGTGTGGTCCAGGATCAGCTCCTGGTACAGCTCGCGAAGCTCGCTCACGAGAACGTCTCCACCGCCTGGTGCAGTCCCCGAACCAGGGCGTCGACCTCCTCCCTCGTGTTGTAGAGGGCGAAGGAGGCACGCGTGGTGGCGGGGATGCCGTAGCGCTCCATCACCGGCTGCGCGCAGTGATGGCCCGTGCGCACGGCCACGCCCTCGTAGTCGAGCACGGTGCCGATGTCGTGCGGGTGCAGGCCCTCGATCACGAAGGAGAGCACGGCGGCCTTCTCCGGCGCCGTGCCCACCAGGCGCAGGCCCCGCACCTCGCGCGATCGCTCCGTCGCGTAGACGAGCAGGTCGTGCTCGTGCGCGGCCACGCGCGCGAGGCCGACCGCGGAGAGGTAGTCCACGGCCGCGCCCAGGCCGATGACGCCGGCGATGTGGGGCGTGCCGGCCTCGAACTTGTACGGCAGCTCGTTGTAGGTCGTCTTGGCGAACGTGACCGAGAGGATCATGTCCCCCCCGCCCTGCCAGGGCGGCATGGCCTCGAGCAGCTCGCGCCGGCCGTAGAGCACGCCCACGCCCGAGGGCCCGTACATCTTGTGGGACGAGAAGGCGAAGAAATCGCAGTCGAGCGCACGCACGTCCACGGCCAGGTGCGGCACGGCCTGCGCTCCGTCCACGAGCACGGGCACGCCCTGCGCGTGGGCCCGCTCCACGATGCGGCGGACGGGGTTGACGGTGCCCAGCGCGTTGGAGACGTGCGCCACCGCCACCAGCTTCGTGCGCGGAGAGAGCAGGGCGTCGAACTCGTCCATGCGCACCGACCCGTCGTCGGCCAGGGTGGCCACGCGCAGGCGCGCGCCCTTCTCCTCGCACCGGAGCTGCCAGGGCACGATGTTGGAGTGGTGCTCGAGGCCGGTGACGAGGACCTCGTCGCCGGGGCCCACGTTCCGCCGGCCGTAGGTCTGCGCCACCAGGTTGATGGACTCGGTCGTGCCGCGCGTGAAGACGATCTCCTTCACCGAGGAGGCGTTCACGAAGCGCTGCACCTTCCCGCGCGCGCCTTCGTAGGCGTCGGTGGCGCGCATGGACAGGGTGTGCACGCCGCGGTGCACGTTGGCGTAATAGGCCTCGTAGACCTCGCGCTCCGCCTCGATCACGGAGGCCGGCTTCTGGCTGCTGGCCGCGTTGTCGAGATAGACGAGGGGTTTGCCGTGGATTGTCTGGGCCAGGATGGGGAAATCCGCGCGCAGCGCCGCCACGTCGAGCCGCGCGGCGCCTTCGGCGGGTCGGGTCTCCGACAGGCTCACAGGACCGCCTCCTTCGCGTCGCCGTCGAGGGGGCTGGGCAGGTGCGACTGCAGGTACCGCTCCAGGCCCGCCCGCAGCCCGGTCACCTTCAAGCGGCCGACCAGCTCGCTGGCGAACGCGTACACGAGCAGGCTGCGCGCGGCCGCCTCGGGGAGACCGCGCGAGCGCAGGTAGAAGAGCGCCGCGGGGTCGAGTTGGCCGGTGGTGGAGCCGTGTTTGCACTTGACGTCGTCGGTGAGGATCTCGAGCTGGGGCAGGCTGTCCACCAGCGCCTCGCGCGAGAGGAGCAGGTTCTTGTTGGCCTGCAGCGCATCCGTCTTGCCGGCCCCCGGCCGCACCAGCACCCGGCCCACGAAGACCCCCCGCGCGCGCCCGTCGAGCACGCCCTTGTACAGCTCGCGGCTGGTGCAGTGGGGCACGGCGTGGTCGATGCGGGTGTGGGTGTCGAGGTGCTGGCCGCCGCTGCCCATGAAGAGGCCGTTGAGCACGCACTCGCCACCCTCGCCCGTGAACGCCTGGTCCACGTCGCTGCGCGCGAGCGCGGCGCCCAGGGCGATGGAGTGGGACGAGAAGCTGGCGCGGCGGCCCTGCCGGACCGTCATCGAGCCGACGTGGTAGGCGGACGTGCTCTCGCGCTGGACCTTGTAGTGGTCCACCACCGCCCCGTCCTCGGCCACCACGTCCGTCACGGCGTTGGTCAGGTAGCGCGCGCCTTCCGGGCCGCCGTAGCTCTCCACCAGCGTGAGCTGGCTGGCCCGGCCCGCCACCACGACCGTGCGCGGGTAGGACGCGGTCGGCTCACCCTCTCCGCCCGTGGAGAGGAACACGACCTGCACCGGCACGGCCACCACCGTGCCGGGCCGCGCGTGCACGAAGGCGCCGTCGTCGAACAGCGCGGTGTTGAGGGCGGGAAACGGGCCGCCGGCCGGGGTGTCGCGCCCGAGGAGCGCCTGGAGACGCTGCGGCTCGTGCGCGATCACCTCGCGCAGGCTCCGGACCTCCAGGCCCTCGGTGTCGCGGGACGAGGACAGCTCGGGCGCATGGCGGCCGTCCACGAACACGATCCGCGGGCCCTCGCCCTCGCCCTGGCCGAACATGAGCGCGGCCACGTCCTCCCGGGACACCCGGCGGACGCCGCGCTCGGGCGGGGAGCAAAACGGCGTGCGCGCGATGGGCGCCACGTTCGTGAAGCGCCAATCCTCCTGCCACGTGTTCGGGAACCCCGCGGCCTGGAAGCGCTCCAGCGCCGCCCGCCGCGCGGAGCCGAGCCAGGCCGGCTCGGAGCGCGCGGCCGCCCGGCGCTCGTATTCGGCGCGGTACCGGTCGGTGCCCTCCGCCGGCGCCGCCACCGGACCGCCCGCGAGCAGGCTCATCGGCCGGGAGCGGGCGCCGGCTGCAGCCACTCGTACCCGCGCGCCTCCAGCTCCTCGGCCAGCTCCTTGCCGCCGGACCGCACGATGCGGCCGTCGAGCAGCACGTGGACGAAGTCGGGAACGATGTAGTCGAGCAGACGCTGGTAGTGCGTGACCAGCACCATGGCCCGCTCCGGGGAGCGGAGCTGGTTCACTCCGCCCGCCACCACGCGCAGCGCGTCGATGTCCAGGCCGGAGTCCGTCTCGTCGAGGATGGCGAGCGCCGGGTCCAGGATGGCCATCTGGAAGATCTCGTTTCGCTTCTTCTCGCCACCCGAGAACCCCTCGTTGACGGGCCGCTTCACCAGCGACTCCTCGATGTCGACCAGCTTCGCCTTGTCCTTCACCAGCGAGAGAAAGTCCATGGCGTCGAGCTCCGGCTCTCCGCGGTGCTTGCGGATGGAGTTGAGGGCCGCCTTGAGGAAGTAGACGTTGCTCACGCCGGGGATCTCGACCGGGTACTGGAAGGCCAGGAACACGCCCTCGCGCGCCCGCTCCTCCGGCGCCAGGACCAGTAGGTCGCGACCTTTGTAGAGGACGTGCCCGCCCGTGACCTCGTACCCGGGGCGGCCGGCCAGGACGTGGGCCAGCGTGCTCTTGCCCGAGCCGTTGGGGCCCATGATCGCGTGCACCTCGCCGGCCTTCACCGTGAGGTCCACCCCGCGCAGGATGGTGTTGCCGCCCACGGACGCGTGCAGGTTGCAGACCTCGAGCATCGCCGGCTCCGCCCGCCCCACGCCCCGGCGCTCAGCCAACGCTCCCCTCCAGGGTCACCCCGAGCAGCTTCTGCGCCTCGACCGCGAACTCCATGGGCAGCTCCTGGAAGACCTCCTTGCAGAAACCGTTGACGATCATGTTGACGGCGTCCTCCGCGCTGAGCCCGCGCTGCTGGAAGTAGAAGACCTGGTCCTCGCCGATCTTCGAGGTCGAGGCCTCGTGCTCCATCTGCGCGGTCGAGTTGAGCACCTCGATGTAGGGGAAGGTGTGGGCCCCGCACTTGTCGCCCAGCAGGAGCGAGTCGCACTGGGAGTAGTTGCGCGAGTTCTCGGCGGCCTTCCCGATGCGCACCAGGCCGCGGTAGGTGTTCTGGCCGTGGCCGGCGGAGATGCCCTTGGAGACGATCGTGCTCTTCGTGTTCTTGCCCAGGTGGATCATCTTCGTGCCCGTGTCCGCCTGCTGGTAGTTGTTGGTCACCGCCACCGAGTAGAACTCGCCCACCGAGTCGTCGCCCTGCAGGATGCAGCTCGGGTACTTCCAGGTGATGGCGGAGCCCGTCTCCACCTGCGTCCAGGAGATCTTGGAGCCGCGGCCCTGGCACTTGCCGCGCTTGGTCACGAAGTTGTAGATGCCGCCCTTGCCTTCCTTGTCACCGGGGTACCAGTTCTGGACGGTCGAATACTTGATCTGCGCGCGGTCGAGCGCCACCAGCTCGACGACCGCGGCGTGGAGCTGGTTCTCGTCCCGGATGGGCGCGGTGCAGCCCTCGAGATAGCTGACGTAGGCGCCCTCTTCGGCCACGATCAGCGTGCGCTCGAACTGCCCGGTGTTGGCGGCGTTGATGCGGAAGTAGGTGGACAGCTCCATCGGGCAGCGCACGCCCCTCGGGATGTAGCAGAACGACCCATCGGAAAAGACGGCGGAGTTGAGCGTGGCGAAGTAGTTGTCGGTGTAGGGCACGACCGAGCCGAGCCACTTGCGCACCAGCTCCGGGTGCTTCTGCACGGCCTCGGAGAACGAGCAGAAGACGATCCCGGCCTCCTCGAGCTTCGCCCGGAACGTGGTGGCCACCGACACGCTGTCGAAGACGGCGTCCACGGCCACCCCGGCCAGCTTCGCCCGCTCGTGCAGCGGCACCCCGAGCTTCTCGTAGGTCTCGAGCAGCTTGGGGTCCACCTCGTCGAGGCTCTTGGGGCCCTTGTTCTGCTTCGGCGCCGAGTAATAGACGATGGCCTGGTAGTCGATCGGACCGTAGCGCACGTTGGCCCACTCCGGCTCCTTCATGGTCAGCCAGTGCCGGTACGCCTTGAGCCGCCAGTCGAGGAGCCACTCGGGCTCGCTCTTCTTCGTGGAGATCAGGCGGACGACGTCTTCGCTGAGGCCGGCGGGGATCGCCTCGGACTCGATGTCCGTGACGAAGCCCGCGCGATACTCGCGCTCCGCCAGTGCCTGGACGTTGATCGGATCGGTGCTCATGGGGTCCCTCGACCCACGGGGGGGCCACGACGGCCGCAGAACGCGGCCGCTCATCGAATATAGGCAATCTGTACTAAAACGTCAAGTTGTCTCGTCTCGTCACTGGACGTAGCCCAGGGCGCGCAGCCGCTCGATCATCTCGGGGCCCAGCTGCTTCGGCTGGCTGTCCGGCCGCTGGGCGGCCAGGTGGCGGCGCAGGGCGCCGTCCATTCGCTCGGCCAGGCGCTCGTGTTCGGGACGCACCCGCCCCTCGAGCAGGTTCACCGTCTCGCCGGAGTCCTCCACGAGGTCGTAGAGCCCGCGCCACTCCGGTACCTCCGGGACGTGGGTCCGGCCGAACCGGGCCACGGACTCGGGCCCGATGCGCACCAGGTACTTGTGTCGGTCGCTCTGGACGGCCTTCTGCTCGTAGGCCGCCTCCGACGCCTCCACGAAGGCGACCCGCGACGCGGGCCGCCGCGCCGCCCAGAGGGGACGGACCGACTCGCCCTGCATCTGCGGGGAGCCCGGCAGACGGAGGACGTCCAGCGCCGTGGGCATCACGTCCACCCCCCGGCTCAGCGCCGCGACGCGGGTCCCGGCCCGCTCCTGCCCGGGGAGCTTCAGGATCAGGGGGACGCGAACCATCTCCCGCCAGAGGGTGTGGCCGTGGGCGTTGTAGAAGCTGCGGGGCGAGCGGTCGGCGAACTCCTCCCCGTGATCGCTGGTGAAGACGATCAGGCTGCGGTCGTAGAGGTCGAGCCGGCGCAGCTCCTCCACGAGCACCCCTACCCAGCGGTCGGCCTCCGCCACCGCGCCCAGGTAGAGCGCCTCCGACACCTCGCGGTTGAAGGCGCCGCGCCGGGCGAGGAGCGGCTCGAAGCGGCCGGCGTGGACCTCCTCCTTGCGGAGCCGGTCGGCGTAGCGCTCCACGGCCTCCCGCACCGGTCCCACCCGCTCGGGAGGCAGCGCGTCGCTCAGGAAGGCGGTGCCCAGGTAGGGGGCGTGGGGCTCGAAGGTGTGCCAGAAGAGGAAAAACGGCCGCGACGCGTTCGCCGCCACCCACTGCAGCATCTCGCCCATGTTCCCGGCGTGCAGCTTGAGCATGCTCGTGCGGTAGAGGGAGAACCCCTGGCCGTACCCGAAGCGGGCATCGAGCGTGTTCCCGGCGGTGAAGGCCGCGGTCGTGTAGCCGTGGGCGGAGAGGACCTCGGCCAGGGTGGTGCGCGACTCGGAAAGGACGGGATAGGCGTCCTCGTCCTCCCGCAGCTCGCCGAGCGAGCCGATGACCCCGTGGTTGCTGGGCCAGAGCGAGGTCAGGAGGCTGACGTGCGCGGGAATGGTCCACGGCGCGGCCGAGATGTGGTTCTCGAACAGGATCCCGTCCCGGGCCAGGGCGTCGATGTGGGGGCTCAGCGTCCGGGCGGCGTACCCGTAGCAGTTCAGCCGGTCCGCGCGAAGCGTGTCGAGGGAGACGAGCACCAGCGGGGTCGGGAGGTTCGGCTCCGCCCGGCGGCCCTGCCGACCGCAACTGGCCAGCGCCGCCGCCCCCACGCAGCCGACGAGGACCCACCGGCGCCCTTTCCCCATGGTGCCCAAGGGTAACGCCTTTGCCGTCGTCTTCGCGGGCGGCCGGGGCGTGCGAGCCAGCGCCGCCGCCGTCGATCAGGGCCGGCGCGGGCTCAGGTTTCGTCGACCGGCCGCGCCGTCTCCTCCTCGATGAGCTTCTTCACCACGGACCGCTGAGGGTTGCGGTCGAACGCCTCCTTGCACGCCACCGCGCAGAAGAAGTAGTGCTTGCCCTGGGACTCGCTGCGACCGGCCGCTTCGTCGGTCTTGACCAGCATCCCGCAAACGGGGTCTTTCTCCATCGCGAAACCTCCGCCCTCGAAACGACGCCCGTTCCAGTATGGCGCAGGTGCGGCATCTCCGCGCCTCCGTGTGTTCGTCACCGAGCCGGCGCGGGCGGCCAGGCCCCCCTATCCGCCAGCTAGCCGCCGGAGTCGGCGGTCTCGGCCTCCGCGCCCGGCGGCGTCGCGTCCTCGAGGTCTTCGAGGTAGCCCGCGGGCAACGCGACCGTCTGCCGGCCGGCCGTCTTGCCGCGCGGCACGCGCATGGCGTCGGGCGGGAAGGGCAGGTCACGGTCGGCTCCACCCAGGATGCCGGCCAGCTCGGCCAGCGTGCGCACGCGCATGAGGCGCTCGCGCAGCGCCGCTCCGCCGGGAAAGCCCTTCGTGTACCAGGTC
>DATKEG010000134.1:0-7443 GCA_035544515.1 Vicinamibacteria bacterium | reverse complement strand
GGGATCTAGGGATTTATGGTGAGCGTCGTCGTCGCCGACGTGATGCCGTCCACCTTGCAGGCGATCCGCACCTTGCCCGGGCCGTTGCAGTGCAGGTCGGGATTGAAGGTGTCGGTGTCGGTGACGCGGTAGTTCGCATCGCCCGAGATGAACCAGGCCTGGAGCGGACCGTGGTTGTCCACCGGCTTGCGCTCGGCGTCGCGCGGGGTGCAGTTGAGGTAGGCCACGTCGCCGACGTTGAACGTCGTCGAGGAGTGGCCGACCAGCCTGCCGTTGTGCAGGTAGCTGTGCACGCCGGCCGTGACGCTTACGACCGGGTTGCGGTTGCCGCCCGTGGGTGCCGGCGTCGCGGTGGGTCGCGGGTTCGGAGTCGGGTTGGGGTTCTCCTCCGGGGCGGGCGTGGCCGCGGGAGCCGGTGTGGGGATCACGATCGGGACCACGACGATCGCGACGGAGGGGCCCGAGGGGTTGACGGATTGCTGAGGCATCTCCTCGGTGATCGTCTGGCAGGCGGCGACGACGACGGCAAGTCCCACGGCACCGGCACGCGCGGCACGAGTCATGGTCCCCCCCCGGCGGTCGAAAAAACTTGAGAATCCTCGCATCAAACGCCCACCAGTGCAAGCAAAAGGGTTTAGACTCGGCCGTCCCGTGGACACCCGCTCCGATGCCGCCGCCGGCCCGGGGGCGCGCGACGGCCGGCGTGCCGGGCCCTGGCCTTTGGCCCTGGCCGTCCTCGCCCTTGGCCTGCTCGCCGCCCCGCACGTCTACCACCACTACGACGTGGTCGACTGCTTCCTGGCCTGGTCGCGCGCCTCGGAGGGGACGCGGCCGTGGCAGATCTACCTGGCCGAGTTCCCCGACGACTGCGACTACCCGCCGGTGGTCCCGTACCTCCTGACGCTGGTCGAAGCGGCCCGGCGCGCCACGGGTGCGGCCGAGACCGGTGCTTTGGCCGTCACCCTGCTGAAGCTGCCGAGCCTCCTGGCCGTCCTCGCCTTCGTGCCCTTGTGCCTGCGGGGCCTCCGCGCGCCGCTGGGCGAGCGCGCGGCGCGGACCGCGGCCCTCCTCAGCGCGCTCGGCGCCCCGCTGTTCGTCAACGCCGCCTTGTGGGGGCAGTTCGACGCGCTGCTTGCCCTGCTGCTGGCGGCCGGCCTGGTGGCCCTCTTGAACCGGCGCGCCGCCTGGGCGGGAGCGGCGCTCGGCGCCGCGCTCGCCACCAAGCTCCTCGCCGTCGTGGCCCTGCCCGCGGCGGCGGTGTGGACGTGGCGCCGGCTGGGGCCGCGTCCACTCGCGGTGGCGGTCGGCACGGGCACGCTCGCCATCGCGCTGCTCGCCGCGCCCTACCTGCTCGCGGGCGCCGGGCCACGGATGGCGCGCGCCTACACGGACGCGGTCGGGTACTACCCGTTCCGCACCGCGGAGGCCTACAACGGCTGGTACCTGCTCGACCGGTTCGACATCGCGGTGCGGGGCCGGCCGGCGGTGGTGGCGCGGCGCGACGACCGGCCGGCGCTCGGCCCGCTCACGCATCGCGACGTCGGCCTCCTGGCCTTCGCGGCCGGCATGGTGTTCCTGATGGCCGGGCTGTGGCGGCATCCCACCGATTACGGCCTCGTGTGGGCGACCGCCATGAGCTTCTTCGCGTTCTTCATGCTCCCGACCCAGGTCCACCAGCGCTACCTCGTGCCCGCGGCCGCGCTCCTGGCGCTGGCCGCGTCGCGCTCGCGCCGGTGGCTCGTGCTCTTTGCGGGGCTCGCCGCCGCCGCGACCCTCAACCAGGCGCTCGACCTCACGCGCGCGGTGCTCGACCACGCCGCCATCCAGCCGGGTTCCGGCCTCGTTCCCCCGCTCTACCGCGGGCCGATCCGCGCCGCGGCCTCCCTCGTCGCGCTCTCCAACGTGGCGCTCTTCGTCTGGGCGATGGCCGTGTTTCGGCGCGAGATGGCCGCCGCCCCGGTCCCGCGATGACGAGCGCCGGTGTGCGTGGCCTCCGCGTCGTCCTGGGCCTGGCGCTGCTGCCGCTGGCCGCCGGCTGGATCAACGTGACCTACCAGGACGCGTCCATGACGCACCTGCCGGGCAAGTGGGCGACCGTGGACCTGCTGCGCAAGGGCGAGTTCCCCTACCTCAACCCGTACGCCTCGTTCGGCCAGCCCCTCGCCGGCAACCCGAACTTCGGGACCTTCTTCCCGGACACGCTCGCCTTCCTCGTGCTTCCCGTGCACACGGCCTTCGGCCTGCACTTCGCGCTCGCCGCCCTGCTCGCCTACGCCGGCGCGCGCCGCTGGGCGCGCGCGGAAGGCCACGGCCGCGGCGCCGCGGAAGCCGCCGCCGTCGCCTTCACGCTCTCGGGCGTGTTCGTTTCGGCCTGGAAGTTCTACAACACCGGCATGGCGCTCGCCGTCGCGCCCTGGGTGCTCGCCGCCACCGCGAAGGCGCTCCGCCGTGCCGCCGAACCCGAAGGGCGGCGTGTCCGGCCGGCGGTGGCGGAGCTGGGCGCGTGGTCGGCGCTCGAGGTGTTCGCCGGCGAGCCGGTGGTGGCCCTGCTCACGTTCCTGCTCGCCGGGGTGCGGACCGCGGCCGCTCCTTCGCGCCGCGGCCTGCTCGCGGTCGCGGGCGCGCTTGCGCTGGGCGCGCTGCTCGCCGGCCCGCAGGTGCTCCTGACGGCGCAGATCTACCGCGACTCGAGCCGCGAGGAGCGGTCGTACCCCTTCGTGACCGCCACCGGGACCTCGGTCCATCCCATCCGCTTCGTCGAGCAGGCCGTCCCGTTCCCGTTCGGCCGTCCCGACCTCGCCGGGAGGGGCCGCTTCACCGGCCACGCGTTCCACGACAACCACACGCCGTACCTGTGGACCCTGCACCTGGGCCTGGCGACTCTGGCGCTCCTGGTGCGCCATGGGCGGCCCTGGCGCGGCGCGGAGCGCCTCTGGTATGCGACGGCGCTCGTCGCGGTCGTCCTCTCGTTCGGGCGCTATCTTCCCCTGGCGAAGAAGCTCTATCCCCTCCTGTCCCTGGATGGCCGGCTCCGGTTCCCGGTGAAATGGTGGTACGTGGTCGCGCTCTGCCTCGTCCCGCTCGTCGCGCATGCCGCGCACCGGTGGGCGGCGGGGGAGCGGCCGAACCGCGCTTCGGGCGGCGTGCTCGTGGTCCTCGCGGCGGTCGCGCTGGGGCTGGCGATCCATTTCGACGCGGACGGGATGGCCTTCAACGCCCTGCTCATGGCCGTGGCCGCCGCCATCGCCCTCTTTTTCTCCAGACGCCCGAGGCCGGCGGCCTGGCTGCCGGCGGTCCTCACCGCGCCGCTGGTGGCGGCCCACCTGCCGCTGCTCCTGGCCGTCCTCGACCGGCCGCTGTCCGCCCCGCCGCGGGTGGCCGGCCGGGTGTTCGAGCGTATCGCCGTGGACACCCACGCCCTGCCCGGGGCGGTGCTCCCGGCCGAGGACACCACGCGCGCGGTGATGCGGCGCATCACGCCGGAGCTATGGGCGATCAGCGGCGCGCTCGCCGGCGTGCGGTATGCCTTCGACCGCGATCCCGACGGCAGCTACACGGACCCCGATCGCGTCGTGCGCAAGGAGCTGGACGCGCTGCCCTGGCCCGAGCGCGTGCCGCGGCTGCGCCATTCCGGCGTGGCGCTGGTCGTCACGGACGGCGTCCTGCCGGAGCCCTTTCGGCTCTCGCGCGTGCTGAGTCCCACGCACGGCGTGCGCCTGTACGCGCTGGGCGGGGCGGCGCCGCCCGTGCGCCTCGCGGCCGGCCGGTTTCTTTCCGTGCGGGAGCGAACCACGGCGTTGTCCGCGGAGGTGATCGCGGACGCGCCCGGCCTGCTCGTGTGGTCGCGATCGTACTTCGAGGCCTGGCGGGCGACGGTCGACGGTCAACCCGCCGAGGTCGTCCTCGCGGATGGCCACGTGGTCGGCGTCCCCGTGCCGGCCGGCAGACATCGCGTCGAGGTGGCGTGGCCCGCCTGGCCGCTGAGGACGGGCGCCGTCCTGTTCACGGCGGGGGCGCTGGCGGCGGCGTGGCTGCGCCGGCGTCCATGACTTCCCCCAGGCGCGCCGGCGTCACGCGAAAGACCAGGTGGCTGTACCCGATGTGGGCGATGGGCTCGAAGTTCTCGCGCAGCCAGCGGTAACGGGCCGGACCGAAGACGCCGACGAGCTGGTTCGCGCCCACCACCACGTAGCCGGCGACCGGGCGCTCCGGCTCCAGGACGAGCGGCATCTCGGGATGGCGCGCCTGGAACCGGCGGATGAACCAGGAGCGGTCTTCCCAGTCGAGGTTGGAGTCGGCCAGGTAGCGCCAGGCGTCGATGCGCCGGCCGATCAGCTCGTTGAAATACGACACGTAGTGCGGGTGGTACGACAACGTGGCCGCCAGGTGCCAGGCCGCGAGCGTGAGGAGCGCCGCACGGAGCCACCGCCCGGGCCGCGGCACGGCCGCCCGGCCCGCGAAGACGAACAGGAACGGCAATGCCGGCAGCACGTAGCGGATGCCGAGCTGCGCGTCCACGAACAGGCTGAAGAAGGCCAGGATCGCGGCGAAAGGCAGGAGCAGGAACACGGTCGCGCCACGGCGAGGGTCGTCGGCGGGCAAACGCGCGCGCGCGGCCAGCGCCAGCAGCCCGAACAACGCCAGCGGCGTCTTGAGCAGCAGCATCAGCGGAAACGCGTACCAACGCCCGTCGCGGTTCAGCTCTCCCAGGACGTAGTTGTTGCCGCGGCCCTCCCGCGGGTTCTCCTGCAGGAAGTACGAGTAGTCGATGCCGAGCGCGAACACCTTCGGCAGGGGCACCGGAACAGGCACCGAGCGCAGGGGCGCGAGCGCGCGGCTCTTCCAGCCGTACTCGCGCGCCGGACGGAAGCTGCCGTCGAAGAGGTAGACGGCGTTGAGGAGCAGGATCACGCTCGCCACGAACCCGGCGGCCACGAGGGCCACGCGACGGAACGGCGCCCGCGCGGACCGCGGCCGAGCCGTGTGATCGATCAGCGCGAGCACGAGCAGGATGGGGAAGAGCAGCACGGACGTGAACTTCGACGCGAGCGCTCCCGTCGTGGCCAGCACACCCAGGGCGAACGTCTTCGTCCCCGGCTGCCGGCACAGCCGCCAGAGGCCGTAGACGGCCGCCACCGTGAAGAACGCCGTGGCCACGTCGCTCGTCACCTGCTTGCCGTGCGCGAGGACGTTGGGGTTGAACGCACAGCACCCGAGGGCCAGGATCCCCGCGGCGGGCCCGTACAGCTCTCTCGCCCAACGCCCCACGAGCCAGGCCAGGAGCAGCGCGAAGACCATGGTGGGCGCCCGCACGACCATCCGCCGCCACTCGCTGCGGTGCAGGAGGCCGACGCTCCAGCCGGCGGCGACCGACGGCAGCGCGTTGAGCGCCAGGACCGGCATGCGCTGCCCGTTCATGGGCGCACCCGGCCCCTGCGTCAGGAAACGCGTCCCGTAGCCGAGGTTGTCCACCTCGTCGTAGGAGAAGCGCTTGTGCAGGCTGCTCGAGACGAGCAGCAGCGCCATCAAGGCGAGCATCGCGCGCGTCAAGAGCGTGGGTGTCACGAATCGTTCCGCCGCCCATCATCCCCCGGGACGGCTCCCTCGCGGCTCGTCCGTCCGGCGTCTTGGCGCCCCCCAAGCGCTTCTGCTACGATGACGTTTCCGTCACCCCGCCCCAGCCGGCGTAGCTCAGCGGTAGAGCAGCTGATTCGTAATCAGCAGGTCCTCGGTTCAATCCCGAGCGCCGGCTCCAAAGAATCAATAGATTACAGGTGATACCCGAACCGGACGAGTGCGACAGGGTGCGCATAGGGTGCAGGCTGCTGGATGTCGAAGAGAGGCCCGTGCTACGCCCATACGGGAAAGCCGCGATCCATGTGCAGCGGCGGCGCGGCCGCGGCCCTCGGGCGATCCGTGGCCTCATGGCGACCGCCGCAAAACCGCGGACTCGTTGGGCCATGCTCTTGACAGCATATGCACTGAAGGCTATATTCAGTGATAGCCGAGGTCGTCCAAGCGCGCCGTTCGTCCGGCGGCGCTCGTACTGCATCCTGGAGGCGGATGACGAACATGGCTGTGGAAGTGGTGGTTACCGACGAGTTCCGAGCCTGGTACGACAGCCTTGATGCAAACACGCAGAGTGACGTGTTCGCGGTGGTGACGGCGCTGGAGGACCTTGGCGTTGCGCTTCGCTTTCCGTATTCCAGCGACATCAAGGGCTCAACGGTGCGGGAGTTGCGGATTCAGTCGAAAGGTAGGCCGCTGAGGGTCTTCTATGCGTTCGACCCCAAGAGACAAGCAGTGCTGCTGATTGGCGGAGACAAGACAGGGGACAACGGGTTCTATGAGACGTTCATTCCGCAGGCTGAAGCGTTGTGGCGACAGTATTTGACTGAGCTAGAAGGAGGGCGAGACCCGGCCGAGAAGTAAGCCCTAGTTAGCGTAATGGGACGGTGTCTTAGAGTTATTTCGGAGGATAGATATGGGCACACGCCGATGGAGCGATATCAAGCAAGGAAAGATGAGCACTGCCCAGATGGAACGGGCACGCCGGCGAGCTGACGACATTGTTCTTGAAACGAACCTGCGGGGAGTGCGCGAGTTGCTTGGGAAGACTCAGGACCAAGTCGCAGCCATGACGGAGATGACACAGGGAGAGCTGTCGCGGGCGGAAAGGCGAGCAGACCATCTCGTTTCCACTCTTCGCAGGTACATTGAGGCACTCGGGGGCGAGGTCGAGATCCTCGCGACGTTTGGAGACAAGAAGATCCGATTGCGCGGTGTCTAGGAAAGCTTATGCGAAAGACATCCGCTGTCGTGACCACCTCGTTCGACGGGCGGCACGTCAGAAAGTCGGCGCGGATCAATGACGAGATCCCCGTCCGTCGTGAACGGCGCGACGGCGAGGTCCGCTTCGCCGACCCGCAGATAGATCGCCTGGGCTCCGACAAGCACGCATGCCTCGCGGTGCGGACCCAAAGCTTCCAGGGCATCGAGCAGGACGCTCGCCCAGGCCATCGGCCGCGCGGCCATCCAGCAGGGCTATCGGGCTCGGCATCGGTCATAAGCTGATACGCGTCCCGGATGTTCTCCTCAAGCTCGGCGAGAGTCTGCCCCTGGCTCACGACGCCGGCCATCTCCTTCAGCCGACCGACGTACGACCCGTCGTCCTGCCAGTACTCGAGCGTGAACGTGTGCATGGATGGATTATCCCCAGTTACGGTGGCCCGACAAGGCCCTCATCGGGTGGCCGCCGCGTCCTCCTCACGCGCCTGGGCGCTCCCGTCCGCCCTCCTCCATGCAGGAAGCGAGACGACGTCGCCCTCACGGCTCGTGCCGGTCACGATTTCCTCCACCCGCCGCTGCTTGGACTTTGCTATTGACAATTCAGACAGGGCTCGCTACATTGTGCATCGAGGTTGAAGTGACTGCTCGAATCTT
>DATKEG010000133.1:0-8308 GCA_035544515.1 Vicinamibacteria bacterium | reverse complement strand
CTCCTCCTTGCTCCACCCGTTGATGTCGGCGCCGAACAGCAGCCGCTCGTTGAGCGTGCCGCCGAGCCTCACGTTGCCTGCCAAGCCCGTCTCGCGACCGCCGCCGTCGCAAAGGTCGCACGTGGCCTCGGCCCAACCCGGCCCGACGCCCAGACCGATCCAGAACCCGCTCCGCTCCTGCGGGTCGGCGGCCGAGGCGACCGACGCGGCGGCCAGGCACGACAGGGCCCACAGCGACCGGACGGCGATCGATCGACCTCGCATGCATCCTCATTGCGCTTCGTGAGTGCGGCGCTCGACGGGCGGGCTGCGAGCGTGGTGCCAGGGTGGCATCGGCGGCGGAACCGGCGCCAAAGTGAGGCAACGGGTGGAGTTCACGCCGCGGCTCGACAGAGGTGTCAGCGGACCGGCCCGAGCAGGCGCTGGGCGGAATGCTCAGTGAGTGGGCGTGGCGAGAGTCGAGACCCAAGACCGAAGTCTCAGGGCCGACGGCCGTACTTCCTCAGCGCCTCCCGCACCCGCTCGATGGGGATGGCCTCGCGGGGCCGCACCTCCGGGGGCGCCGCGGCCAGCGCGAACGCCGCGCCCAGGGCGCCGAGGGCGCGCCTCAGCGCCGTGGCTTCGCCCCGGCCAGGTAGCCCTTCTTCGTGCGCACGGACGCGCCGCGCACGCCGACCTTCACCTTGACCCTGCGGAAGCGGCCGTCCTCCGGCCGCGACGGCGTGTAGCCGACCACGTAGTACGTCTGCATCTCCGCGGCCACGCGCGCGAGGCCGGGCTCCAGCGCGTTGCTGAAGCGGTAGGTGAAGCCGCCGGTGGCCTCGGCCAGGTCCTGCGATCCGCCGGAGCGGCGCCAGGCCGTCTCGAAGGCGCCCGGCATGTGTTTGCCGGGCTCGGGGACGACGGCCTCGAGGCCCACGGAGTCGAGGAAATACACGGCGGTCGCCGACTGGCGGGCCAGCGTCGCCACCTTCTGCAGCTCGCGGTCGAGGCCCATGAGCTGCGGGAACCCGGGCGAGATCAACACGAGCGCCTTGCGGCCCGCGACCCCCTCGAGCTGCACGAGCAGCGACTCCAGCACGCCGAGCAGGCCGGCGCTCTGCGCGAACTGGGAGAGGAACCGGCCCGAGGTGTGGCCTTCCGAGCCGAACCCCGTTCCGGCGTCGAACTCGATGCGGTCCTCGATCGGCCGGCCGAAGCCGCTCGACCAGTCGCCGTCGCCCAGGCCGGCCCAGAACGACATGCGTCCCTCCAGCGCCAGGGCCGCCGTCTCCAGCCGCTCCCGATCCTCGGGGATCCGTCCGTCCCAGGCCCATCCGGTCGAGAGGTTCACCAGCCGGACCCAGTCGCCCTCTCCGGCCTGCTCGCGCAGATAACGCGCTGTGGACTGACGCGCGCGGATGAGGTCGCCCATCGCCATGCGGCCCGTGTCCACGAGGAGCAGGATGCGGCGCGGCGGCGGCGCCGTCAGCGTGACCGCGGAGTCGGCGGACGTCGCCACGCCACCGCTTCCGTCCACCGCCTCGAAGTACGTGATCTCGACGGGACGCCCGTCCTCGAAGACCGTGAAGTCCTCGGGCGCGAGGCCCGGGAGCGGCCGGCCCTTGCGGTCGACCACGGACACGTCGAGGCGGATCACCCGCACGTCGGCGCGGAACTCGGGCAGCTTCGGCTCTTGCGCGGCGCCGAGGGAGGCGGCGAGCGCGGCGGCGGACAGGCCCAGCAGCATGGGAGGCTCCACCGGACGAGGCCCTGCTAGGATACCCCCGATGTCCTCGCCCCATCTCCGCGGCCAGACGCCGGCGTCCCTGGTGGCGCTCGCCGCGGACGCCCTTCTGCCCGAGGACGTCGCGCGCCGGGTCCTGACCCGGCTCGTGGCCGACGACCGGGACGACCTCGACGGCGTGCGCGGCCTGTCGAAGCGGGCCCGCGCCGCCCTCGTCGCTCGCGGCCGTCTCGCGCGGCTCGTCGTCCTCGACCGCCGCCGCAGCGAGGTGGACCCCTTCGTGAAGTACCTCTTCCGCGGAGAGGACGGGCTGGTGTTCGAGTCGGTCCGCATCCCGCTGGAGCGGCCGCGCTGGAGCGTCTGCGTCTCGTCGCAGGTCGGCTGCGCGCTCGGCTGCGCCTTTTGCGAGACGGGCCGCCTGGGCTTCACGCGCAACCTCGAGCCCTGGGAGATGGTGGAGCAGGTGCTCACCGTGCGCCGCGAGTCGCCCGAGCGGCCGGTGACCGGCGTGGTCTTCCAGGGCCAGGGCGAGCCCTTCCAGAACTACGAGAGCGTGATCCGGGCGGCCGAGATCCTCCGCGCGCCGTGGGGCGCCCGCATCCGCGGCGACCGCATCACGATCTCGACCGTCGGCCTCGTCCCCCCGATCGACCGCTACACGGACGAGGGCCACCCCTACCGGCTGATCCTCTCTCTCACCTCCGCCTTCGACGACAAGCGGGCGTCGCTGATGCCGGTCGGCTCGCGCTACCCGGTGGACGACCTCGCCGCCGCCATGCGCCGCCACGCCGCCGCGCGCGGCGCCTACGTCCATCTCGCCTGGGTGCTCATGGCCGGCGTGAACACGGGGCCGGAGGAGGCGGAGGCGCTGTCGCGGCTGTTCGCGGGCGTGCGCGTGCGCCTCTCCCTGATCGACGTCAACGACCCGACCGGCCGCTTCCGCCCGCCCGACGCCGCCGAGCGCGGCCGCTTCCTCTCCGCGCTGGCCGAGCGCCACATCCCCTTCGTGCGGCGCTACTCCGGCGGCCCGGACATCCACGCCGCGTGCGGCATGTTGGCCGGCCGAACGCGGGGAGGCCTACCGGTCGCGTCAACCTGCTGGGAGTAGCCGTCGACCACCGCGGATGACCTGCGGGTACTTGGAGAATTTCCTGGGCAACTCTTGAGGAACGGGCCGCACGCCTCTCTCCTCCGCGGCAGGACACGCTGGAGGAGCCCTGCCCGTCGTGGCACGACTGACGCGCGCCTGACGGTCGCCGGACAGACTGGTTCACCGCGCCGAACCACCACTGTCAACCCGCCCCTGGAGCCGGCGCGCGGTCGCGATTCGGTCCCCGTCCCGTTTCCTCTGGTCGCGCCAGGCGCGGGCGGTCACTCGGTCCGGACCGAGCCGGCTCCTGCCGATGGTCATCCCGCCGGCCCAGGCCCCACAGCCTGGCCTCGTAGTTGTTGTGGCTGCGACAGCGCAGCTCCACGCGCTCGACCGTGGCCTCGCCGCCGAGCACGTGCGGATCGAGATGGTGGTACTCGAGGAACCGTCGCTCCCCACACCGCCGCCCTGACCGGGCCTCGAAAGCGCATTGGCCACCATCGCGCCGCCACACCGCGCGCCGGACGTGGGCGGGGATCGTGCGCGAGCGTGGCGCCGTGCCCCGAGGCTGCCGGGGCCGGTCGGCCGCAGCGTGCTGCGTGCGGTCGAGCTGCACGAGGAGCGCCTTGAGCGCCCGGTTCACCACCCGGTCCGTGCTGCCGTCGGGGACGGCGTGAGAGAGCCGGTCCTTCGCCTGTCGGAGCAGCGCGCACGACTCGGCGCTCGCGGTGAAGGTCACCTGGTAGCGGTCGGGCGCCAGTGGCGTCGCGACGGGCCGGGAGCTGGGTGCCGGAGCCGCCGTAGGCGGCGCCGGCAAAGCCTCGATCGCCAGCGGCGCGCTCGGGCCGGCGCCTGCGCCCGTCCGTGGCGTACCTGCAGTGTTCGAACCGTCTGCGGGTAGCGCCAACGCCGGTGCCGGCGTCGCTTCCCGGCTCGGGAGCCGGCGGATCGACTCCGGCACGTCTGGCCTCGGGACCCACTGGGCGAGCAGCTCCTGCACCCCCCGCTTGCTTCGGCCCGCGGCCGCGGAGAGGAGGGCGTCATGATTCTCGGCGGTCAGCTTCCGGGCCAGAAGCTGGACGGTCGTCAGGCTGAGCGCTCCCTCCGCGAGCAGGGAAAAGATCCGGGGGAACGCCTTGCCGGCGCGCGCGGCCTCGATGCGGCTGAACGCTTCGTAGTCGGAGAGGGCGAGCTCGCCGACGCAGTACGCGTAGAGCGACGGGAAGCTGGCGGCGAGATGGAGTTCGCGGCCGTCCATGTCGGCCAGGTGGACGACGAGGCGTGCGATAGCGTGGCGTTCACAGCGGACGAGACGCTTGACTTCGGCCACCAGCTCGCCGTCCGAGAGCAGAGGCGGTGTTGCTACTTTAATAACCGGATCATAGGGTCTCGGCGTGCCAGAAGAGGTCCGGTCGGGAGGAATGATTCTGATAAGAATACGAACGGTGCTTCGAACCAGCGCAGGCCACATTTGCCGGCATTCGGAATGGATCGGGCATCACCTCCCCGAATACGGCAACCGCACGAGGCTCGAGCCGGCCCGGAGGCCACTGTCCTGTTGGGGCCCTCCGCCCCGTTTCATCCCTTCTGGTCGCGCGAAGCGCGGTGACTACTCGGTCTGGACCGAGTCGTCGACCGCGGCTGCCGCGACGCGGCATCTGACGAGGCGGCCAACGGAGCCCAGGCGGAGCCGCGCGGGATCGTCAGCCCTTCGGCAGCGTCTCCAGGGCGCGCGCGCAGAAGGCCGCGATCTCCGCCTGCTCGCTCATCGGGGTGTCGATGAACGAGGCGCGCTCGAGCGCCCGGCGCAACAGGCGCAGCTCGGGGCCGCGCAGCTCGACGCGCACCACGTCGCCGTCCGTTTCGATCTTCATGGATGCCCCTCTCAGCGCTCGAGAATGCGGCGCAGGCGCCGGCCCAGCGCGCCCAGGACCTCGCCGACGGCGCGCCGGGCTTCCTCCTTCAGGCTTCCCTGGTGGAGGGTGCACATCCGCCGCGGCACGGCGTCGTCCTCCTTGAAGTATTCCACGTAGGTCGGGCATCCCTCCAGGGGGCGCAGGTAGGAGAGGCGGCACAGCTCCCGCTCGCGCAGGCCGGGCGGCGGCTCGAACTCGCTCGCGCGCACGACACGGGAGGCCCGGCGCATGAACTCGACCCAGATGGGCAGCGCGACGCGCGCGCCGTACGCCTTCCGCCCGATCGGCCGGGGCTGGTCGAACCCCACCCAAACCCCCGCCACCAGCGAGGACGAGAAGCCCACGAACCACGCGTCCTTGAAGTCGTCCGTGGTCCCGGTCTTGCCGGCGGCCGGGATGCGCAGGCCCATCGAGCGCGCCGTGGACGCCGTGCCGAGGTCGATCACGTCCCGCAGCATGCTGAGGGTCTGGAAGGCGGCCTCCGGGGAGAGCACCCGTTTACGCTCCGGGGGCACCTCGAAGGCCAGGTCGCCGTCGCGGTCCGTCGCGCGCACGAGGCCGCGCGGCTCGACCGCGTAGCCGCCCGACGGGAACACGGCGTAGGCGGCCGTGAGGTCGAGCGGGCTGACCAGCCCCGTGCCCAGGGCCAGCGACGGCACGTCGGGCAGGCCGCGCAGGCCCGCCGCGGACGCGACCTCGAGCACGCGGCCGGAGCCGATGCGCTGCTGCAGGGCGGCCGCGGCCTGGTTGTTCGACTCGAGCAGGGCCTCGCGCAGCGTCTGCGTGGCCGGCCCGTCCTCCCCCTCGTTGCGCGGCGTCCACTCCTGCTCGCCGCCGGCGGCCACGTCGTTGAGGCCGGTGAGCACGGAGACGGGAGAGAGCCCGCGGTCGAGCGCGGCCGCGTACACGAAGGGCTTGAAGGCGGACCCCGGCTGGCGCCGGCCGCGCACGGCGCGGTTGAACGGCGTCGCGCCGTAGTCCGATCCGCCCACCATGGCCAGGACGTCGCCCGTCTCCGCGTCGAGCGCGACCAGCGCGGCCTGCAGCCCGCTCACGCGCAGCGCGCGCAGGCCGTCCGCCACCGCCTGCTCCGCCGCGCGCTGCAGCGCGGGGGAGAACGTGGTGCGCACCTTCCACTCCGGAGGGTTGTCGCGCCCCACGCGGTCGCGGAAGAGCTGGCGCAGGTACTCCTTCGCGTAGCCGGACCGGTTGTCGGCCAGGCGCGGCTTCGACGTGATGCGGAACCGCGCCCGGCGCGCCGCCTTCTCCTCCGCCGCCGTGATGTAACCCTCCTGCCGCATGCGCAGGAGCACGACGTGGCTGCGCTGCAGCGCCGCGTCCCAGTTCCACCAGGGCGCCAGGGCGGAGGGCGCCTGGATGAGCCCGACCACGAGCGCGGACTCGGCCAGGGTGAGGTCCTTCGCCGGCTTGACGAAGAGGTTGCGCGACATGGCCTCGACGCCGTACACGCCGCCGCTGAGGTAGACGCGGTTGAGGTACAGCTCCAGGATCTGGTCCTTGGTGAGCACGCGCTCGAGCATGAGCGCGAGCGCGGCCTCCTTGGCCTTGCGTCCCCAGGTGCGGCGGTTGGTGAGGAACAGCGTCCGCGCGAGCTGCTGCGTGAGCGTGCTGCCGCCCTCGGCGATCCGCCGCTCGCGCACGTTCTCCAACGTGGCCCGCCCGAAGGCGATGGGGTCGATGCCGGCGTGCTGCAAGAAGCGGTGGTCCTCCACCGCCACCGCGGCGTGGCGCAGGTGGGGAGAGATCTCCGCCAGGGGGACGTCGCGGCGGTGCTCGTCGAGGGGGAACCACGGCTTCCCGTCCGCGCTGTAGAAGACGGTGTCCCCCACCCCCCGGGTGAGCCGGTAGATGGCCCACCCGTGGCGGGCGAACCACCAGAGGACGCCGAGCGACGCGAAGGCGCTGGCGAAGACGAGCAGGGTCGCCAGCAGGTTCGCCGGGGAGAGCGGCCGCGGGAGCGCCTGCCGGATCCGGGAGAGGAGGCCGCCCATGGGACGCTTCAGGTTAGCCCCTTCCCCGGCCATCGCGGCGAACCTCCCCTTCACGGGATGACGCGCCGCCCCCCGGCCGGGTTCCACCGCGGCGCGCGCGCGCGGCCTTCACACCCTTTTACTTGACGTATCAAGCATTCCTGCCTACCTTCACGTTCGTGACCCAGCCCGCGAGCGCCGTGCCACACGAGATCCGGCCGCGCCGGCCGTTCACCTCGCGCGCGCAGGAGGGCGTGGTGGCCCTCTTCCGGACGGTCGAGCTGCTCCGGCGGTCGCTGACGCGCGTGGTCGAGGGGCACGGGATCACCCTGCAGCAATACAACGTGCTGCGGATCCTGCGTGGCGCGGGCGAAGAGGGGCTGCCCACGCTCGACGTCGCCGAACGGATGATCGAGCACGCGCCCGGCGTGACGCGACTCCTGGACCGCCTGGAGGCCCGCGGCCTCGTGCGGCGCAAGCGCTGCCCCCACGACCGCCGGCAGATGCTGTGCTTCGCGACGCCGGCCGCGCTGCGCCTGCTCGGCGACCTCGACGGTCCCATCGACCGGGCCGACCGGCAGGCCCTCGGCATGCTGGATGGCGGCCAGGTCGACACGCTCATCGGCCTGCTCGACCGGGTGCGGGCGAAGACGGCTTCATCCGTGACCACGACGCCGAAGTGAAGATGGATTCCCAGACGGTCTGAGAAGAGAAAGAAGAAAGAGGAGACACGAATGTTGAATTTCCAGCGGCCGCGAGCGGCTGCGCTGGCCATGGCGGCCGCGCTCTTCACCCTCCCCGGGCCGGCGACGGCGGCGGAGACGTTCGTCGTCGACACGCCGCACTCGGAGGCCGCCTTCCAGGTGCGGCACTTCGTGACCAAGGTCCGCGGGCGCTTCAACGACTTCGGCGGGACCATCCTGGTGGACCGCGCCAACCCCGCCGCTTCGAGCGTCGAGCTGAAGATCAACGCCGCCAGCCTCGACACGGCGCATGCCGGGCGCGACAAGCACCTGCGCTCGGCCGACTTCTTCGACGTGGAGAAGCATCCCGAGATCACGTTCCGCAGCTCGCAGATCGTGCCCCGCGGCCAGGACCGTTACGACGTGACCGGCACCTTCACCCTCCACGGCGTGACCAGGGAGATCACCGTGCCCGTGACCTTCCTCGGCTTCATGGGCAGCGGGCCCGGCGAGAAGGCCGGCTTCTCCGCGGACTTCACCCTGGACCGGAAGGACTACGGGATCGTCTGGAACCGCGTGCTCGACACGGGCGGCGCGGTGCTCGGCGACGAGGTCTTCATCAGCGTGAACGTCGAGGCGAACCCGCCGAAGCCGCCGCCACCCGCGACTCCCGCCACCCGGTAGGCGCGTACACACGGCCCACGGGCCCGCGGAGGGCGGCCGGCCGGCCGCTCCTCCGCGGGTTTCCGTGCTCTCGCCGCGGGCGCGGGCGGCGGTCTCAGGTGGCGAGCAGGGCGGCCAGCGCCTCGAGGTCCACGGGCTTGACCAGGTGCGCGCGGAATCCCGCGTCCCGCGTGTTCTGCCGATCGCTGGCCTGGCCGTAGCCGGAGAGGGCGATGAGG
>DATKEG010000132.1:0-23199 GCA_035544515.1 Vicinamibacteria bacterium | reverse complement strand
GCGCGGGCACCCGGCAGCGGGGGCGGCGCGACGGACCTGGCCGGAGGCGCCGCGGGCCGGGAGACCTGCGCCGCCGGCGTCAGCACCGTCGCCTCGGGCACCGAGGTGAGCAAGGTGGCGCCGGCCTCGTCCGAGGCCTCGGGCAGATCGACGCGGAAGGCCGCCGCGCCGAAGCGCAGCTCCTGCCCGTGGCGGAGGGCGCCCTCGCCCACCTTCACGCTGTCGAGGAACGTCCCGTTGGCGCTGCCCTGGTCGACGACGAACCAGCTCCCGCCGCGGCGCTCGAGCACGGCGTGCCTGCGCGAGACCGATCCGTGCTCGACCACCACGTCGCAAGTCGGCTCGCGGCCGACGACCGCGGAGTCGAGATCCACGACCAGGTCGTCGCCAATCACGGGGACCAGCCGCAGGGTGGACATCGGGGCGGATTCTACCGCGCCTGGGGGGGCCTGGACCGTCCTTCTGCGCGCGGACGGTACGCGGTGGAGGCTCGCACCCTATGATCGTTTCAAGGGTGTTTCGTGACGCCCCCGGCCGCCGTCCGCGGCCGCGCGCTCGGGGCGGCCGACGGACGGGAACACCGGGTCGCGGCCCTTGCGGTTCCGATAGGTGAGGCGAACATGATCCGCGTGACCTCTTCTCCATCGTTGGTCCGGTGGGCCGCGGCGGGTGGCCTCGTCCTCCTGGCCGGATCCGCCGCCCCGAGCGAGCCCGCGCCGCCGGCGGCCCGGGCCGATCCACGCCCGACCGTGACGGTCGTGGCCGGCCCGCGCTACGCGGCGGGGCCGCTGCACCGCTTCGTGCTCGGGACGCGCTACCGCACGACCTGGACGGCGCCGATCGAGGTGGAAGTCCTCGACCTCGGGACCTACGCCGGGGGCCTCACCCCCGACAAGAAGGGCGGGGGCAAGCAGACGAAGTCGCTGGCCCTCAAGTCGGCCGACGGCCGTGAGTTCCGCTTCCGCTCGGTGGACAAGGACCCGTCGCCCGTGCTGCCGGAGGACCTGCACGACACGGTGGCGGACTGGATCGCGCAGGACCAAATCAGCGCCGCCCTCCCCACCGCGCCCCTGGTGGTGGAGTCCCTCTCGGAGGCGGCGGGTGTCTTCTCCGTCAAGCGGGAGCTGTACGTCATGCCCGACGACCCCCGCCTGGGCGAATTCCGCCAGGAGTTCGCGGGCATGCTGGGCACCTTCGAGGAGGATCCCGACGAGAAGAGCCCCACCTTCGAGGCCCTGGGCTTCGTCGAGATCGTCAACGCCGAAGACCTCATCGAGAAGCTCGACGCCAGCCCGCGGGACCAGGTGGACACGGCGGCCTTCCTCAAGGCGCGCCTGTTCGACATGTTCATCGGCGACTGGGACCGCCACTGGGACCAGTGGGACTGGGGCCGGAAGGACGGCCAGGGCCGCTGGCTGCCGCTGCCCAAGGACCGCGACAACGCGTTCACGAGGTTCGACGGCCTGCTGCTCGGCGCCGGCCGCTTCGTCCAGCCGCGGTTCGTGAAGTTCGGGAGCGAGTACCCGGACATGGTCGGCCTGAACTGGAACCAGCGCTTCATCGACCGGCGCTTGCTGGCGGGAGTGGACTGGCCGGCCTGGGCGGAGACCGCGCGCGAGCTGCAGGCACGCCTCACCGACGAAGCGATCGCGCGGGCCGTGCGCCGCATGCCGGAGGGACATTACCGGGTGTCGGGCCCCCTCCTGGCCCGCCGCCTCGAGGCCCGGCGTGACGCCCTGCCGGAGGCCGCCCGGGAGTACTACGAGCTGCTGGCCGACCAGGTGACGGTGCAGGGCACCGACGCGCCCGAGCTGGCCACCGTGGTCCGCGCCGAAGACGGCCAGGTGGAGGTCACGCTGGCCGAGAAGGGCGCCGAGAACGGGGCCTATTTCCGCCGCCGCTTCTCGCCGCGCGATACGCGCGAGGTGCGCATCGACCTCGCCGGGGGCGACGACCAGCTGGTCACGCGCGGCCGCGGGCCCGACCAGGTCAAGGTTCGCGTCGTGGGCGGCCCCGGCAACGACGTGCTCGACGACTCACAGGGCGGGAACACCGAGCTGTTCGACCACGAGGGCGAGAACCGGATCGTGCACGGCCCCGGCACGAGCGACAGCGACAAGCCCTACGAGCATCCCCTGACCAGCAAGGGCAATCCCGACCGGGACTGGGGCGACCATCACCTGCCCACGCCGATCGTCGCGGGCGGCGGCGACCTCGGCGTGGTGCTGGGCGCCCGGCTGCAGCGTACCCGGTACGGCTTCCGCAAGCACCCCTACGCCGCCCGCCACACCGCGGGAGTGGAGTACTCGACCGCCCTGCAGGGGTTCCGCCTCGAGTACGACGCCGAGTACCAGCGCACCAACTCGCGCAAGCGGGTGAACCTGTTCGCCCGCGCCTCGGACATCGAGGTGGTGCGCTTCCACGGGTTCGGCAACGAGACCTCCGACGACGCCGGCGACCGCTTCTACCGGAACGAGCAGCGCCAGTTCCTGCTCGCGCCCTCGCTGACCCTGCCGCTCTCCGCCGCGCGCTTCGCGTTCGGCCCGGTGGCCAAGTACTCCACCACGCGGCCGCCCACGGACGGCTTCCTCGCGCGCAACGACTTCTACGGCGACGGCGGCTTCGGCCAGGTCGGGGCCCGGGCCAGGCTCTGGCTGGACCGGCGCGACTCGCGCGCCCTGCCCCGGAAGGGCGCGTTCGTCTTCGCGGAGGGCACGTATTATCCCGAGGCCTGGAGCCTGCGCCGCGACTTCGGCGAGGTGCACGGCGAGGCCATCACGTACCTGGGAATCCCCGGCCTGCCGGCGACCCTGGCGCTGCGCGCGGGCGGAAAGCGCGTGTGGGGCGACTACCCGTTCCACGAGTCAGCCTTCATCGGCGGTCCCGGCTCGGTGCGCGGGTTGCGCCGCCAGCGCTACGCGGGCGACGCCGCGGCCTTCGGCAACGCGGAGTTGCGCGTGCCCGTGGCCCGGGTGAAGCTGCTCATCCCCACCACGATCGCCGTCTTCGGCCTGGTGGACACGGGCCGGGTCTTCCTGGACGGAGAGGGATCGAACCGTTGGCACACCGGGGTGGGCGGCGGTCTCTCCCTCATGTTCTATCGCCCGGAGAACACGCTGACGCTGGCCGCGGCCCGCAGCGAGGGGAACGTCCGGCTCTACCTCTACGGCGGAGTGGCGTTCTAGTGTTCAGTGCACGTGGGCGTGCGGGTTCGCGGCGGGCAGCGTGGCGAAGGCCGGGTGGTCGGCCCGGCCCTCGGTGAGGATCATCGCGTAGAGGAAGGGGCCGAAGCTCGAGCCCTTGCGGCCGTTCACGAGCACCAGCGGCGTGCCGTCGAAGTCGTGGCGGGTGGCCTCGCGCACGTCCTCCTCCACCTTGGCCTGCGTCTCCGCGCTGGCCACGCAGGCCTGCAGGTCCGCCCGCGGCTGGTACGGCCCGGCCAGCGAGTAGACCTGCTCCGCGGTCAGGCTGCTGTGCCGCGCGAACAGCGCGCCCGCGTAGTCGAACGCGCCGGGATGGCCTTCCAGGCAGATCTGCGCCTTCGCGGCCAGGCACCGGACGGGATCGTCGCCCCTCTGCCGGACGGCCGGGTTGCAAGCGCCGTCGAGCGGGAACTGGCGCGCCTCGACCTGGAAAGCGGCCCCGGGCGTGTTCTGGCGAAGGTACTTGAGCGTCTCGTGCAGGTCGGCGCAATGCGGGCAGCGCACGTCGGTGAACTCCGTGATCCGCACCGGCGCCGAGGTGGGGCCCACCAGCGCGCGGGTGCGCGCGGGCGGCGCCGGGGCGGCCGCGCGGTAGACCGCGAGCGAGTCGCTCAGCGTCTGCCTGGCTTCGGGCTGAAGGCTGGCCACGAACTCCTGGAGCTGCTGGTCGAGGGCGGGATCGCCGGTGCCGGCCGCCCGGGACGGGTCACCCCCCGAGGCCGCCGGGCCGGTTCTCGTGCCGGCCGTGGCCTCCACCGCGCGCGCGAGCGTCTCGGCGCCCGCCCGCGCGGCGGGCGTGTGCTGGCCCGGGTAGAGGAGCAGGAGCGCCGCCGAGAGCGCGAGGCCTCCGGCCAGGGCGGCGCCGCGCCCCGTGTCCGCGAACGGCAGCCCGCGCCAGGCGAAAAGCGCGATCGCCCCGTACGCGGCGGCGGTGAGCTGCATGGCGAGGCAGCCGGCGCAGAGCGCACCCGCGGTCAGGCTGGCCGTCGCCAGCCCGACCGCCGCGCCGGCTCCGGCGGCCGCGGTCCAGCGGATGCCGGCCAGGAGCCCCGGCGAGGCGCCGCGGTCCGCCTGCCGCAGCAGCTCGAGCAGCGGCAGCGTGAAGGCGACCAGGGCCCAGACGAGCCCCCAGGCCGCGACGGGAAGGCCCGTCGTCTCCTGCACGCTTCGCGCGAAGCCGCCGTCCCAGAGAAGGCCGCAGGCGCCGCCGTCCTCCGGCCCGCAGACGGAGGGCCCGCCGCTGCGCGCGAGCACGAGCTGCAGCCACAGGAAGACGGAGAGCAGGGCGCCCACCAGCCCGAGCGCGACCAGCGCGGCCACCGAACGCGCGCTGGGCTGCGCCGTGGCCGGCGCGGGTGAGACGACGGCCTTCTGCTTCATGGACCCTTTCTCAGGACGAGCCGCAGAGGGGCGGCGCCGAGGCGCACGTCGTCGGCCGAGGCGGACGGATCGCCGGGATCGCGCGTCATCGGGTCGCCGTCGCCGTCCACCCGCACGTCCACCCGCACGCGGTCCGGGAGCGTCTGGCCCATCATCGAGTCGCCGGGGCCGACCTCGAAGGCGAGCGGGAAGGAGGCGGCCGAGAGGCGCTTGGCGGCGAGCGGCGGCCCCTCGGCCGTACCCGCCGGCCGCACCGAGACGAACACGATCGCTCCCGGCGCGGGCTGCAGGCCGGAGGCCAGCTCCACCGTGCCGCGGACGGCGCCGGGCGCGCCGGCCGGGCGCGCGCCCGGCTCGGGCAGGTCCGCGTGCGGGTCCTCGCCGGCGGGCGTCGCCGCTTCCGGCGCGGGCTCCGCCTGTGAGCGCATCTCCGCCCAGATCGCGCGCAGCCGCGGGGCGTGCTCCGGGCTGCGCCGCGCGGCCTCCTCGATGTCGGACTCTGCTTCGTCGACCCGTCCCTGGCGGAGGTGGACGAGGCTCAGGTGGATGTAGCCCTCGAGCAGGTCGGGCTCGGACTGCAGGGCCTCGCGCAGCATCTTCTCCGCCATGTCCGCCTGTCCCATGGCCAGCCGCACCAGCGCCTGGTAGCTCAGCGCGCGCGGATCGCCGGGCCGCTTCTCGAGCACGGCGCGCGTCTGGTCGTACACGACCATCATGTCCTGGCGCGTGAGGGCGGCGCGCGCCAGCGTCAGGCGCGCCTCGAGGTCGTCGGGGTTGCGCTCGACCGCGGCCTGCAGAAGGGACATCTCGTCGTCCGCGCTCGGGGCGCCCGCGCCGCCGGGAACCTCGCCGGTAAGGCTGCCGCCCTCGTCGCGCTCGGTCGCCGACCGGGAGACGAGGAACACCAGCAGGGCGACGGCGGCCGCGGAGCCGGTGCCCCAGAGGAAGCCCTTGAACGCGGCCCGGCGCGGGGCCTCGGCCGCCACGGTTGCGGGAGCGCCCGCCGGCGCCAGACGGTCGAGGTCGCGCAGCACGAGGGCCGCCTCGCGCTCGAGCCGCGCACGCTCGCCCCGGGCGCTGGCGGCGTCGTCGAGCTCGCGGAGCTGGTCCACCAGCGCGTCGCGGCGGGCCTCGAGGTCGCGAAGCGCCGGTGGTGCCGGGCTGGGATCGGATGCCGCCCCGGCGGTGGACGTCAGGCGTCGCACGAGGACGTAGCCGCCGAGCAGGCCGGCGGCCAGCACGAGGAGCCCGGGCACCCAATCGACGGTTTCGGGCATCAGGCCTTGCCCCCGTCGGGCGGCCGTGGCGGGCGTCCGCCCGGCCATTCGTACGCCCGCTCGCGCACGCGCAAGAGATACGGCGCGAGCTCGCCGTCGTCTTCACCCGCCGGCGCGGCCTCTGCGGGGGGCGCCGCCCTCTCGGGCGGAGCGGAGTGGCGGCGCAGCGCCCGCGCGACGATGAACCCGCCCGCGAGCAGCCCGGCGACCGGGGCCGCCCAGACGAACCAGTTCACCCCGCGCAGCGGCGGCTGGAGCCGTACGAACTCGCCGTAGGAGGCCTCGAAGTAGCGGAGGACCTGCTCACGGTCGTACCCGGCGGCGAGCAGGTCGCGCACCTGCCGCTTCATGTTCCGCGCGAGGTCGGTGGGCGAGTCCCCGACGGAGAGACCCTGGCAGACCGGGCAGCGCAGCACGGAGGAGACCGCCTCCGTCTCCGCCTCGAGCGCCGGCCCGGACAGGGGCGGCCCGCTCGGCACCCCGACCACCGCGCGCGGGTCGGCGGTGCCGGGTTCCTGCGCGGCCGCGCCGAGCGCACCCGCGAGCAGCAGCGCGGCGAGAGCCGCCCGCAGCGCGCGCGTCACCGCTGGAGTCCCGCCTTGACCAGCTCGGCCTGGAGCCGCCGATCGTCGAGCGGTCCGATGTGCTTCCCCACCACGGTCCCGTTCGCGTCGAGGAAATACGTCTCCGGCACGCCGAACACGCCGTAGGCGATGGCGGTGCGGCTCTCCTCGTCGAGCAGCGACGGATAGCCGCCTCCGTGCTCCTGGAGGAAGCGCTGCACGTTCTCCTCGGCGTCCTCGTAGACGACCCCGAGGAACCGCACGCGCCCGTCGAGCGCCCGCGCCGCGCGCGTGAGCACGCCGTGCTCCTGGTAGCAGGGCACGCACCAGGTGGCCCAGAAGTTCACGACCGCGGGCTGGCCGCGCAGCTCCGCCGTGCCGATCGGCGTGCCCCCGCCCACCGGCCGCAGGGAGAAGGCGGGCGCGGGCCGGCCCACGAGCGGAGAGCGGACGGTGAGGTCGCGCCCGAGCCCCGCCACCAGGACGCCCAGGAGCGGCAGCGTGAGGAGGAGGCCGACGGCGAGGACCCGGCGATTCACCGCGTGGAAGCGGCCGCCGGGCGCGCCGCGGGCGCGGTCGCGGCGGCCGGCTCCTCCCGCCGCCGCGCCGGGAGAAGGCCCGCCAGCGCGGCCAGGCCGAGGACGGCGGTGGCGCCCCAGATCCAGGCCACCATCGGCTTGACGATCGCGTGCAGGCCGAGGGTCTGCCGCGCGGGATCGACGTTGACCATTGATAGGTAGAGGTCCTCGCGCCAGGAGCTGCGCACGGCGGGCGTGCCCACGGGCTCGCGCTGGTTGGGGTAGTAGTTCATGGCCGGCGCGAGCACGCCGAGGCTCCGGCCGCCGCGCTCCACGGCCACGCGGGCCACCAGGGACTGACGGTGCGGCTCCGCCACCGGCTCCGCGCCCAGGAAGGTGAGCGTGTAGCCGGCCAGCTCGACCGAGTCGCCCCGGCCGAGCTGCACCTCGCGCGAGTGGCCGAGCGTGCTGCTCACCGCGATCGCGACCACGATGACGACCACCGCGCCGTGGACCACGTAGCCGGCCAGGCGCCGCCGGCCCTCCCGAAGCTGGCCCTCCAGCGCCCGGGTGAGCGCTTCACCCTGCGCGGCCATCCGGCGGCGCAGCGGGCGCGCCATCTCGCGCACGGTGACCTGGGCGGTGTAGCCCGCCAGCGCGATGGTGGCCAGGGTCCACGCCGGCCGCACGCCGAGCGCGAAGGCCAGCGCGCCCGCGACGGCCGCCCCCGCCAGCGGCGGGAGCAGGGCCCGCCGTGCCTCGGCGGCGGTGGCCCGGCCCCAGGGCAGCGCCGGGCCGACGCCCATCAAGAAGAGGAGCGCCACGCCGATGGGCACCGCCATCCGGTCGAAATACGGACGGCCCACGCTCATCTGCACGCCTTGCGTGGCCTCCACGATCAGGGGAAACACGGTGCCGATCAGCACGGTGAACGTGAAGAGCACGAACAGCAGGTTGTTGACCAGGAACATCGCCTCGCGGCTCTTCGGCGCGAACGTTCCGGAGGAGGCGCCCAGGCGGTCCACGCGCAGGGCCAGGAGCGCGACGGAGAACAGGAGCGCCGCGGTGAGGAAGACGAGGATGGTGGGGCCGATCTCGCTCTGCGTGAACGAGTGGACGGAGTTGAAGACACCGGAGCGCGTCATGAACGTGCCCAGGATGGTGAGGAGGAACGTGGCCATCACCAGCGTGATCGTCCAGCCCTTGAGGCTGCCCTTGCGCTCCAGCAGCAGAGCGGAGTGGAGCGCGGCGGTGGCGGTGAGCCAGGGCAGGAAGGACGCGTTCTCCACCGGGTCCCAGGCCCAGTAGCCGCCCCAGCCCAGCACCTCGTAGGCCCACCACCCCCCGAGCACGATGGCCACGCTGAGGAAGGTCCAGGGCAGGAGCAGCCAGATGCGCAGCGCGCGCAGGAAGTCCGGGCCCAGCCGCCCGCTCAGGAGCGCGGCCGCGGCCAGCCCGAAGGGGATGGTCATGCCCACGTAGCCGAGGTAGAGGAACGGAGGGTGCACCGCCATCAGGATGTGGTTCTGCAGCAGCGGGTTGGGTCCCGGGCCGTCGGGAGGCGGAGTGGGCACGGTCAGGAACGGCTGCGCGGGCCCCGCGATGAGGAAGCTGAAGAAGGTGCCGCAGGCGAGCCAGGTACCGATGGCCCACGGCGCGTACTCCGGATGCCGCTCGCGCGTGGCCCAGGTGGCCGCGGCCACGTAGAGGCCGAGCACGAGGCCCCAGAAGAGGATCGAGCCCTCCAGCGAGGACCAGAGGCTCACCACCGTCACCCAGGTGGGCAGGCTGCGCGAGCCGACCTGCGCCACGTAGGAGACGGAGAAGTCGTGCGTGAGCAGCGCGTAGACCATGACGAGGTTGGCGGCGACCATGAGCGCCGCGAACGCGTAGGCGAAGCGCTCCGCCCAGCGCGCCCCGGCGGGGGTGGGACGCCGCCCGACCGCGAAGGCGAGGACGGCGCCCGCGGCCGACACCAGCAACGCCAGGAGGATCAGCGCCCGGCCCAGCGCGGGGGTCACGGCCGAGTGGAGCCCTCTGGAGCGAGGCCTTCCGTGGTCTCCATGAGCTTGCGCGTGTCCGGCTCCTCGCCCGCGCCGGGCGCGCGGTACTCGTTGCCGTGGGAGACCATGAGGCGCTCGCATTCGAACCGGCCGGCCGCGGTCATGGTGCCCTCGACCACCACGCCGATGCCTTCGCGGAACATCTGCGGGGGCACGCCCGTGCTCCGGACCTTCACCGTGGAGCGGCCGTCGCTCACGTCGAACTCCAGGGTGGAGCCTTCCTTGTAGTGGACCGAGCCCGGCGCCACCTGTCCTCCCAGCCGGATGGTCGCGCCCACGGCCTTGTCCCCGGCGGCGTGCAGCTCGCTAGGACCCCAGTAGTAGACGAGGTTCTGCCCGATGCCCCCGATCGTGATCACGCCGAACGCGACCGCCGCCACGCCCAGGGCGCCGATCGCGAACCAGCGATGCCGCCGTCCGCGCTTGACCTCGCTCACGAAAGCACCTCGATCGCCCCTTTTTCCCCCCGCGCGGCCTTCCTGCGCTCGGCGCTATAGCGCGCGATCAGGCTGGCCGCGTAGCCCAGAAGTATAACCGCGGTGACCGCGTAGGCCGCCCAGACGTACTCCCACCCGCCCTCGATCACGCCGGAGGGGGCGTTCAACGCGCTCCCCCCGTGGCCGGCGCGCGCGCGGGCGCGGCCCAGGCCGGCGGCGGCGGAGAGAGCTCCTCACGAAGCCGCAGCTGCGCCACGCGGGCGCGCAGCGAGATGAACGCGCACGTCAGGAGCAGCACGCCGAAGGCGTTCATCCGCAGGGGCAGGTGGAAGGGGGACGACACGGTCTCCGGCGTCGACTGCATCTGGTGCAGCGAGTTCCACCAGCGCACGGAGAAGTAGACGAGCGGCACGTCCGCGTAGGCGATCACCGTGGCCACCGCCGACCAGGCGGCGCGGCGCGAGGGATCGTCCACGAAGCGGCGCAGGGCCAGGATGCCGATGAAGGCGAAGAGCATCACGGCCGTGGTGGTGAGCCGCGGGTCCCAGTCCCACCATACGCCCCAGGTCGGCCGCGCCCAGATGGCGCCCTGGATGCAGAGCAGCGCGGAGAGCACCACGCCGACCTCGATAGCCGCCTCCAGCCGGCAGTCCCATCTCCAGTCGCCGCGCCAGAGCACGAGGAGGGCGCAGGCGAAGGCGAAGGTGAAGGCGAGCATGGCGTTCCAGGCCGTGGGCACGTGGACGTACATGATCCGCTGCACGTCGCCCATGTGCTGCTCGGCGGGCGCTTCGAACAGGCCGATCCAGGAGCCGGCGGCGAGCAGGGCCAGGCCGAGCCCGCCCGCCACCCAGGGCAGCGGCCCGCGCGGCGGCGGCAGGGCCGCGCTTTCCGTCATTCCTCCACCACCCGGTCGAAGAGCAGGCCGCACAGGGACCAGTAGATGGCGTCGAACGCGGCCAGGAGGAGCAGCCACGACGGGAGCTGGCCCATGGGATCGCCCGCCAGCAGGAGGGCGGTCCCCTTCACCGCGGAGAGGAGGACGGGCACCACCAGCGGGAAGAGGAGCAGGGGCAGCAGCATCTGGCGTGCTCGGGCCTGGGAGGACATGGCCGCGTACAGCGTCCCCGGGGCGGAGAGCCCGGCCGCGCCGAGTACGATCACGCCCACGAGCGCGCCCGGCCGAGGCAAGGAGACATCGTACAGCA
Organism: Vicinamibacteria bacterium; assembly: GCA_035544515.1. Classification (GTDB taxonomy): domain Bacteria; phylum Acidobacteriota; class Vicinamibacteria; order Fen-336; family Fen-336; genus DATKEG01. The sequence goes on along the minus strand of DATKEG010000132.1, from coordinate 12,550 downwards.
CCACCGTCAGGGGGACCAGCGCCGTGCCCAGGAGCGCGAGCTGGGCCGCGTTCACGAGCGCCTTGCCGTAGAACAGGGAGCGCGCGGAGGCGGGCAGCAGCAGGAGCCCTTCCAGCGCGCGCTGCTCGAACTCGGCCTGGAAGCTCTCGGCCAGGGCCAGCGTCGACGAGAGCATCAACGCGAGCCACAGGAACCCCGGCGCGTGGCGGCGGAGCGTGGCGGCGTCGGGCCCCGCCGCGAAGCTGAAGAGCAGCAGCGTCACCGCGCCGAAGGCCAGCACGGCCAGGAAGCGCGCGCGCGTCCTCCATTGCACCAGGCCTTCCTTCCGGAGCGCGGCGGCGAGGCTCACGCCGTGGCCCCCTCGGACAGGCCGGCGGCGGCGACGCCCGGGCCGGGCAGGTCGGCGGCCGGGCCCGTCCAGGCCACGCGACCCGCCTCGAGGACCAGGCCCTCGTCGCAAAGGTCGGCGCCGCGCTCGAGCAGGTGGGTGGCCATGAGCACGGTCCGGCCGCGCTCGCGCAGCCGGCCGAACAGCCGGTCCACGAGTGAGAACCCGGGCGGATCGAGCTGGCCGTAGGGCTCGTCGAGCAGCACGACGTCCGCATCCTGTATCAGCACGCGCGCGAGCGCGAAGCGCCGGCGCATGCCCGCCGAGAACGTCTCCACGGCGTCGTCGGCCCGCTCCGCGAGCCCTACCTCGTCGAGCAGCGCACGCAGCGGCTCCCGGCCGTGCGCGCGGCCCAGGAAGCGCGCGGCGATGCGCAGGTTCTCCAGCGCGCTCAGCGCGTCGTAGGAGTACGAAGCGTGGCCGAGGAGCGCGGTGCGGCGCCGGACCTCGTCGAGGTCCGCCACGAGGTCGAACCCGGCGACCCGGGCCGATCCGCGCGTGGGGGAGATGGCGCCGGCGAGCACGCGCAGGAGGGTGGACTTCCCCGACCCGTTGCGGCCCGCCACCATGAGCGCGGCGCCGCGGGGGAGGCGCAGGTCCACGTCCACGAGCGCCCAGCGGCGCCCGTAGCGGCGGCACAGAAGGGCGGCCTCGACGGCGAATACCGTGGGCCGCGCCGGCGCAGTGGACATGACGATCGCGGAGCCTATCCCGCCCGCACGCGAGGGCGCAACGGCGCGGCGCGCGCCTGTGTTATCGTTCGCGCCCAGATCCCGTGGACGGCGACGACCGCCGCCAGCACACCCGGATGAGCCTGCTCCTGCCGGTGAGGGCGCAGGGATACGACCCCGACGGGTCGCCCTGGGCCGAGATGGCCACGAGCGCCGACGCCTCGATGGGCGGCGCGGCCGTCGATCTGCGGCATCCGGTGCGCGTGGGGCAGGTCGTGCAGCTCCAGATGCCGCTGCCGCGGCGCTTCCGCGCCTTCGATCCGTCCTCCCCGGCGTACCGCGTGTATGCCGTGGTGAGGTCGCGGCAACCGGACGGCCGCACCGGCCTCCGCTTCCTGCCCAACGAAGCGCCTTCGCGCGCCGCCGCGCCCGCGCGCGTGGAGCGGCGCCGCGGGGCGCGCCGCGACGGCGCCTTCCTGCTCATGGTGCGCTGCATCGCGGCCGACGGAGAGCTCGACTCCCGGCGCGGAGAGGCGACCGTGGCCGACAACCTCGGCCCGGGCGGCGCGCGCGTCAAGACCTCGCTGAGCCTGGCCCGTGGCGACGTGGTGTGGGTGGCCGAGGCGGGCGGCCCTTTCCGCACGCGGGCCGAGGTGCGCAACCTCACGCTCGGCCGGGACGGCGTCGCGCGCGCGAGCGTCATGTTCCTGGACGCGCAGACGCCGGAGCGGATCCTGTCCGGCCAGGCCGAACCCGTCGCGAACTAGCCTGGCGGACAAGCGCTCGGCTAGGGGCCGTCCCCGGTCGACGGCCGGGACGAGACCGCGTGCCCGTCCGCTCCGTCCAGGAGACGGTGGGCCAGGAGCAGGAGCAGCGCCGTTCCGGCGCCCCAGGCCGCGTTGACCAGCACGCCCGTCAGCATGGCCGGAGGATCGCCGCCGGCGGCGAGCGGCTGGTCCTTGAGCGGTGCCACCACGAACCAGGCCACGAGCGTGGGCGCCAGCGCGCCGAAGAGCGCGCCGGCCAGGACCGACGAGCCGCGGCGCGGCAGGCGCCGGTCGGTGGTCACGAGCACGATGCCCCAGAGTCCCCCCCAGAACGCGAGAGAGAGCACGAGCGGCACGCCGAGCGGAGAGGTCGGCTGCATCGAGAAGGGGGCGCGCGCCGTCAGGCCGGCCGCGCGCAGCAGGGCCAGCGCGCCCTGGTGGAAGACGAGCACCGAAACGGCGCCGCACAGGAAGCCGAGCGCTGACCGCCGCGTGAGTCCCATCGGCCGACGCTACCTCGGCCGCCGCGGGCGGTCAACGGCGAACACGGCGAACCGGGCTCCGGCCGTTGACGGCCCCCCGCCGCGAGGGGAGACTGGTGTCACCAGCGGACATCACAGGAGGTCGCGATGAGGACGATGCGTGCCGGGTGGATCGCCCTGGCCGTGGCCGCGCTGGCCGCGCCGGCCGGCGCGGCCGAGCAGAAGGTCGGCTTCCAGAGCGGCGACGAGACGGTCTCGGGCCTGCTCTTCACGCCGGAAAAGGACGGCCCGTTCCCCGCGGTGGTGGTGATCCACGAGTGGTGGGGCCTCGACGAGTGGATCAAGGACCAGGCGCGGGCGCTGGCCCGCGAGGGTTACGCGGCCCTGGCCGTCGACCTCTACCGCGGCAAGGCCACGAGCAGCCCGGAAGAGGCCCACCAGCTCATGATGGGCACGCCGCCCGACCGCGCGCTGCGCGACCTCACGGCCGCCTACGCCTTCCTGCAGGCGCGGCCCGAGGTGCGCAAGGACCGCATCGGCGTGATCGGTTGGTGCATGGGCGGACGCTACGCCATGGAGCTGGCCACGCAGGAGCCCGGGCTCGGGGCCGTGGTCGCGTACTACGGCGCGCCCCCCACGGACGCGGCCGCCGTCGCGCGCATCAGGGCGCCGGTGCTCGGCAACTTCGGCGGCGAGGACAAGGGGCCCTCACCGGAACAGGTCCGGGCGTTCGAGGCCACGATGAAGGCCGCCGGCAAGACGGTGGACGTCAAGGTCTACGAGGGCGCCGGCCACGCGTTCGCGAACGTCAACAACCCCTGGAAGGGCTACCGCGAGGCCGCGGCCAAGGACGCCTGGTCGCGCACGGTGGCGTTCTTCGCGCGGCACCTGAAGAAGTAGGCGGGTTCCGTAGCGCTTGGAGACCGTTCCGCCCGATCAGCCCTTGAGGACGCCGAGGAACTCGGCGATGTTTCCACGCCGCCTTCCGGCTGAGCCGGAAGCACGATGGGCTCGTAGCTCGGGCGGTTAAGGGGCTCGAGGGTGATCCGGGCGTGCTTCCAGGATCCGTCCCCGTCCGCGACCTTCTCCGATCGATACCGCTTGACGGTGAACGCACCACCCGTGTCGGGATCTGCCGCCTGGCGCGCGCGGAGTTGAATCGCGTCTGGAAGTTGTTGGAAGGCCGTCCGGAACCGCTCGGTGGTCCTGGATCTCACTACTACTCGGGATCGAACGGACGAGTCCGTCCCGCGCGATGCTCTTCGAGGGCTTCATCGGCCAAGCGCTCGAGGACTGCTGGCGACGCCCCGAGACGACTTTCCCACTCTTTCTCCGATGGGTCTTTCCCGAACCCGCGCAAGCGATGATCTGAAGGTTCCGGTCGATCTCCTGGATGGCGGCGCTCCGGCTGGCGGTGTCATTCATTTGGGTCGTGTACAGAGGCAAACCGACCATAGCGAATCGCCGGCTCGCGGCAAGGTTCGGCGGAGACTCGGCGGCTATGCGCCCGCCGCGGCGACGAGCGCGGGCGCGGCCACGGCCTCCGGGCGCGGGAAGCAGAGCCGGCGGAAGTTGCACCGGCGGCAGACCTGCGGGCGTTCGACCATGGGGAAGTCCTCGAGGCGGGCCAGGTTCAGCGCCGGATCGGCCAGCAGGGCCTTCATGTTCCCGGCGCTCCGCATGATGAACGCGCGGGCGTTGTCGAGCTGGCGCACGTCCACCGCGCGGCGCACGGAGCGCGCCTGGGCCAGATACGCGAGCTCGGTGCGGATCTCTTGCCCGTCCGTCACCCAGCCCTGCTCGGAGGCGTAGAGCGCGTAGGCCGCGAGCTGGACCTCGTTGAAGCGCCCCGCGGCGCGTCCGGTCTTCCAGTCCACGATCACCACGCGGCCCTGGGGGTCGCGATAGGCGACGTCCATGCGCAGGAAGACCTCGACGTCTCCGACATGGAAGGAGACGAGGTCCTCCACCGTGAGCCAGCTCTCCCGGCCCACCGCGAACAGCTCCTTCAGGACCTCGCTCCGGAAGAACTGCCGGAGCGACCTCATGACGATGCCGACGACGATCTTCTTGTCCTCGGGCTCGACCGGCACCTGGTACTCGTGCTCGAACAGCCGGAAGCGCAGCGAGCCGGCCTCGCTCTCGCGCCACTGGCCGAGCATCTGGCCGTGCACGGCGGAGCGTATGAGCGCCTCCTGCTCTTCGGGCGGGGGCAGCGCGTCGCGGGTCTTGAGCAGGCTCTCGATCGTCTCGTGCACCACGCTGCCGGCCCAGAGGGGCAGGGCGGAGAGCTTCTTCAACCGCTGCACCTCGGGGTCGTCCTGCGACGCGTAGTAGGAGTAGAAGTAGCGGCGCCGGCAGGTGGCGAACGTGTCGTGGCGGGAGAGAGACCAGGAGAAGGCGTGATCCACGGCCAAACGCTAGCACCCGGCCCGGCCAGGATAGGGCCGGCCCGTGCCGCACGAGGTGGACGCGGGCCGGCGGTCCGGCTCGGTCGGCCACCGTCTCACACGGGGACGGCCTGGCCGAGCGCGGTGAAGAGGACGAGACGCTCGCGGACGGGCAGGCCCGTGGCCTGGGCCAGGCCCCGGCCGTAGAGCTGGAGCTGCCCCGCGTGATAGCCGGCCTGGACCTGGGCGTGCTCGCGGGCGATGTGGTCGGTCTTGTAGTCCACGAGGACCAGGCCGCCCTCTTCCTCGAACACGAGGTCCACCTTCCCCTCGACGAGTTCCTCGCCTTCCGGGAACCACAGCGGCAGCTCCCGCCAGACACGGGCGGCACGCCGGGCGCGCTCCATCACGGGGAGAGCCAGGGCACGGTCGGCGGCCTCCGCCGCGCGCAGAGCGCCCTCGCCGTCCAGCCCGTAGCGCGGAGCCAGGGCTTCGGCCATCGCCTTCGTCCTCTCCGGAAGCGCGGCCTCGAGGGAGATCCACTCCAGGAGGTGATGCACCAGGCTGCCGAAGTCCCGTCCGCCGCCGCCGGCCGCCACGCCGGCTGCGGCCGGCGCGGTGCGGGCGGCCAGGCGCGTGGCGGAGATCGGCCGCAGCGGCCGGTGCGCCGCCTCGTCCACGAGCGCCCGGCGTTGCGCGTCCCAGCGTGAGGCGGCCACGTCCCCGCCTTGGGCGCCCGCGAGCGCCCGCAGGTCGACCGCGGGCTCGTCGCGTGTCGGCGCAGGCAGCGTGGCCGCGTCCACCACGCACACGTCCGCGTCCGACACGGAGGGCAGACGCGCCACCAGGTCTCGCCAGAAGCCGCCCGGCTTCGCGTCCCTGGGCGGCACCGGGACGACGAGCAGATCCCGCGCGCGCGTGCAGGCCACGTAGAGGAGCCGGCGCGCTTCCGCCCAGGCCTTCGCCTCCTCCTGCTTCACCAGCGCGTCCCAGCCCGGGGGCTGACACCCGCCCCGGAAGCCGACGGCGATGACGCCCTGGTCCCACAGCGGCACCGTCTCCGTGCGGGGGCTGAAATTGTCCGCGGCGTCGAACAGGGCCACGATCGGCGCCTCCAGTCCCTTGGCCTTGTGGATGGAGAGGATGCGCACGGTGTGGGGGTCGCCGGGCCGGGTCGACGGCAGGTCCGGCTCCTCGCGCGCGGCCGTGATCCGCTCCTGCAGGAGCATTACGAACCCGCGCAGCGTGAGCACGCCGAGGTCGGCGGCCTGCCGGGCGAGGGTCACGACCTTCTCCAGGTTCGCGATCGCCGCCTCGCCCCGGCGCGTGCCGGTGAGCGCGGCCAGCACGCGGGTATGGTCGTAGAGGCGCTCCACGAGCGCGGGCGGCGAGACGCACGTGCGCTGCCGGTGCAGCTCTTGCAACAGCTCCAGCGCGGGACCCAGCGCGGCCGCGCCCGGCTTGTCGTCCTGCACCGGGCCCACGGAGAGCGCGCCGCCGGCGAGCGCGTAGGAGACGATGTCGCGGTCGCTCACGCCGAAGAACGACGAGCGCAGCGCGGCCACGAGCGAGACGCGGTCGGACGGGTCTTCCACCGCGCGCAGCACGGCGAGGACCTCGTGGACCTCCTGGCGGTCGAAGAACGACTTCCCGCCTTCCACCGCGAAGCGCACGCCGGCCGCCTCGAGCGCCTCCTCCAGGTAGCGCACCATGGTGAGGCGGCGGCACAGCACCATGACGTCGCCGGCGCGGCTGGGCCGGGCGGCGCCGGTCAGCGGGTCGCGCACCTCGTAGCCGCCGCGGGCGGCCCGGGCGAGAAGCCGGGCCAGGGCCAGGGCCTCGCCGCGGAGCAGCTCGTCGCCGCTGGGGAAGGGCTCTTCGCTCGGGAAGGCGAGCGCGATCACGGAGGGCTCTTCCGGCAGGCCCGGGGGCGGCGCGATCGGCTCGTACGCGGGCTGGCCCGACTCCGCGGAGGCGACGAGAAGCTCCGCGAACACGCGGTTCACGAAGCGCAGGATCGCGGGCCGCGAGCGGAAGTTCTGCGTCAGGTGCAGCACCGCGGCTCCGGGCGCCCGCGCCGCCTCCTCGGAGACCTGCCGCAGGAGCGAGGCCTCCGCCCTCCGGAAGCGGTAGATGGATTGCTTGGCGTCTCCCACCACGACCAGGCCCCCGGCCCGCTCGCCCGCGAGCAGCCTCGCGATCTCCACCTGCAGCGGGTCGGTGTCCTGGAACTCGTCGATGATCAGCGCGCGGAAGCGCCGCCGGAAGTGGTGGCGCACGGACGCGCGGTCGCGCAGCGCGTTGCGCGCGAGGAGGAGGAGGTCGAGGAAGTCGAGCAGGCCGCGCTCCCGCTTGCGGGCGGCATAGAGGTGGCCCACGTCGCGGAGCGCGCGCACCAGCCGGCCGTGCAGGAGGGCGCTGCGGGCCGCGGCCCATGCGGCCGATGCCTGCGACGTCCAGGCCGCCACCGCGCGCGCCTCGTCGAGGGTCCCCGCCACCGGCCAGCGCGGCTTGTGGCCGAAGTTCCGGGGCACGACGGGCAGCGAGGACAGGTGCGCGAGCAGCGCGTCGCCCTCCAGGCCCCGCGCCCGTTCCGCGAAGGCGCCGAGCGCCTCCAGGCGGGCCTTGAGCGTGTCGCCCTCCTGCGCCTGCGCGGCCAGCGCGGCGCCGCGCGCGGCCCGGGCCAAAAGATCCGCGCGCCAGGCCCCCGGGTCCACCGGGGCCGTGGCCACCAGCGGCTCGAGGTCGCGCTGCTCGATCAGCGTACGGGCCAGCCCGCGCAGCGACGAGCGCTCGCCGTAGGGGCCCTGGCCCTCGAGCGGCATGTCGCGGTCCATGGCCTCGAGCAGGACGCCGTCGCCACGCACGAGGCTCTGGGCGAGCCACTCTTCCCACGACGCCGCGAACAACAGGTCGGCCTCGGCCTCGTCGGCCATGCGGAAGCCGGGCGGCACGCCGCAGTCGAGCGGGCGCTCGCCGAGGATGGCCGCGCACAGCGCGTGGATGGTGGACACCTGCGCGCGCTCGAGCACCTCCAGGGCGGCCGCCGCACGGGCGCGCTCCGGCGCCGGCACCGCTTCGTCGGCGCGGGCCCTCTCCAGCCGCTCCCGCAGGCGGAGCTTCATAGTGGTGGCCGCGTTCTCCGTGAAGGTCACGGCCGCGATCTCGTCCAGGCGCAGCCGGCCCGACCTCACCATGCACTCGATGCGGTCCACCAGCAGCGTCGTCTTGCCCGTGCCCGCGCCCGCCTCGAGCACCAGGCCGGTGTCGTGGTCGGCGCGCGCGCGGCGGCGCGCGGCGTCGTCCACCGGCGTGAAGCGCTCGCCGCTCATCCCGCGTCCCTCAGGCGCAGCACGCGCACGAGCCGCGGGTCGGAGACCTTGTAGCGCCGCCGGCGCTCGAGCAGCCCTTTCGGCCCGCATACGGACGTGTAGTCGCACCAGTCGCAGGAGGTGTGCTCCTGCGCGAAGACCCCCTGCCCGATCGCGTCCACCATCCCGCGCAGCCGGGCCTTCCACGCCTCGCCGTGGGCCTCGGCCGGGTCGAAGGCGACCTGCCGTCCGCCGTCCACGTAGTCGAGGAAGGCCTCGACCACGGGCTCGTCCGGGAACATGCGCGCGGCGGCCAGCACGTAGAACGGGATCTGGAGCTGCTTGCCCCCGCGGAAGACCGAGCCGTCGTCGCGCGGAGCGCGGCCCGTCTTGTAGTCGCGCAGCACCAGCGTGCCGTCCGGGCGGCGGTCGATACGGTCGATCTTGCCCGAGACGCGCAACGACCGGCCGTCGCCGAGGTCCACCTCGAGCGGCTCGAGCAGGTGCGGCTCGCCGGGCGCGCGGTCGCGGGAGAGGCCGAAGCTCACCTCGAACCAGGCCGGCGTGGCGCGGTGCGCGCCGTCCACCTCGCGCGCGAGCCAGGCCAACATGCCCTTGCGGAAGCGCTCTCGCTCGCGCTCCCAGAGCACGGTGAAGCGCGGGGGGCTCGAGGCCACCAGCTCGTCGAGCGCGCGGTCCGCGTGCGCGATCAGCCGCTGCTGCGTCTCGGGCGTGGCGCGCACCGGCAGAAGGCCCCTCTCGCGGCTCTCGCGCAGGAAGCGCTCGGCGGCGAGGTGGAAGGCGTTGCCACGCTCGAGCGGGTCCAGGCGCTTGCGCTCCTCGGGCTCGAGCGCCGGGGTCAGGCCCAGGACGTACTGCAACAGGTACTGGAACCCGCAGCGCGACCAGGTCGCGAGCTTGCTGGCCGAGACGGGCCGGTCGCTGGTCACGGGGTCGAGCTTGCGCGCGAGGTCCGCGGGCAGCGGCGTGACGAGGCCGTCGTACGCGGTCAGGCGGTTCGACCAGCGCGCCTCCGAGGCCAGGTGCGACTGCTTGAAGAAGACGGAGCCGGCGGCGATGGCCAGGGCCGCCTCGCGCCCGCCCGCGCGCACGCGGATGCGGTCGCGCTCGGAGCGGTCGAGCGCCTGCTCCGGAAGCAGCGCGTCGAGCGCGTCTTCGGCCACGAGCGCGTCGAGCTCGGCGGCGGACAGCGGCCGCCCTTCGCGCGCGGCGGCGGCGGCCACGAAGAAGAGCGAGGGCATCCGCTCGCGGCCGGTGCGCGGGTCGGCGCGGGGGTAGCTGAGCACGAGGCTCTCCGTGGCCTGGCCGAGCGCGCGGTGGAAGGCGCGCCGGGCCTCGAGCACCCGGTCCTGGCTGGTGGGCGGCGCCGGGGGGCGCGCCCGCTCCGGCGGATCGAACAGCGAGAGCTGGCGCGCCTTCGGAGGTCCCTCGACGGGCGTCGGCGCGGCCAGGGCCTCGCGCTCGGCGTCGAGCAGGAAGGGATCGGGCCGGATGACGCCGGGGAACCCGCCCTCCACCAGGCCGGGCACGGCGACCACGCGGAAGGGGACGCCGGCCATCGCGTCCAGCGACCCGACGTGGAGCGCGCCTTCCGGATGCGGCTCGAGCGGCATGCGCTCCCACTCCAGCCGCGCCTCCAGCACCGACTGCACGTCGGGCCACGGGGCGCGCGGCTGCAGGAAGCCCAGAGAGGCGAGGTCGGCGAGCACGCCTGCGACGGCCTGGTGCTCCAGCCGGCCGGGGTCGCCCCGCACCCAGTTCGAGAACGCCGCGGAGAGGCGCGCCGACCACTCGGGCCACGGCGCATCGCCGGAAAGGCCGTCGAGCGTGACCGAGAGCAGCTCGACCACCCGCAGCAGCGACTCGGCCTCGGCGGCGCGGCGCAGCCGCGAGGCTCGGCGCGGCTCCTCCTCGGCCTCGGCGCCGACGCGCTCCTTCTCCGCGCCGGCGCGCAGCCCGATGATCCAGCGCTCCAGGCCGGACACGATCCCGGCGTCGCGGCTCAGCGCGTCCCACCGCGAGACGACCGGCGCGGCGCCTTCGCCGAGCAGCTCGTGGAACGGCACCGGCGCGAAGGTGAGGAACTCCATCACGGCGGCGCGCGGGAGAGAGCGGCAGCGCAGGAGCAGCAGCAGCGAGCGGGCCGACCGCCCGCTGCTCAGGGGAAGCGACGGGTGGAGGCGGTGCGGGATGTCGAGCCGCCGCAGCAGGTCCGTGAAGAGGAAGGCGTACTCGCGGGGGCGGGGCAGGATGACGGCCATCTCTTCCCAGGGCACGCCGCGCGCCGCGTGAGCCAGCAGGCGGCGCACGACGGCGCGGACCTCCGCGTTCTCGCCGGGCGCCGTGACCAGCTCGACCGAGCCGTCGCGGGCGGCCTCCCCCACCCCCGGCTCGAACAGCGTCTCGCGCAGGCGGCGCAGGCCCGCGGGCGGGTCGTGCGCGGCGATGAACAGCGGCGCCAGCGCGGTGTCCGCCGGCGCGACGGCGGGGATGGGGGCCCCCTCGCTCCACGCGGCGAACGAGCCCGCCTGCAACCCGGGCGGCTGCGCGCGCGCGAGGCGGCGCACGGGCACCGTGCGGGCGAGCGCGCGCAGGAACTCCTGCTCCTCGGCCTCCAGCTCCAGGTCGTCCGCCACCAGCACGTCCGCGTCCCGCAGCCAGGCCTGGTCAAGGTGCTCTCGCGCGGCGCGCAGCAGTGTCGCCGGATCCGCGAACCGGCCCTCGACCGCTTCGACGAAACGGCGGAAGATCTCGGCCACGGCCCTCAGCCGCTGCTGGTCCTCGGGGAGGGTCCCGGCGTGGTCGGCCAGGGCGGCCACGCGGGCGGGCTCGACGCCCGCCAGACGCAGCGACGTGAGGGTGCGGGCCAGGGCGGCGGCAATAGGGCCGCGCGGCAGATCCGGCGACACGGACAGGGCGTCCGCCCCGCCTTCCTCGAGCAGGCGCGCCGCGACGAGCGCGTCGTGGCCCGCGTCCCACGAGCGGAGACCCGCCCCGAGCAAAGCCGGCTCGGCCAGGGTCCGCGCCAGGTCGCGCAGCTTGAACGGGTACACGCCGGCGAGTGGCCGGCCCGTGGAGGCCACGCGGCGGGGCAGCTCGACCGCGGCCGCCATGGACGGAACGAGCAGCACCAGCGGCCGGATCCCCACAGTACCCGGATGATACGACGCGGGCCGGCGACGCCCCGTCCGGACGCGGCTCGACGCCTGGGGCACGGCCGCGGAACGGTCGCGTTTGGCAAACATCTTGAAGAGGAGATCTGCAGCAGGCGGCGGACCAAATTCCCCGGGGGCACCCATGTACCGACAACAAAGCCGCTCCGACATCGTCCTCACGCGGGCCACGGCGCTGCTTCTCCTGGCCAACCTCCTGGACGCGCTGTTCACCTTCACGATGCTGCAGCTCGACCTCGTCGCCGAGGCCAACCCGCTGATGCGGTGGGCCTACGACCACTCGCCCCTGTCGTTCATGCTGCTCAAGATCTCCTGCGTGCAGCTCGGCGTCCTGCTGCTCTGGGCCCAGAGGCACGTGCCGGCGGCGGAGCTGGCCCTCCAGGCGGCGGCCGGCCTCTACGTCGCCGTCGTGGCCTACCACTTCACGGTGATGGCCCAGCTGCCGGTCTGACGCGGTTCTACAAACCGCCGGGAAAAAGGGCGCCGCCGAGCAGACTCAACGCGCGCGAGAGGCCCCGGGCAGCCTCTGGCGCGACGTCCAGTACCGGGCCCACGGGTCCGCCCGGAGCGTGGCGAGACGGCGCGGCACGTTCTTCAGGCCGAACGCGGCGGGTCCGCCCTTCGGGTCCAGCTCGTCCCAGCCCAGCGGCACGGACACGGGCGCCCCGGGCCGGGCGCGGGTCGACCAGGTCGCGATCGACGTCGAGCCGCGGACGTTGCGCAGCCAGTCGATGAACACCTTGCCCGTCCGCTTCGCCTTCGACATCTCGGCGACGTACGCCTTCGGAGCCGCGCCGGCGATCTCGGTCGCGATCGTCTCCGCATAGGTGGAGCACGCGTCCCAGGTGGGCCGGCCGGCCAGGGGCACGACCACGTGCAGCCCCTTGCCCCCGGTCGTCTTCACGAAGCCTTGCAGGCGGTCCGCGGCGAGCCGCTCGCGCACCGTGCGGGCCGCCTCGACCACGCGCGCCCAGGGCAACGCCGTGTCGGGATCGAGGTCGAAGACGACGCGGTCGGGATGCTCCACGTCGTCGGCCAGGGAGTTCCAGGTGTGCAGCTCGAGGATGCCGATCTGGGCGAGGCCGACGAGGCCGGGAAGGTCGTCCACCACCAGGTACTCTCCGACCTTCTTCTTCTCCTGGATCTTCACCCGCCGCAGCGCTTCGGGCGCCCACCATCCGGTGTGCTTCTGGTAGAAGCACGGCTCGGCCAGGCCGCCCGGGCAGCGCACCAGGGTCGTCGGCCGGCCCTTCACGTGGGGCAGGATGGCGTCCGCGATCGCCTCGTAGTAGCGCGCCAGGTCGAGCTTGGTGAGCCCCTGGTCGGGGTACATGACGCGGTCGGGGT
>DATKEG010000131.1:0-28898 GCA_035544515.1 Vicinamibacteria bacterium | reverse complement strand
GCCGCGCGGCGATGACCGCCAGCTCCGCCTCCGCCTCCGTGGTCGTCACCCCCGGCTTCAGCCAGGCCTGGAACCAGCGGCCGGTACGCGCGTCCGGCGCGGCGCGGTCGATCGGGGACGCGATCCACACGTCGGCGACGTGCCAGGTGAAGCGGGGAGGCCTCACGCCCACCACCGCGAACGGCTGGCCGTCGAGCACGACGGTCCGGCCGACTACGGCCGGGTCGGCACCGAAGTGCCGGGTCCACGCCGCGTGGCTCAGGACGGCGACCGGAGCGGCGCCCACTCGGCCGTCGTCCGGGACGATGACGCGCCCGAGCGCGGCGTCCACGCCGAGCGCGTGGAACGTGTTCGGCGTCACGCGCGTGACGGAGACGCGCTGGGCGGCGTCGCCGGTGCTGTAGATCATGGCCGCCTGCTCCGCGCCGATGACGGTCTCGAACGAGCGGCTCTGCTCCTGGAAGTCGAGGAACTCGTCGGCGGGCAGCGGTCCGCGGAAGAGGCCCTCCGGGCGCTCCTGGTCGCGGACCACCACGTCCACCATGCGCTGCTGGTCGGCGTAGGGGAACGGCTCCAGGACGATGTTGTGCAGCACGCTGTACATCACGGCCACGGAACCGATTCCAACCGCCAGCGTGAAGACGGCGAGCGCGGTGAAAGCCGCGTTGTGCCGCCACTGGCGCAGCGCGTACCGCGCGTCCTGCCAGAGCGTGTCCAAGAGCGGCGCGGTGTTCATGCGGTAGATCTCCTCGCGCACGAGCGTCACGTTGCCGAGCTTGCGCTGCGCGGCGTGGCGCGCGTCCTCCGGCGTCATGCCGCGCGCCACGTTCTCGTCCGTCTCCATCTGCAGGTGGGCTTCGATCTCGCGGGCCCGCTCCGCGTCCCAATACGCGCGCCGGAAGAAGCGCGACCAGCCCATGCCTACTCCGTGGCCGGCCGCAGCACGCGCTCGATGGCGCGCACGATCTCGTCCCAGCGGCTGGCCTGTGCCGCGAGCTGCTTGCGGCCGGGCGGCGTCAGGCGGTAGTAGCGCGCCTTGCGGTTGTTCTCGGACGTGCCCCAGAACGACGACACCCAACCGCGGTCTTCCAGCCGGTGTAGCGCGGGGTACAGCGAGCCGTGCTCCACCTGCAGCACCTCGTCCGAGCGGCGTTCGATGGCGTGCGCGATGGTATGGCCGTGCGCGGGTCCCGTCACCAGCGTGCGCAGAATGAGCAGGTCCAGCGTGCCCTGGAGCAGCTCACCCTCGAGCGGCGCGCCGCGTCTCACCATGGCGGGGAGCATACTCCGGTCGATTGTCTATGGGAAGACGAAATCGCTAGAACCGGCCGTTCAACGGCTTGTACAGTTGAGCGGTGCCGTAGGCGGGCCAGCGACGGCTAGAACGTCTTGGGGGAGAGCCGCGCCGCCGCTCAGGACCAGTTCAGCAGCACGCGCCCGCAGTCGCCGGTCTTCATGACCTCGAAGCCGCGCTCGTATTCGGTGCAGGGGAAGCGGTGCGTGATCACGGGCCTGATGTCGAGCCCGCTCTGCAGCATGACCGTCATTTTGTACCAGGTCTCGTACATCTCGCGGCCGTAGATGCCCTTGATCGTGAGCATCTTGAAGATGACGGTGTTCCAATCGATGGCGATGTCCCGGTCGGGCAGGCCGAGCAGCGCCACCTTGGCGCCGTGGGCCATGTTCGCGAGCATGTCGCGGAAGGCGTGCTCGTTGCCGGACATCTCCATCCCGACGTCGAAGCCCTCCGTCATGCCCAGGTCGTTCTGCAGGTCCGGCAGCGTCTTCTCCCGCGGATCGACCGCCCGCGTCACGCCCAGCCTGCGCGCCAGCTCGAGCCGGTACGGGTTCAGGTCCGTGATCACCACGTAGCGCGCCGCGGCGTGGCGCGCCACGGCGGCGGCCATGATCCCGATCGGTCCCGCCCCGGTGACCAGCACGTCCTCGCCCAGCACCGGGAAGGACAGCGCGGTGTGGACGGCGTTGCCGAAGGGGTCGAAGATCGCGCCCACGTCCTCATCGATGCCGGGCGCGTGCACCCACACGTTGGTCATGGGCAGGACGAGGTACTCGGCGAACGCCCCCGGCCGGCTGACGCCCACGCCCCTGGTGTCGGCGCAGAGGTGCCGCCGTCCGGCCAGGCAGTTGCGGCAGCGGCCGCAGACCACGTGCCCCTCGCCGCTGACGACCTGTCCTCGGTGGAAGTCCACCACGTTGGCGCCCGTCTCCACGATCTCGCCCACGAACTCGTGGCCCACGACCATGGGGACCGGGATCGTCTTCTCGGCCCAGGCGTTCCACTTGTAGATGTGCAGGTCGGTGCCGCAGATGCCCGTGCGGTGGATGCGGACCTTGACGTCGTTGATGCCGACCTCCGGCTCGGGCACGTCCTCCAGCCAGAGGCCGGGCTCGCCGCGGCTCTTCACCAGCGCTCTCACGAGGCCCATTCTGGCCCAGGTGGCGCCGGGGCGCTGGTCAGGGCGTCTGTCCGCGCTCAGCGCACGAGCGTGCGCTCGCCGTCCCTGATCTTCCCCATCGTCTTGTCCACCAGCTCGACCTTGATCTTCCGCTTGCGGCCGGTGGCCGGGCCCTCCGGCTCGTAACCCAGCACGTTCTCCATCGTGACCTCGGTGGCGATGCTGCGGAGGATCTCGCCGAGGGCGTTGCGGTCGAGGGTTCCCGGCTCGTAGGCGCGGCCGCCCGTCTCCTCGGCCAGGCGGTCGAGGTCGAACTTCTTGTAGTCGTAGATCGCGCGGTTCGGAGAACCCCCGAAGCCGCCGCGGGCGCGGGCCGGCGCGGTGTCCTGGAAGGCCTGGCTCAGCTTGACGGCATAGACGGCGACGTCGGCCTCGGCCGCGGCCTGGATGGCCTCCGTCACCTTGCCGCCGCGGTTGTCGAGGCCGTCCGAGAAGATCACCACCGCGCGCTGCGCTCTTTCGCCTTCGGGCTTCATCCCGAAGATCTCGGCCGCCGAAGCGTACAGGCGCGTGCCCTCGCGGCGCATCTCATGGCTGAAGGCTACCGCCCGCTGGAAGCCGTCCATCAGCTCCTCTACGCTCCGTGTCGGGGGGGTCAGGCACCGCAGCTGGCCGCCGAAGGCGCAAAGGCCGACGCTCGTCTGCTCGCTCAGGCCGGCAAAGAAGGCCTCCTTCAGGAGCGCCTCGTCGAGCAGCCCGGCGTCCATCACGCTGCTGCTGACGTCGAGCGCGAGCGTGACCTGCGGCGGGATCGTCCGCTCGCGCGTCGAGGGCGTCTCCAACAGGGCGATCCGTTGCGGCCGGCCGTCCTCGAAGACACGGACCTGGTCCGGACGCAGACCGTCGAGGTAGCGGCCCTTCTTCTCCACGTGGAAGCGGACGTATACGAGCTCGGTGGAGACACCGAACGTGGGGACGTCGCGGGGCGGCTCGGGAGACTGGGCCTGGGCCAGCAGCGCCGGGAGGGCCAGGGTGACGGCCACGCCGGACCGCCGGATCCACCTCTTCGTCATGGGCAAGGTCCTCCCGCGACCGGGACTCAGCAAGACCCGCGCCGGGGGGCATGCCCTGGCGGAGCGTGGTTTACGGGCCTGGCTGTCATCGGCGGCAGACACGTCCCGTGGCGGCGCGAGGACACGTCAGCCTCCGATCCGAACGAGCACCTTGAGCATGCCCGGCCGGCTCGCGGCCGCGAAGGCGTCCGCGGCCTCATGGAGCGGGTAGACCGCGGTCACGAGATCCGAAACGTCGAGGCGGCCGCTGGCCAACAGGGCCACCGCCTTCGCGAACGGCCCGCAACGTGACCCCACGAGCGTGATCTCGTCCACTACGATCGCGGACAGGTCGACCTGCGGCCGGCCGTGATAGGTGCTCTTGAGCACGATGGTTCCGCGCGGGCGCACACTCCGCCGCGCCCGCTCGAGCCCCGCCGGATTCCCGGTGCATTCGACGGCGACGTCCGCCCACCGCTCCGGCAACGCCTCGACCGGCCCGGCCGCGATGCCCCGGCGCGCGAGCAACGCCAGCTTGTCCGGATGTCGGCCACCGACGCGCAGCGCGCAGCCGGTGAGCGCGAGCGTCCGGGCCAGGAGCTGGCCGAGCCTGCCGGCGCCGACGACCACGACCTTCTCGTCCGGCCCGATGCGCACCTGCTCCTGCACCTCGAGCGCGGCCGCGACGGGCTCGGTGAAGACGGCGACCTCGTCCGCGACGCCTTTCGGCACCTCGTGCAGGTTCGCCAGGGGCAAGGTCAGGTACTCGGCGAAGGCGCCGTGGCGGCCGCGAATGCCCAGCACGGTCCTCGTCTCGCAGTGTGGCCGGCGGCCGGCCGCGCATTCCCGGCACGCCCCGCAGGCCACGTTGATCTCGCCGACCACGCGCCGGCCGACCCAGGTGTCGGCGCCCGGCGCCGCGACCACTTCCCCCACGAACTCGTGGCCCGGCACGCCGGTGAAGCCCGCGTAGCCTTTCACCAGCTCCAGGTCGGTGTGGCACACGCCGGCCAAACGCACGCGGACGAGCGCCTCGCCCGCGGACGGCGCGGGCGCCGGGACGTCGTCGGCGACGCGGAGCATGCCGTCTTGCAGCCAGAGAGCGCGCATGCGAGCGGCGCCGCTACTCGCCGAGCAGCGCGAAGAGCAACGTGGCCGAGGCCGTGCCGTCCATGGTGGGCTCGTTGGTCGAGTAGTCCATGAGGTCGTCGTGGTAGACGGCCTCCCCCTGGAACTCCGCGAACGCGTCCGGCTCGGTGATGGTCACGCCCTTGAGGCTCTCGAAGATCCGCGCATGGACGGGGCCGTCCACCAGGCCGCCGCGCACGCCGCGGCCGCTGAGGTGCGTGACGCTGAGGTGGACGTTCACGGGCGACTCGGCGCCCTCGGGCACCAGGCTGAACATCGAGGTGCCCCAGGGATTCCGCCCGAGGAGCCAGTCCCGTTGCGCCTCTGCGAGAGGCCGGAAGCGCGCGTCGCCGGTCATCCGCTCGTACATGAGCGCCTGCGTGGCCAGGGCGACGGCGAGGTTGTTCGAGCACCAGAGGAAGGGGACGCCCACCGAGTAGGGACTGCCGGCGGCGCGCCGCTCCGCGGCCGCGAGGTTCTCGCCATAGAACCCGGCCAGCTCCTGCCTGAGCGCATCGTCCACGTGGGGGTGGAGCGCGAAGTGGCCCGCGTTCATGAAGGGGTAGAACTGGTAGTGCTCGGCCGTGTCCCGGCCCACCATGGACGTGGCGCCGATCAGACGGGCGTAGCGTACCGCTTCGTCGAGATAGCGCCGCTCGCCGGTGGCCTTGAACAGCTCCGCCGCGCCCCATTCCATGTCGTCGGCCCAGGTGTCCTCGTTGTAGCGGTAGGGCGCGCCGAAGGAGTTGCCCTGCTGGAACCCCTCGCCCCGGCGGCCCAGCTCGTACACGTCTCGCCCCGCCTGCAGGCAGCGAAGGGCGAACGCGCCGTGCCGCGGGTGCCCCTTCCAGACCTGGTGCGCGAGGGCCATGGCCGCGGCGTAGCGGCCGGCGAGGTTGGCCACTCCGGTGGCCGCGCTCTGGAAGCGGCCGAGGCCCTGCGGCCGTCCGTCCGCCGCGTACACGACCCGGTAGCCGCCCTTTCCCCAACCGTAGTCGGACTGCTCCTCCTGCGGCAGCTTCCAGCCGATGTGGTCGCGGTCGTCGGCCACCTGGTGGTAGAGCTCGCCGGGCGCGGGATGCAGGCGGAGCATCCATTCCAGGCCCCAGCGCGCCTCGTCGAGGACATCGGGATCGCCGTTGGGCGCGAGGCGGCCCAGGGCGTCCACGCGATCCTCGAACGCGGAGGGCCGGAGCTGCCAGGCGAGAAGGAGCTGGGCCGTGGCGTTGCTCGACGTGATCAGGTACTTGAGCTGGTCCCCGGCGTCGTGCCAGCCGCCGCGCGCGTCCACGTAGGTGCCGGCCGGCCGTGGCCCGTACGCGCTGCGGCCGTCGAAGGGGTGGCAGACGGTGTCGAGGAACGGGTTGTAGCCGCAGCGCTGCTGGCGCAGGTATTCGAGGAAGTAACCGGGCCACTCTCGCCGCACGTCGTGACCGACCGCGAACCGCGCGGACGCGCCCCCCGCCTCGAGGACGTACGACCCGGGCTCGCGCACGGCGGACACGTCGAGCGCGTAGTGGTGCGGGAAGAGTCCCCACCTGCCGGCGCCGACCGCCGGGATGCGCGCGCGCAGCTCCGGCTTCGCCGCCCCCTCGGTCCTGACCGTGAACCAGCCCTCGATGGACCGCTCCGCGAACAGGATCGCGACCTTGCGGTCACCCGTCAGGTAGCCGGCCAGGTTCACGCGCAGGTGCGCCGGAAGCGGGGGCGCCGCCGATGCGCCACCGAGGGAGGTGGCGCACGCGAGCACGCCCGCGACGAGCACCGGGCGCATGACCGCTACCGTAGGTCCGCGATCGCCTTCTTTCGCGCCGCTTCGAACTCGTCACCCGGCTTCCAGGCCGGCAGGGCCGTCTCGTTGGCGACCTTGAGGCCCAGGTACAGGTAGAGCTGCGCGTCCTCCACCGCGCCCTCGAAGTTCCACTGCGGGCGCAGCTCGTCCGAGGGCTGGTGGTAGTGCTTCGCCTCCCATTCCTCCTGCTGCGCCTTGCCCCAGCCGGGGGGCTGGCCGCGGACGTCGGTGCCCGCGTCGAAATACGCGGCGGGCACGCCGATCTGCGCCAGCGCGAACTGGTCCGAGCGGTAGAAGAAGCCCTTGTCCGGGAACTGGTCGGGCACGACCTTCCTGCCCTGGAGGGTGGCGATGCCGTGGATCCAGTGGTCGAGGTCGGACTTGCCGAGACCGATCATGGTCAGGTCCAGCGTGCGCCCGATGATGTTCATGCCGTCCATGTTGATGTTGGCGGCGAGCCGTCCGGCGGGCACGGGCGGGTGCGCGGCCAGGTACTTCGCGCCGAGCAGGCCCTGCTCCTCCGCGGCCACGGCGGCGAAGATCACGCTCCGCCGCGGGGCCTCCGGCATGGAGGCCAGCGCCCCGGCGATGGCCAGGAACGAGGCGACGCCGGAGGCGTTGTCGAGCGCGCCGTTGTAGATCGCGTCCTCGCCGGGCCTGGCATCGGTGCGGAGGCCGAGATGGTCGTGGTGGGCCGTGTAGATGACGGCCTCCCGGGCGAGCTCCGGGTCGCGGCCGGGCAGCCGGCCGATCACGTTGGCCGTCTGTTTCTTGCTCACCTCGTTCTGCAGGTCCAGGCTGACGGTGGCGCCCAGCGGCACCGGCCGGAAGTCCTTCTTCTGCGCGGCCGCGCGCAGGCGGTCGAGGTCCTGCCCGCCGAGCGTGGCCAGGCGCCGCGCCGAGTCCTCGGTCACCCAGGCCTTCACCTGGAGCTGCGGGCCGCCCGCGTGGGGCAGCGCGAACTGCTCGCCGGTCCAGGAGGTCTGGATGACCTGCCAGCCGTACCCCGCCGACGGCACCGTATGGATGATGATGGCCCCGGCGGCGCCGGTCTTCGCGGCCTGATCGTACTTGTAGTCCCAGCGGCCGTAGTACAGACGCGTCTGGCCCGCGAAGAGGTTCGGGTCGTCCTCGGGATCGTTGTTCATCATGAGCAGGACCTTGCCCTCGAGGTCCATGCCCTTGTAGTCGTCCCACCCGTACTCCGGCGCCACGATGCCGTAGCCGACGAAGACGACCTCCGCGTCCGCGAGCGTAGCCCGCGGCTCGTGCACGCCCGAGAAGGCGATGAAGTCCTGGTGGTACTTCAGGTCCACGGTCTGGCCGCCCTTGCGCGCGGTCAGCGTCTCCGGGCTGCGGCTGGTCATGCCCACGAGGTCGAAGGGCTGATACCAGCTGCCGTCGGGGGCGCCGGGAAGGAGCCCGAGCCCCTCGAGCTGCGCCGCGATGTAGAGCTGGGCCAGCCGGTCGCCGCGCGTGGCCGGCCCGCGGCCCTCCAGCAGGTCGTCCGCGAGGAAGCGCACGTGCGAGCGCAGCAGCTCCGGCGTGATCTGCGCCGCCGCCGCCTTCTCCGCGGGCGTGAGCGTCACGGGCGGCGCGGCGGGCGCAGGTCCGGCGAGCAGGGCGGCGGCAATGGAAAAGACGACCGCGATTCTCATGTCTACTCCTCGGAAGGGCGCGCGAACGGGCGCAGCGGGACGACCCGCCTAGGATAGCTGATCGCCGGCGGCCCGGCCGAATGTCACGTAGGATTCGCGCCGTGAGGCCGCGCTGACTCCCGCCGTGCTGTCGCTCGCGGCGCTCCTGGCCGCGGTCGTGCTCAGCTGCACGTCACGCGTGAACGTGGGTCTGGTCGCGTTCGCGCTGGCCTGGATCGCCGGCCTCGCCGGCGGCGGAGGGCACGACCTGGTGGTGCGAGCCTTCCCGGCCTCGCTGTTCGTGACGCTGGCCGGGGTCACGCTCCTCTTCGCGCTGGCCGAGGCCAACGGCACGCTGGAACGGCTGGCGGCGCGCGCGCTGCGCCTGGCCCGCGGGGACGCCCGCGTCGTGCCCCTCGTCCTGTTCGCCATCGCCTGCGCCGTCTCCACGGTCGGGCCGGGCGCGATCGCGACCGTGGCGCTGCTCGCGCCCGTGGCGATGGCGGTGGGCGGGCGGGCGGGGATTCCGGCCTTCCTGACCGCGCTCGCCGTCACCAACGGCGCCAACGCCGGCAACCTGTCACCCATCAGCGCCGTGGGCGTGATCGCCAACACGAAGATGGCCGAGGCGGGCCTGGGCGGCCACGCGTTCAAGGTCTGGGCCGCGAACTTCGCGGCGCACGTCCTGGTGGGCGTCGTGGCGTACGTGTTGCTGGGCGGCGCGCGGCTGGCGGGACGCGCGCCCGGCGACATGGCGCCGGAGCCGCCCGGCTTTTCCCGGCCGCACGGGCTCACCATGGCCGTGATCACCTTCTGGATCGCCGGCGTGTTGTGGGGGCTGCCGCTCGGGCTCACCGCCTTCGCCGCCGCCGCGCTGCTGATCGTCTCCGGCGCGGCGGACGAAGGCCAGGCCATCCGCCGCATGCCCTGGGGAGCGATCCTCATGGTCACCGGGATGTCGGCGCTGGTCGGCGTCCTCGAGAAGACCGGCGGCCTGGCCCTGTTCACCTCGCTCCTGGCCCGGCTGGCCTCGCCCGGCACCATCAACGGGACGATCGCGTTCGTGACCGGGCTCATCTCCACCTACAGCAGCACCTCCGGCGTGGTCCTGCCCACGTTCCTGCCCACCGTGCCCGGGCTCGTGCGCGAGCTGGGCGGAGGCGATCCCCTGGCCATCGCGCTGAGCATCGACGTCGGCGCCTCCCTGGTGGACGTCTCGCCCCTCTCCACGCTGGGCGCCCTGTGCGTGGCCGCCGTGGCGGTGGAGGAGGCGCAGGCCCTGTTCCGCCGCCTGATGGTCTGGGGGCTGTCGATGACGCTGGTCGGCGCCCTGCTCTGCCAGCTCCTGGCGGGACCGTTCGCGCGGCTCTGAACTAGGGCTGCAGTCGGGCGACGAAGCCGCCGCCCTTCCGCAGGTCGACGGTGAGCACGTCGCCGCGGCGGACGGCGCCCTTCTCGACCCTCACGGCCGCCGCTTCCGCCGGATCGTCGCGCACGACGAGCGACTGGTAGGCGCCGCCACCCAGGAACGACAGGTCCAGGCGCAGCGTCCGCGCCTCGGGCCCGTTCACGACCGCGACGAACCATCTCTCCCCGCTGCGGCGCGCGAAGGCGGCCACCTCGCCGATCGCGCTCGGCGGCAGCACGACCGTCTGGTCCCAGACGCTCGGGATGTCCGCGATCAGCTCGCGCGCGGGGTTCGCGAGGATGCTGGCGGGGTTGGCGCCGTAGACCAGCACCGGGGAGGTGAGCACGGCGGCCATGGCGATCTGGTGCGCCCAGCTCGTCTCCTTGCGCCGCTCCCCGAAGACGAGCGGCGTGTAGTCGGCGTGGCCGGCCAGCATGCGCGTGAAGGGCACGGTCGCGTTGTGCGCGGCCCAGGCTTCCGTGCGGCCGTACTCCAGGCCGCGGACCGCTTCGCGCGTCATCTCGTTGGGCCACGTGCGCGCTTCGCCCGTGGGCTTGTTCGCGCCGTGGAAGTTGACCATCAGCCGGTGCTCGGCCGCGTCGCGGAGGATGGCCTGATAGTGGTCGATCACCTCCTTGGCCTCGTGGTCCAGGAAGTCGACCTTTACCCCGGCGGCACCCACCTCCTGCGCCATCTTGAAGAACGTCCGGCGCTCCTCCGGGTCGTGCAGCGTGCGGCTGTGGCGCCAGAGCCAGATGCCGACCTTCTTCGCCTTGGCGTCGTCGATCACGTCGCGCAGCTCGGCCTCCGTCCAGCGCTGCCACTGGCCCTCGACGACGTGGTGCTCGAAGCCCAGAAGGGCGGCCATGCGGGTGAAGTCCTTGATGCCGGCCACCGTGCTCTCGCCGCCGTCGAGGTAGCGCCAGACGGCCCGGCCGGGCCGGAGCCAGTCCGTCCCGAGCCCCTGCGGGAAGAGCGCCGGGTCCGGCGGCGGCGCCAGGTTGTGCACGACGTCGCTGTTGACCAGCGTGTCGAGGTCGCGCCCGATCATCACCACGCGCCACGGCGTCGTGATCGTCCCCTCGACGGCGGCGGGCACGGCCAGCCGCTTCTCCTCGGCGTGTCCGTAGCGCAGGCGGAACGGGTAGCTGGCGGGCGCGTCGTGGGCCAGGCGCACCCGGAACCCGCGGGCCCCGTCCGCCTGCAGGGCCATGCCGGCGTAGCCCTGGAGCGCGGCCTCGGTGATGGAGGCGTAGCCCCGCCCCCCGGGCAGACGGAACGTCACCGGCGGCGCGCCCCAGTCGCCGCTCGGCACCTCCTCGACCGGCTTGCGGGCGTAGAGGTCCTCGTAGTGGCCGGCGTTGAGGCCGTGGTACCAGACGACGCTGCCGGCCGGAAGGACGAAGCCGGTCGCGGCGTCGGGCACGCGGCGCTGCCCGGCCGCGCCGGGCACGATGAAGCGGAAGGCCACGGCGTCGTCGTACGCGCGGACGTCGACGGTATAGGACGTGCCACTCCCGACGTGCCGGACGCCGATCCGGGCGCCCCGGCTGCGGTCCACCGCGGTGGCGTGGACGCCGCGCCAGGGATACGTCTGGTCCGTGCGGTAGCGCTCGACCGCGCCGAGCACCACGCCGTGGCCGAGATCGACGCCGTCCACCTCCAGGCCGAGCAAGGAGCGGTCCACGACCGGCGCCCCGCCGAGCGTCGTCGTGTGCACGAGCCGGCCGCCCGCGCGCGCCACCTCGAACCGCACGGAGCCGCTCGGGCTGTCGACCCGCACCGTCTCCGCGGCGTAGGCGGCCGAGGCGGCGCAGCAAAGCGCCGCCAGGAGCGCGCCCGCCGGCGCGGCCCTCACGGGCTCACCGTGAAGGTGGCGGCGTCCCAGTCTACGGTCACCGCTGTCCCGTCGGCGAAAGTTGTGCGTTCCTTCCGGCGCCCCGCGTCCAGGAACTCGTGGTTCGTCATCTCCAGCAGGGCCACGCGTTCGTGCAGCGCGGCCAGCGAACGGATCCAGGGAAGGTTCTTCGCCATGTCCTCCTCCAGGTTGCCGATCTGGGGCAGGCCGCCGTTCACGAAGGCGTGCAGGTCGCCCGTCCGATAGGGCGTGATCACGGCGTCGTGGTAGACGAGGTTGAACAGCGGCACGGGGATCCCCGCCCGCGCGGGGCCCAAGGGCGAGGAGATGTCCACGTAGGGGATCGTCCAGTCCACCGCGGCCTCGGTGCCGACGATCCCCAGGTTGTGGCGCGTCCAGCGGTAGCAGGCCGCGCGGTCGCGCAGGTTGTCGCCGCGCGTGGTCGGATGCTCCTCGTTCCAGTCCTCGTCCGGAGGCACGTAGCCGAACACGTCGAGGTAGATCCCGTCGGGCTCGATCCCGCGCCGCCGCAGCAGGCGGTAGTTCTTCTGGAGGTGCCCGAGCATGAAGCGCGAGTTGAGGAAGGTCTGGTGGCCGCCGTCCCAGTGGCGCATCCAGGGGATGCGGCCCTCCTTCCAGGTGCCGAAGCGCGTGCCGGGGAAGGCTTGGGGCGGGCTGGCCGCGTCTTCTTCGTGGATGGCGAACTGCGGGTCGTAGGAGGGCGCGTCCCGGTAGTAGTCGCGGTACTGGTCGTGCAGGGTGAAGACGTAGCCCAGCTCCGCCGCGGCCTCCGCCAGCCGCTTCATGCCCGCCCACCCGCCGGCCTGCGGCGGCGGCGGGAACTGGTCGGGGTGCTGGCGGTCGTAGCCGAGGTAGGGGAAGCCGGTGAGGACGACGTGGAAGCGCTCGAGGCCGCTTGCCTTCAGCTCCCGCAGCTGGCGCGCGCGCTCGTCGAACGTCTTCAGGCTGTAGTTCTTCTCCGGCGCGTTCGCGTCGTAGCGGGAGCTGTCCGGGCTCAGGTTCCTGAGGATGCCGAGGCGGTGCAGGGGCGTACCGATGAGACCCCTGACGGCCGGCGTCCCCGCCATCTTCTCGTGGAGCGAGACGAACAGGCCGCTCTCCACCGCGTGGCGCCGGTAACGCTTCGCCATGTCGACGTAGTTGCCGCGGGGAAGGAAGACCATCCGCGCGGCGCGCGGGTGGCGCAGGCGGCCGAGGCTGGGCCGCCAGCGCGAGCCGATGAGCGTGGGCCCGCCGGCCGGGTGCGAGAACCGGTAGGCGGCGTCGTCCGGCGTCTCCACGATCACCATGGCGGCGGCGGGACCTTTCTGGAACCCCCACCAGGACATCGACCAGCACTCGATCACGTTGCTCTGGATCTCGCTCGTGTCGCGCGCTTCGTACGTGCCCGCGGGCCGGATCGGGTGGTACGCCTTGGGCCAGTCGCGCGGCAGCAGCGTCCCGCGGTAGTGCGGGAGGACGGTGTGCTCGACGTCGCGGGGGTCGAGCGCGGGGGGCCAGTCGAGCTGCCGCACCACCGCCTCGCCTTCCTTGGCCGCCACGTCGAAGACCAGCTCTTCGTCCTCGCCCTCCAGGGCGACCGTCAGGTACAGGGTGAGGTCCAGCTCCGCCCCCTTCGGGTGGCGGAAACCGCCCAGCGTCAGCTTCAGGCCCGTCTTGAAGGCGGCGTCGTAGGGCTCGATCCGGATCGCGGGCGCGTCCGCCAGGCGCAGCGGGAACTCCTCGCCCGCCGAGCGCACGCGCAGGTCGCCCGGGGCCGAGGGCAGGAAGGCCCAGCCAGCGGGGCCGGCCTGCACGTCGAGCGCGAGGGTCGTTTCGTCGAGGGTGACCCGGTTGGTTTGGCCACCCAGGGCCCAGCGGCCGTCCGCGCGCGTGACCGTGACCGCGGTCGCGCCCCACTCCGCGCGCGGCCGCGCCGGCCCCTGCGCTTCCGTGGAGGCAAGAGACCCGAGCCCGAGAACGGCCGCCGCCAGCACGCTCTTCATCGCTCCACCCACAGGACCGGCTGGCGCACGAAGAAGTTCCGCACGACCTCCTCGACCTCCGAGTCGGCCGGCAGCGTCTTCCAGAGCGCGACGTACTCCGGCGCGTCGAGTGCCAGGCCCGCGAAGAGCAGGCTCGCCTGCCGCATCGGCCACTCGTCGTGGTACATCACGTCGGGCGGCAGCGGCCAGGCCTTCTTGTCGCGGATGTAGGGGAACAAGAACGCCACGGCCCTTCGCAGGCCGCGGCCGTCCGGCGCCTCGAACCGCCACAGGTCTTCGCGCGGCGTCGAGAGGATCTGCGCCACCGTGGCCAGCGCCTCGAGGTTGAAGAGCGCATAGCCGTACGGCTTGGTGCGCCCCATCTCACGCGGAAAGCTTCCATCGGCCGCCATGTGCTCGCCGACCAGCACGTCCTTGAACCGCCGGCGGCAAAAGGCGGTCTTCTCCTCGTCGCCGGTGAGGCGCGCGAACGCCGCCACCTGCATCACCCAGCACGTGGCGTGGTTGTTGGTCGTGTCGCGTTCCGCGATCCCGTACGGGTGGGTGGTCATGAAGACGAGGTAGTCCGCGAACCAGCGCCGGATGGCCTCGCGGTCGCCCGCGGTGAGCGCGCCGGAGTCCTCCAGGACCTCGGCCGCGCGCGCGACCTCGACCAGGTGGATGGTGTCGATGATCCCGATGCCGCGCCCGGTCACCCGCCCGTGGATCGATTGCGCGTACTTCAGGTGAGGCTCCATGCGCGTGGCCTCGTCCACGAACCAGGCGCGCAGATGCCTGGCGGCGTGGGTCGCGTACCGCGCGTCCCTCGTGAGCGTCCAGGCCGCGGCCAGGGCCGGCACCTGCACGCTGAGCCGCACCATGTGGCGGCGGTGGAGGACGAAGTTGTCGGGGTTGGTCATCCCGTCGCGCTGGACGTAGGGGCCGCTCGGGTTCGCCGGATCGGGCCACCAGTAGTCCGCTTCGGAGTGGAACTCGTGGAGGGAGCCCGCGCTGCGCGGGCTGGGGGACGCGGTGATCGTGGTCGGCGCCTCGGCGAGGTAGCGTTCGGCCGCGGTCAACACCCGGTCGCGGTCGAACGCCGCCACGTCGAAGGCGGGCGTGCACAGGAGCACGCGGCCGGACCGCGGCGGCAGGTCCATCGAGACGGAGCCCGTCTCGTGTCGCCCCCGGTCCTCGCCGGTCCACAGCTCGCGGACGCGGTGGGGCCCGGAGAGGGGGAACGAGAGCGTCCGCGGCGCGTCGTCCCAGTTGAGCAGGCACACCGCGCGCCGGCCCGGCAGGTCCATCACGCCCACGCGGAACGACTCGTCCGCGAACCGCGCGGCCCGCCCCGTCGGGGGCTGGAGCTTGCGCAGCATCTCCAGGCGCTCGGGGCTGATCGTCGTGAGGTCGTCGCCGGAGAGGATCATGCCGCCGCTCGCGTAGATCGAGGTGGCGTGGAAGCGGAACTCCTCCTCGCTCAGGTCGCCGGTGAGGACCACGGCGTCCGGGTCGTTCCACCATAGCCGGCCGTTCTGCCAGTTGCGGCCGAGGTTCTGGCGGGCGATGGTGGTGAAGCGGCTCCAGTCGCGCTTGATGTCGTTCGAGCTGCGCGAGCCGTGGACGAGGCCGAGCGAGCCCCAGATCGGATGGTTGCAGCCGAGCACGAAGGCCTCACCCGATCCCCGGAGCACGGCCTGCATCCCGCGGCGATAGGCTTCGATGCGCGTGGCGCGGGGGTCGTGGAAGCGCCCGCCATGGATCGCGCCCCAGAAGTTCGCGTCGAGCTTGAAGTAGGTCACGCCCCACTCCGTGCGCATGGTGCGGAAGACCGTCTCGAGGTGCGCCTGCGCCTCGGGGTGCGTGCCGTCGAGCGCGTACCAGGGTCCGCGCCGCCAGCCGCCGAAGGTCACGCGGTCGGAGCGCAGGGGCGCGCCCTCCGCGTCCTTCACGAACCAGCCCGGGTGTCGCCGGAAGAGCTGCGAGCCCGCTTCCGCGATGAACGGCGCCACCCAGATCGCCGGCTCGAAGCCGCGCGCGCGGATCGCGGCGAGCACGCCCCGCACGTCGCCGCCGAAGGCGGGGCCCGTGTCGAGCCAGTCGCCCATGGCCGGCTGGTAGCCGTCGTCGATCTGGATGTACTTCAGGCCGGGCACCTTCGCCGCGATCACGTCGAGGTTCGCGAGCACCTGCTTTGCGGTGACGCCGGGGCCGAAGCAGTACCAGGAACACCAGCCGGAGGGCGGCGCGGGGAAGGGCAGCGGGGGATGGTTCCGCGCCAGCCGCTCCGCGAGCGCCTCGAGCAGCGCCTCGCGGGCGGCGCCCGCGCGGAACGTCAGCTCCTCGAGGTCCCAGGCCTCGCCGGGCCCGAGCGCGAGGCCCTCCGTGTCCACGACCACCTCGAGCGACGAAGGCCGCAGCCGAAACAGGCCGTCGAACCGCCGGCAGGACGTGAACGCGATCATCGAGGCATCGGCCGTGGGCGGGCTCAGGGTCAGGAGGCCGTGGACCACGCGCGCACCCTCCGGCTGCGGCATCTTGTAGTGCCTCGCGTCCGTGTAGTTGCCGAGGTCGGCGGGCGCGCCCAGCGTCCCCCCGGTCTGGCTCAGCATCTGGAAGCCTTCGCCGTAGAGGCCGGTCTGCGCGGGCAGGCCGTGCGGCACGTCGAAGAGGACGACCTCGCGCACGCGCGCGGGGGTCGAGCCTTCGTTGACGATGCGCGAGCGGCAGAGCGCGCCCTCCCAGTCGCGGTCGAGGCGGACCGCCGCGCCGCCGGGATCCGCCACCACGCGGCCCGGAGCCCTCGCGAACGACGGCAGGTCCAGGACCCCGGTCGCCGCGGAGTGCCCCGCGCGCGGCCGCAGCGCGAGCACCGGGGACGCCGCCGCGAGGCGGAGCAGGTCGCGGCGGGTCAGTGGCGGCATCTCTTTTCCTCCCTCAGACGGCGGTGAGCGCGGCCGATCGTACGCCGGCGCCGAGAGCGGGACCCGTCGTGCCGCGGGGCACGAAGTGCGTCGGGACCTGGACCTCCGGCGGATGGTCGGAGTGCGCCTGCAGGCTCAGCATCAGCGCCTCCACCGCCCGGCGCCCCAGCTCGTCCCGAGGGAGGCACACGGTGGAGAGCGGTGGATCGGTCAGTTTGGCGAACGCGATGTCGTCGAATCCCACGATCGAGATGTCGCGAGGGACCCGCAGCCCCTGCGTGCGGCAGGCCTTGAGAATGCCCATGGCCATCCAGTCGTTGGCGGCCAGCACCGCGGTGGGGCGGGGCCGGCCCGCCAGGATGTCGACCGCCGCCTTGAAGCCGCCCTCGAGCTGGAAGTCGGCCTCGTGGCTGCGCGCGACGTGACTCGCCCCGATGTGGCGCTCGACGGCGCGCGTGAAGGCGTCGACGCGCGTGGCCGCGGAGGCGATGCCGCGGGGACCGCCGATGAACGCCAGCCGCCGGTGGCCCAGCGCGGCGAGGTGCCGGACCGCTTCGTCGATCCCCCTGGCGTAATCCACCCGGACGGTACTCGTCCGAGGCCACCGCGACTCGAGGTCGAGGAGCACCAGGGGCACGCCGCGGCGCGCCAGCCGGTCGACGAGGTCCAGCTCCAGCTCGCTGGCCATGACCATCACGCCCGCCACGCTCCGCTCCAGGAAGCGCCGCAGGGCCTTGTTGAGCCGCTCCGAGTCGTAGTCCGTCTCCGACAGCATGACCTCGAAGCCGCTCTGCAAGGCCGCGCGCTCGATGCTCTTCGCCAGCTCGGCGAAGAACGGGTTGCAGATGTCGGAGACGAGCAGGCCGATCTGCGTGCTGCGGCCCGAAGCGAGCGTCCGGGCGCCGGCGTTGGGATGGTAGTCGAGCGTTTCGACCGCGCGAAGGACCTTGTGCCGGTGCGCCTCGGATACCGTGCCCGAGCCGTTCAGGACGCGCGAGACGGTCGCAGACGAGACGCCGGCCAGGCGTGCCACGTCCCCCAGCCGGGTGGGCGATCTCGGTCGCCGTGCGCGGGCTCGCATCATGCGGTCCGAGAGGACAGGGTTTGCAAGATAGTGGTCATACCATTAGAGATGGCCAACGCCGTGTGGAATG
The DNA here is from genome assembly GCA_035544515.1 of Vicinamibacteria bacterium. Classification (GTDB taxonomy): domain Bacteria; phylum Acidobacteriota; class Vicinamibacteria; order Fen-336; family Fen-336; genus DATKEG01. Next base: position 11,543 of record DATKEG010000131.1, on the reverse strand, counting down.
ACACGAAACCTACCCTCGCCGCTGCGGGCGTGTCAACACCGCTTGGCCCGATCGCAATATGGTGGGCAGGTCAGGGGCGGACGGCACGCCTCGATTTTCCCCGTACGAAAGTCCTTGACAAACGGATATCTTGACCTAAAGTCTTGCCACTGGTAATACCAATTTCGAGGTAAGCGCTTACACGAGGTTGTGGGTCGACACGGGTGACCGGCTGGCCGCGCCCCTCGGAGTTGCTGGCGTGAAAGCGCTTACACGACGTGGTTCGATGGAGACGCTGAACTGAATCAGAGGAGTAATCGGATGAATCTGGGCAAAGCGGCAAGCCTGCTTCTTCTCGCGACGCTGACGGCGCCCGGTCTGGCCCTCGCGCAGACCTCGATGGGCGGCGTCAGCGGCACCGTCACGGATTCCACGGGAGCGGTGGTCCCGGGGGCGACGGTCACCCTCGTCAACGAGGCGACCAACGTCCAGAACGTGCGCCAGACGAACAGCTCCGGCTACTTCAGCTTCGTCAACGTCCGGCCGGGGACCTACGTGCTCACGGTTGAGCTGACCGGTTTCAACAAGGCGGAGGCGGCCCCCTTCGTCGTGGGCGTCAGCGAGACCGTGATGCGAAACATCGGCCTCGAGGTGGGCGCGCTCACCGAGACCACGCTCGTCACGGGCCAGTCGGAGCTGCTGCAGACCGGCTCGGCCGAGCTGGGCAACGTGGTCGAGGAAAAGGTGATCCGCGACCTGCCGCTGCAGGGGCGGAACTTCACGCAGCTGCTCCTGCTCAGCCCGGGCGTCAACCCCGTCTCCACGGCCCAGGGTCCCGGAGCGAACGGTGGGGGAGAGCTCGGCTTCGGCACGGAGGGGAACTCGGGCCTCCCCGGCTCGTCGATCGTCAACGCCTCGATCATGGGGCAGCAGAACCGCTCCAAGATCTACTACATGGACGGCATCGTGAACACCAGCGTGCGCGCCGGCACGTACGTGGCGCTGCCGGACATCGACGCGCTGCAGGAGTTCAAGGTGCAGTCGCAGAGCGACAAGGCGGAGTTCGGCGGCGTCATCGGCGGGGTCGTGAACATGACCTCGAAGTCGGGAACGAACCGCTTCGGCGGGTCCGTCTTCGGCTTCCTCCGCGACCAGAAGTTCGCCGCCCGGAACCCGTTCCGCGACGTCTTCCGGGACGAGCATCCCGTCTTCAGCCAGGGGCAGTTCGGCGCGAACCTCGGGGGGCCGATCTTCAAGGACAAAACCTTCTTCTTCGCCTCCTACGACGGCTGGCACTATCGCGACGTCGCCGACACGCGCCACACGGTGCCCAGCGGGAGGGAGCTGGACGGGGACTTCTCACAGACGTTCCACGGCCGCACGATCTACAACCCGTTCAGCACGCGCATCGTGAACGGGAGGCTGGTGCGCGATCCGTTCCCCGGCAACGTCATTCCCGCGGAGCTCATCTCGCCCACGATGCAGGCGTTCCTGAAGGCCTACATGGTCCAGCCGAACCGGTCCGGTGCGATCGCGGACAACTTCTTCACGCAGCGCGACCGCGAGAGCAACGCGCATTCGTTCCAGGTGAGGGTCGACCACCATTTCGGCAACAGCGACAACATGTTCTTCCGCTGGACGGAGCGGCACATCGACAACTTCCAGCCGGTGGGTGACCGCGGATCCAACGCGCCGAGCGCGGTCAACCGCAACTTCGGAGGCGGGTGGTTCCACACCTTCTCGCCGACCGTCATGCTGGAGGTCCGGGGCGGTTATACGAACCAGGTGACCGCGGACGCCCCCCTCGAGCACGAGCTGGGCATCGGGCCCCAGCAGGGCCTGGGCCTGCCCGAGCTGGACCGCTTCGCGGGCTACATCATCCAGGGCGGCGGCACGAACCTGGCTCCCTGGAACCTTCCCAACCTGGGCGTGCAGGGCCCGCGGCCCCGCGAGAACCCGAACTGGAACGCCGCGGCCGACCTGACCTGGCTGCGTGGCAAGCACAACTTCAAGGTCGGCTTCCAGATGCTCCAGATCGGCCGCTTGCAGGAGAACCAGTTCGGCCAGTTCAACTTCAGCCCGGAGCAGACGCGCGACCCGCAGAATCCCTCCAGCACCGGCGACGCCCTGGCCTCCGCCCTGCTGGGGATCCCCAGCCGGATCCAGGGGTTCGTGCCCGACCACGGGTTCATCGACTTCAAGACCTCCACCCTGTCGGCCTACTTCCAGGACCAGTGGGCGCTGAAGCCGAACCTCACCCTCACCTACGGCCTGCGCTACGACTACATCACGCGGGCCACCGGGCGCGGGCTGCAGAGCGGTCCCGACCTGAGCACCGGCGAGTGGCTGCTCGCCCTGCCCGAGCTGCCCGCGGTGTGCGCCGGTCAGGCGCCGCCCTGTCTGCCGAAACCCATCGAGCAGATCCCCTTCAACCAGTTCATCCGGGCCACGGGCGAGGAGTTCTCGATCCTCAAGCCGATCAAGGACAACTTCGGGCCGCGTCTGGGGCTGGCCTGGGCGATCAACCCGCAGACGGTCCTGCGCACCGGCTATTCGCTGATGTGGGATTCCATGGTGGGGAGGAGCCAATACGGCCAGCATCAGTTCGAGACCTGGGGATGGCCGCAGTTCTCCGGCATCGACACGGGCGTGATGAACCGCGAGGGCGACCCGATCGTGGGCGTCGACCGGATCGGAACCTTGCCGTTCGGGCTGCCCGCGCCGCAACCCTGGAACGCCGGCGGCTGGTTCAACGACCCCGACCGCAAGAACGCCTACTCGCACCAGTGGCACGTGGAGGTGCAGAGGCAGATCACGCAGAACCTGATGGTGGGCCTCGGCTACGTCGGCAGCTACAACGGCCGGATGGAGTACTCCGGCTATGCCCACGTCCCGGCGGTGCCCGGTGTGGATCCCGCCACGGGCCGCCGGCTCACGCCGGCCGAGAGGGATCAGCTGCGTCCCTGGCCCCACATCACGGGTACCTTCCGGTACGAAGACGACATCGGCATGGCCAAGTACAACGCGCTCCAGCTCAAGGTGCAGCACCGGTTCTCGGAGGGGCTGGCCAGCATGTTCGCCTACACCCTGTCCCGGTCCATCGACACCAGCAGCGGCTGGTTCGCGGCGGAGAACGGGATCGGAGGGAACGCCGCCATCCAGAACTACCACGACATCGACGGTGCCCGGGCGGTCTCCGGCTACGATATCCCCCACATCCTGTCGTGGGCCACGGTCTGGGAGCTGCCGGTCGGACGGGGCAAGCGCTGGCTGAGCGACGGTCCCGCATCCTGGATCCTGGGCAACTGGCAGCTCAACTGGATGCTGCTGGCCCGATCGGGGCAGCCGTTCACCGTGCAGGTGGCGGGCGGCGACCCCGCCAACATCGGCGTCAACGGCTACGCCCGGCCGAACCAGGTGGGCGATCCGACGCTGTCCGATCCCAACGAGGAGCGATGGTTCAACACGGCCGCCTTCGCCATCCCGGTCAACAGCTTCGGGAATGCCGAGCGGAACAGCTTGCGTGCGCCGGGGTTCTGGAACGTGGACCTGGGCCTGCAGAAGAACGTCGCGCTCGGGAGCAACCGGCGGGTGGAGCTCCGGGTGGAGGTGTTCAACGTCTTCAACCACATCAACCTCGGCAACCCCGACGTGCGCATCGACCAGCCCACCGCCGGGCGGATCACGTCGATGAGCGGGATCCCGAGGCAGATCCAGTTCGGGCTGCGCTTCGTGTACTAGGGCGTAGCGGTTCGCGGCGTCTCGGCGCAGCTTCTGCACGGCGGTGCAGGAGCTGCGCCGATGTCGTTCCGGGGTGCTGGCCGGGTGGGAGCTACGGTTCGGTCGCGGCCTTCTCCAGGGCCACGTAGAGGGCCTTCGCCGCGTCCTGGTCGCTCGGATCGAGTCGGACCACCTCCCTCAGCTCCGCGACGCCCTCGCCCCAGCGTCCGGCGCGGCACAGCGCCAGTCCGAGGTTGCGGCGGAAGACCGTGTTGAGGGGGTCCACCTCCAGGGCGGACGCGTATCTCTCGATCGCGCCCCGCAGGCTTCCCGCCCTCTCCAGCTCGACCCCTTCGTTGTTGAGCCGGCTCGCCTCGAACGCGTGCTGGTCCGCCTGCTGCGCACGGCTCCGTACGGTGCGCAGCCGGGCCGCCACCTCTTCGGCCTCCTTCGGCTGGCCGCTCATGAGGAGGGCGCGCGCCAGGGCGTACAGAGCCGCCTTGTCGTCGGGCTCCGAGCGCACGGCGATCCCGAGATGGACGGCGGCGGGCTCGGCCTCGCCGGCGCGAAGCAGCTCCCGGCCCAGCTCGTACTGCGCGCGGGCGCTGTCGGGAGAGAGCCGGACGGCCTGGCGCAGCGCGGCCAGCGACCCCTCGAAGTCCAGCCGCCGCCGGCGGGCCAGGCCCAGGTGAAGAAAGGCTTCCGCGTCGTCGGGCCGGAGCGCGACCGCCCTCTCGAACGCGGACACGGCCAGCTCGGGCCGATCCTGCTCGCTGTAGAGCAGTCCCCGGAGGCGATGAGCGTACGCGGCGGCGGGAGAGTCTCCTTCGATCTGGACGGCCGTGTCGAGGTGCCGGGCGGCGGCGTCGGTCTGGCCGACCTGCGCCAGCACCAGGGCCAGATTGACGTGGGCCGCGGCCAGGCGCGGGTCCAGCTCGATGGCCTTTTCGAAGGCCTGGCGGGCCCGCTCCGGCTCCACGAAGCGCGCGAGCGCCATCCCCATGGCGTGGTGCCCCGGAGCGAAGTCGGGGCGCAGGCGGATGGCCGCGGCCAGCTCTTCGAGGGCCTCGGAGCGGCGGGGCAGCAGGGCCAGGGCCGTGCCCAGCATCAGACGCGCGTCGGCATCGGCGGGGTTGCGGCCGACCGCAAGGCGCAGGAGCGAGACCGCCTCCTCGAACGATCCCGTCTCGATCAGGGCCTGCGCCTTCGAAAGCGCGCCGGCTCGCGCGGCGGCGGAGTCCTCTTGCGCCGTCGCCGTTCGCGTTCCGGACGACCCCGCGGCCACCAGGGCGAGGCCGCAGGCCGTCCAGCGGGCGAGCGACGCCCACGCCGGGGACGACCTCCGACCTCCTCGACGGCACTTCCTCTCGATCACTTCGATCCCGGACCCCGCCTCGCGGCTTCTGGCTTAATCTACCGCCGGGTCGCCGCTCGCGTCCAGACTCGCTCGGGTCGCCGTCGCGGCGCCAACATGCTCCTGGCGCAGTGACCATCTCCGTGCGAATCGAGACCGTGGCCGTCCCCGGCGGGTCCTTCACGATGGGTTCGGCCCAGGGCCGGCCCGATGAACGGCCGGCGCACGACGTGCGCGTCGGCGGGTTCTTCCTCGGCCGCACCCCCGTGACGCGCGGCCAGTACGAGCCGTTCCTGGCGGCGGGATCGGCCGCGGCCCCGCCGTGGTGGTCGGAACCGGCCTTCGGCGATTCGAGGCAGCCCGTCGTCGGCGTGACGTGGTTCGACGCCATCGCGTTCACGGAGTGGCTCGGCGAGGCGGTGGGTGGCCGCTGGCGTCTGCCCACCGAGGCCGAATGGGAGCGTGCCGCGCGCGGGGGGCTGGAGGGTGCGCCGACGGCCTGGGGAACGAGCGTGCCCGACGGCGAGCTGCCGGAGGGTCCTTTGGCCGCGCCCTGGGCCGCCGGCCGCGGGCGACCCAACGGCTACGGTCTTCTCGACATGGGCACCATCGTCCACGAGTGGTGCCAGGACTGGTACCGGGCCGACTATTACGCGGTGTCGCCCGAAACCGATCCTCGTGGCCCCGACGAGGGCGAGCGCCGCGCCAGCCGCGGCGGCTCGTGGCGCCATCACGTGCGCTGGTCGCCGCCGTCGGCGCGCAGCAGCCTGCCGCCGGCCTTCCGGTACGCCGACTACGGGTTCCGGGTGCTGCGCGAGGTCGGGACCTGATCGCGCTCCGTGACTCGCGGCCTGATCAGCGGTCCACCTGGTACACGGTCACCACGGCGCCGCCGTGCGTGGCCGCCAGCGTGCCCAGCGACTCGCCGACCGGGGCCAGCTCGCTGGGCCGTTCCGCCGCGGAGGGGAGGCGCAGCTGCAGGGCCTCGCCGCGCGCCAGATCGATCTCCACGAGTCCTTCCTCCGCCCACCCGAGAAGCCGGCCGTGCGGAGCGGGCTGCAGCGCGAAGACCCGCCCGGGCAACGACGCCACGGGATCGAGGTGGCCGGCGCGCGCGTCCACGGTCCAGAGCAGCGTGCGCCGGCCGTCGAAGGCCAGACAGGTGAATCTCGCGTCCGCGTGGTCGATCGGCGGATCGACGCAGCGCAGGGGCAGCCCCGAGATCGCGACCAGCCGCGGTGCGTCGGAGCCGAGCGTCCACAGCTCGGAGCGCATGGGCAGCGAAGGCGCCCCCGTCAGCATCAGGGCGGGCACGGCGCCCGACTCGACCTCGACGCGTATGGCCAGCGCCGCGCGCTGCGACGCCACCGGCGGCAGCGGCGCGCCGGTGCCGGAATCGGGCAGCAGCGCCCAGCGGTGGCCTTCGAACCCGCCCTCGTTGAGCCGGCCGCCGATCACCACCGTCGCACGGCCGTCCGGGTCCATTCCGCCGACGCGCCAGCGCCCCAGCGCGACGTCCAGATCGAGCCGGGGCGCGCGCAGGTCCGGCAGGGCCTGGCGCCAGGAGACGTCCTGCGCGTCGTCGAGCGACACCGCGCGCAGCTCGAGGCCGGCAGGCATCCGCACCAGGGCCAGGACGCGCAGATCGTTGAGGAACCGGACGTCCTCCGCTTCGATCTCGCGCTCCGGTCCCGAGAAGCTGCGCAGGCTGAGGCGGCGGGCCGCCCGCCGCTCGCCCTCCACGTCGGCCTCCACCGGCCGTAACGCGAAGCGGGACGCGGAAGGCGAGAGCCGGAGCTGCACGGCCGCGGAGCCGATGCGTGTCTCACGCGTGGGCCGTACGGCGAGGACCCGGACCGGCAGGGAGTCGGGACGGGCGAGGAAGGGGTCGCGCGCGAAGCGGTCCAGGAACCAGCGCGAGCCCGCCACCACGGGCAGCGTGGCCAGGAGGGCCGCCGCCAGCGCCGCGAAGCGCGCTCCGGGCCGGCGCGCGAACGCCAGCACGGCCGCCACCCCGGCCAGGGCGACGGCGGCCGCGGGTCGTGCGAGCGCGGCCTGGTGAATCCTCAGCGCGCGCGGCGTCCCGGCCGCGTCGGCGATCAGTCCCGCCCAGGCCACGGCCGCGAATACGCCGAGCAGGGCCGCGGTCACGTGGCCCGCGCGCGCCCGGCGCTCGCCGACGACACGCGCGCGCAGCACGCTGACCACCAGGGCCAGCGCGCCGAACACCACGAGCGCGGCCAGGGCGGCCGCGGCGAGAGGCCCGGTGGCGCCGGTGCGCGTGTCGTCCTGGCGCAAGGCGAGCAGTCCCGTGGCCACGGCGGTGGCTCCGAGCGCGGCCAGGGTGCCCTGGCTCGCCCGGAACATCCCGATCAAGCCGGGCACGAGCGCCGGCCCGAACTGGCCGGCGAGCACGGACGCGAGCACGGCCAGCGCGGACAGGCCGCCGCCCAGCGCCGGGTGGTGCATCCGGCCGGCAGGCGGGCGCGCCAGCCGGCCTTCGACCAGGTCCAGCGCGGCCTGGGCCGGGCTCACATCAGAGGCGTGGAGCGGCAGCGACCAGGTGCGACCGCCCACGTCCTCGGCGACGAGCCGCGCGGACCCGCCCAGCGCCGCGCGCAGCCGCAGCTCCGTGAGCTGCAGGTACGGGACCGAGAGCACGCTGGCCGCCTGCTCCCTCAGCGCGGCGGCGTCGCCCCCCGCGCCCGCGGCGGGCACCCCTTCCAGCCAGTGGATGCGCGCCTCTTCCAGCACGACCCGCCGGCCCTCCTCCGTGGACCGCAGCACCACCGGCTGCTCGAGACCGGCGGCGACGACGCCGCCCGCGGCGCGGATGGCCTGGATGCGCCGCGCGAGGCTCGGGTGGGTGGACTGGCGCCCCAGGCCCGGGTCCCACCGCCGCGGCAGCACGGCCAGGGCGTCGAGCTTCACCAGCGCGCGGACGAGGGCCTCGGGATCCCCGGACAGCGCGACGGCGCGGCTGTCGCTCTCGGCTTCGTGCGCGCGGTGGTGCGTGCCGTAGACGGCCAGCGAGAGGAGCACGGCCACCGCCCACAGCCAGTCCAGTCGCGAGCCCTCCACGCCCAGGGCCGCGCGGGCGAGCGGGATGGCCAGGGTGGCGACCGCGATGGCCGCCCACACCACGACGCGTCCGCGCTGCAGCCGGGCGCGGTCGTGGCGCTCCAGGTGGGCCAGCTCGTGGGCGAAGATGGCCGCGATCTCGTCGGGGGCGAACTGGTCGAGCAGGGTGTCCGTGAAGAGCACGGTCGGCCGGCGCATCGAGGGCAGCGCGAAGGCGTTGGCCCACCGACCCCCGGGGGCGCCCACGCGCCGCAGCTGGGGCGGGGGCACGCGCGTCCGCGCGGCGATCACTCCCAGCCGCGCCGCCAGGTCCGGCCGCTGGAGCGCGCGGGCGCGCGAGAGCGCGAGGAACGCCTCGGCATAGCGGTCGTGCCAGAGGACCAGAACGACGGCCATCACGAGGGCCGTGGGCCAGCGCGTGGGACCCAGGTCCGGGATGACGGTGGGCGTGAGCGCGAGCAGCACCCAGAACCCGAGGCCCGCGGTCGCGATCCGGAGCACGTGCCCGGCATAGGCCGCGAAGCGCCAGTTCTCGCCGAGGATGGCCCGGCGCGCGGGGAAGCCCCCGGCCAGGACCGCGGCGCCCAGGACGGGCGACGCCCAGATCCAGTGCGGGCGCAGCAACAGCAGCAGGATCGCGAACACGACACCGGCCGCCTGCGCCACGCGCAGGCGGTGCCCGAGGTATCGTTCGGGCAGCGCAGGGTCCGCCGACAGCCGCACGAGCCGGCGGCCTCCCCACCAGGCATACAGGCCGGGCAGCAGGGCGAGGACGAGCGCGAGCGCGGCCCTCACGCCGTCTCCCCCTCGGCCCTCCAGTGCCGCGGCCACCCGCCGGGCGCGGGGGCGTGCCGGGCCGCCGTGCGCTCCAGCGCGGCGGTGTAGCTCTCGCGGCAGCGCAGGAGCGAGTGCTCCCCCGCCACGAACGCGCGCGCCCGCGCGCCCAGCGCGGCGCGGGCCGCGGGAGCCGCGGCCAGCCGCAGGATGGCGCGCAAGACACCGCCCTCCTCGTCGGTGGGGTCGGCGCGCAGGACCGCGGCCTCGGGCACCTCGGCGAGGTTCTCGAGGTCGGACATGACGGTGGCCCGGCCCTGGGCGAGCGCGCGCAGGAGCGCGGCGGAGGTTTCGCGCGCCGTCGGATAACGCAGGTGGGCGACCACGTCCGAGGCTTCCAGGTGGGCGCCCAGCTCGGCGAAGGGGACATGGCCGGCCACGGTCGCGCGTGGCCCCACCCCGGCGCGCTCGAGCGTGCGCGCGAGCGCGTCCCCGTCCGGCGCCGGGCCCACCAGCAGCAGCCGCACGCCCGGGAGATGGAACGCGGCCCGCGCCACGGCGCGGGCCACCACCGCCACCTCCTTCTCGCGCGTGAGGAGACCGAAGCAGCCGACCACGAGGTCCCCGGCCCCGATGCCGTGGCGGGCGCGCACCGCGGCGCCGGCGCCATGCGTCACCGGCAGCGGCTCGACGGGCATGGCGACCCGCACGACCTCGGCCGACGGCACGTCGGCCTTCACGGCGTCGGCCATGAAGCGGTTGTGCACGGCGACCACGCGCGAGGCCTCGACGGGCAGCCGGAAGAGCGGGTAGGCGTAGGGCAGCAGGTCGCCCACCGTGCCGAGCTGCGCCGGCACCAGCCGCGCCGCCTGCGCCGGGTAGCCGTGGGCCACCTCGCCGGCGTACGCCTCAAAGGCCGCGGCTGCCGCCGCGCGGCGCGCCAGGCTCCACGGCTCGCGCGCGTACGCGCGGGCCGCGGGCGTGTCGAGCAGCATGCGCGCCCGCGAGTGGTGCAGCACGAGGTCGTGCAGTACGAGCAGGCCCGGCGCTCTCGGGAGCAGGGGATAGAGGAACGCGTGGGAGAGGCCGTTGCCCATCTGGTACACCACCGCCTCGTAGGGCTCGCGACGCTGCCGCGCGAGGAGCTGCGAGGCCGGGTAGAGCGCGCACGAGGCGGGCAGCCGGCTCGCGTCCACGTCGTCCTGGCCGTGGAACACGTCGATCTCGTGCGCGGGCGCGAGCACGGCGAGCACGTCCGCCGCGTAGTCGGCGATCCCGGTGGCGGCGGGTGGAAGGGGGCTCACGAACGCGACACGCATCAGCGCGTGGCCAGGAGGACGTACTCCTGCGGTCCGTACACCAGCCCGTTGAGCCGCTCCACGTTCTCGTTGAGCGCCTGCGCGGCCGGCGGCGGCAGCCCGGCCACGGGAATCGGCTGCAGGCGTGCCGCGGGATCCACCGGCGCGCGCCATTCCACGCGCACGTCGGTGAAGCCGGCGGCGGCGGCGAGGAAGCGGAGCGTGTCCGGGTGCAGGGGCCGCTCGTGGGTGAGGTCGCGGATGTAGACCTCGAGGAAGCCGACCACGGAGCGCGGGTTCACGGTCTCGAGCGCGAGCAGGCCGCCCGCGCGCAGGACGCGGTGCGCCTCGCGCAGCAGGCCCTGCAGCACGTCCGGCCGCAGGTGCTCGGCGACCTGGGCGGCGAAGACCCCGCCGAGCGACCCGGCGCCCTGCGCCCGCAGGAACTCCAGCAGGTCGCCCTCCGTGACGTCCAGGCCACGCTCGCGGCTCTCGCGGGCCGTATGCGCGTTCGCCTCCACGCCCCGGGCGGGCACGCCCGCGGCCCGCAGCAGCTCCAGGAACTCGCCGCGGCCGCAGCCGAGGTCCACCACGGGAGCCTGGCCCCGGAACAGGTCCACGTAGGATGCGAGCCGCGCGCGGATCTCGTCCGGGCTGCCGCGGAAGCGGTTCTCGAAGGCGGCGTAGCCCGCGCCGGCGGCCGCCCGCTCGGCCGCGGCGGCGGTCGGCGCCGGCGGCGCTCCGGAAGCGAGGGCGCCGCGCACAGCGCGCACCTCCTCGGAGACGCTCTCCAGGCCGTCCCGCAGCGCCTGCAGGCCCTCGATCCGCCGGGCCAGGGACTCCTGCCGGCGGTCGAAGCGCTCCAGGATCAGCTCGGCGCGGGTGGTGGCGGCGGCCGTGGCCACCCGGTCTCGCGCGTCCACCACCGGCTGCAGCCGCTGCGCGTAGCGGACGAGCGCCGAGACGACGTCCCGCAGCCGCGCGTGCAACCGCGCCGTCTCGTCGAAGTACCCGTTGAGCGTGCGGACGAGCGTGGCGTTGAAGTCCTGCTGGCGCGCCAGGAAGGGCGCGACCACGCCCCAGACGCTGCGCTGATGGCGGCCGGCCAGGCCGCGGCCGGCCGGCGGCGCCGGCGCTTCCCACAGGCCGTTGAGCCGCGCGAGCAGCTCCGGCATCTCCTTCAGCGTCTCCTGGGGCAGGGCGAAGCCGGCCAGCGCGTCGAGGGCGTCGAGGGCCTCGGCGTAGTCCTTCTCCTCCTGCTCCAGGCGGCGGTGGAGCGCGAGGAGGTCGGGATTATCGGGGTCCATCCGCCGCGAGTTTAACTCGCGCCCGCCGGC
>DATKEG010000130.1:0-9355 GCA_035544515.1 Vicinamibacteria bacterium | reverse complement strand
CGCCGCGCGAGGCTCCGTCCACGGCGCCGGGCCCGCGCGCCCGGGAGGCGCCGCGCGGCTGCGCGTGCTCGCGCGGACGCTGCGGCTCTCCGCCTCGCTCTCGCGCGCGATCCGGCGCGGCGAGAGCGAAGTGTCGGCCCTGCCCGCGCGCGGCGCGGCGGCCGGGGCCTCGGCCACGGAAGTGGCGCGCCGCCTGGCCGACGTGGTGGCGCTCGGCTGCGACGTGAGCCGGACCCACATCGCGGTGTCCGGCGCGTCGGCGGTGCGCCTGGCGCTGCTGGCGCGAGTGCTGGGACGGGTGACCGGGGGCGACCCCATCGAGCGCGTGAACCGGCTCGTGGCCGCGATCGACGACGTGGAGAGCGCGACGCCCGCGCTGGCGCTGGAGGCGATCGCCTCGGAAGCGGCGCCCCGGGCGGACTGGCGTGCCTGGCTGCAACGGCCGCCGGAGGAAACGGCCTGGGAAGTGGCCTCGGCGCCCGAGGGCCTGTCCCGGCGCTTGTCCGCCTTCCTCGCGCGGTACGGCCATCGGGCGCTCTCGGAAGGCGAGCTGCGGGCGCGCTCGTGGGCCGAGGACCCCGTTCCCGTGCTCGCGGCGCTGCAGGGGCTCCTTCGCGCGGGGGACGGACCGGAGCTGCGGCGGCGGTGCCGCGCCGAGCTGCGCGCGGCCGACGAACGGGCGCTCCTCTCCCCGCTCGGTCCTTTCGCGCGGCTGCTCGTGCGCATGCTGCTGGGCAAGGCCCGCGAGGGCGTGCGCCTTCGCGAGCGCACGAAGTCGCTGGCCATCGCGCTCGTGGACCGTGCCCGCGCGCTGGTGCGCGCCGCCGCCCGGGAGCTCGTCCGCCTGGGCCGGCTGCGTGCGGAGGACGACGTCTTCTTCCTGACCCGTGACGAGCTGCAGGCGGCGCTCGCGGGCGGCGCCGTGCCCGCGGGCGTGGTCGCGCGCCGCCGGCGCGTGCACGAGCGGGAGGCGGGGCTGCCCGCGCCCCGCGACGTGGACCTCGGAGCGGCGGAGGCGGCGGCGGGAGCGGAGGGCGCCGAGGGCGGCCCCCTGCGGGGGTTGGGCGTCAGTCCCGGCGTGGGCGTGGGAAGGGCGCGCGTACTCGCCGCGGGCGAGACCGAAGGGCTCGAGCCCGGCGAGGTGCTGGTGACGCCCGTGCTCGACGCGGCCCTCGGGCCGATGCTCGCGTCCGCGGCCGCGGCGGTGGTGGAAGTGGGCGGCCTGCTCTCGCACGGAGCGGTGGTGGCGCGCGAGCTGGGCGTGCCCTGCGTGGTCGACGTGCGCGACGCCACGCGGCGGATCCGGACCGGCGAGCGCCTGCGGGTGGACGGCGGACGCGGAGAGGTGACGGCGCTCGGCGCGCTGGGCGTGGAAGGCGCCGACGGGCCGGTTTTCCTCGAGGCGCCGCCGGCCGACGAGGCGTTTCACCCTCTCGCCGACGATCCGCGCGCGCGGGAGAGCGTCTACATCAATGCCCAGGATCCGCGCCGCGGCCTGACCCTCGTCGCCTCCGTAGGGGTCCGCCCCGGATCGCGCGGCGAGGCGCTGGCCGCCGTGGGCCTGCCGGACGGCCGCGTGCTCTTCCGCCTGGACCGCGCCCCGGCGCGCTTCGGACCCCGCAGCCTCACCGTGGGCGCGACGACGATCTCCTGGGACCCGCCCGGCCTGTCGTGCCGGGGGGACTTCGCGCCGCACGAGGACGCGGCTTTTCCCCCCGGGCCGCTGCCGCTGCTGCTCGCGCCTCGCACCGCGGCCGTGAGCCTGGAGGCCACCTTCTCTCCGGCCACGCCCGCCATCGACTTCACGCGCGGGCTGCCGGAGGACGCGCGTCAGGCGCTCGAGGAGCTCGGCTCGCGCCACGTCGAGCAGTCCGGCGACTGGCGCGGGGAGCTGATCCTCGACGGCCGCGCCATGCCGTTCGCGGGCACGGGCAGCCGCGACCACTCGTGGGGCCTGCGCGACTGGAACGCGGCCGACCATTGGCGGCTGTTCACGCTTCGCCTTCCCGCGCTCGCGGTGCACGCGCTCGTGGTGAGCGCGCGCGGGCGGCTGGTGCAGGGCGGGTTCGTGTGGCGCGACGGCCGGGCGCGGCCCGTCACACGCGTCGAGTACGCGGCCGAGCGGGCCGAGGGACGGGTGCGCGCGGTGGACCTCGAGGTCTGGACCGGCGCCGATCGCCTGCGCCTGCGGGGCACGGTGCTGCGGACGCTGGTCGTCCCCGTCCAGCTCGAGCGCCGGCCCTGGCGGCATCTCCTGGGAAGGCCGTACCGCCTGCTCCTGCACGAGAACTTCACGCGCTTCGAAGCCGGCGGCCAGGAGGGCCACGGCATGGCCGAGTTCGCCGAGCGTCCTTGAGCGCGCCGCCGGCCTGGGCCCACGAGCTGCTGCTGGCGCCCGCGGTGCTGGCGCTGGCCGTCGTCCACGCGCGGCGGGCGCTGGGGCTTCCCCGCGCGCTGGTCGAGGCGGGCGTACTCACCCTCTACGGATACGCTCTGGAGTGGATCGCCATCCGCGCCTTCCGCGCGCACGACTACGCGGGGGCCTGGCACGTCGCGCCGGGCGGCGTCCCGGTGGCGGTGGCCGCAGTGTGGGCGTCCGTGATCCTCTGCACGCTCACGCTGGCCGCGAGGCTCGGTCTGCGGACCGCCGGCGGTCGCGCGGCGGCGGCGGCCCTCGTCGCGCTCTCGCTCGACCTCCTGATGGAGCCGGTGGCCGTGCGCCTGGGGCTCTGGCGCTGGACGCCGCCCGGGGCCTGGCTCGGCGTTCCCCTGGGCAACTTCGTGGGGTGGGCGGTCATCGTCGCCGGGTGGTGTCTGGGTGTCGAGCGCGACCCTTGTCCAGCGCCACTCGTCCGGGTAGCCGCGCGCCGCGCCGTGCTGGCCACGGCCTCGATCGCCGCGCTCCTCCTCGTGGGGTGGGCCTGGCGGGCGGGCGGCGTCGAGCGCGCCGCCGGCGCGCTCACGGGTTGGATCGCCGCGGCGGGCGTGTGGGCGCTGGCCCTGTTCCTCGCCGGACGGCGGCGACCCGCCGCCGCGTGGCCGGACACGCTGGCCGGCCGGCTCGGAAGGACGGCCGGGCTCGCGCCGGAAGCCGCGCTCGTGATCCTGGTCCTGGCGTTCGCCGCCGACGCCGTAGCCGACGGCGACGGCGCGTTGCGCGTGGTGGCGGCGATGGCGGCGGCCGCGGTGGGGTTCGTGAGCCTGGCCAGCGGCCGGTCGGCTCCGATTACTTAAACAGCTTCTTGAGGTTCAGCAGCGCGTTGTCCCTGGGGGTGGCGAGGATCTCGAGCTCTTCGCGGGCCAGGCGGTGGCGCGGGTTGAGGCGCACCGCGGTCTGCATCTCGCCGAGCGCACGGGCACGCTGCTTCATCACCTTGTAGTAGAGCCCGAACTGGTAGTGCAGGTCCGCGTTGTCCGGCTCGAGGCGCAACGCCTCGAGGAACTCGCGCTCGGCCTGCTTGGCCGTGCGCGGGGAGCTGGCGAGCGCGATGGCGAGCCGGACGCGGTGGCTGGCGACGTCGGGCTGGACCGAGACCAGGCGGCTGTAGACCTTCGCGGCGTTGAGATAGTCGGAGACGGTCATCCGCACCTCGCCCTCCATCAGGAGGTGCTCGACCTGGGCCTCGCCGGCGAAGTCCGTGGTGCCCGGCCCGGCGACCGAGCGCGTCGCCGCGGAGGCCGGCCTGGGCTCGGCGCGCGCCGGGGCCTCGGGCACGGACGCAGGGGCGGGCGCGGGCTCGGCCGAGCCCTGGCGCGCCAGCCGCAGCATCGCGGAGGCGCGGCCGAGGATCACCTCGAGGTCCGTCTTCAGCGCCTGGTCCTCGCCGGCCGCGTCGAGCAGCGAGTGATAGCGCTCCATCTTCTCCTCGAGGGCGCGGACGAGCTCCTCGCGCGGGGCCTGGCGCGAGACCTTGAGCCACGCCTCCCGGTCCAGCCGCGCGGAGCGTTCCAGCTCGGCGTCCACCTCCTGGCGGATGGCCTGCCGGCCCGAGGGGTCGGGCCGGCGCTGCAGCGCGGAGAGCAGGAACGTGCCGGTCTCCATCTGCACCACGGGCTCGAACAGGGCGGCCACCTTCAGGGCTCCCGCGGTCTCCTGCAGGATGCCCCCGGCCAGGAGCGCGTACACGGCGCGCAGCCGGGGCAGGGCGAGGCCGCCGGGCTGCCAGGCCAGGCGGCGCAGCGTGGCCCCGCGCCGGGCGTGCTCGAGGATGTCCACCTCCTCGGCCGGGGACTCGGCCGGGTCGAAGCTGAAGGGCGGCACCTCGGCCAGGGTCACGCGCCGATCCAGGTCGCCCAGCCCGGCCGCCACCAGGTCGCCGCTCTTCATGGTGCGGATCCCGTCGTAGAGCAGCCGGTGCAGCGACAGGCTCACCATGTATTCGAGGGGGATCGCCGACGGCCGCTCCTCGAACGAGGCCACGCCCTCGGGGAGGCCGAAGAGCGAGACCACGATGTGGTTGACCTGGCGCGCCACCGATCGGCCCAGCTCGCCCTTGTCGAGGACGCCGGCCTGCACGAGGGCGTCTCCGAAGCGGCGCTTCCGGTCGGCGCGCAGCAGGGCGGACGCGGCCTCGAACTGCTCGTCGGTGATGCGGCCCAGCGCGACCAGCGCCTCGCCCAGCCGGTCCTTCTTGAGGTTGCTGGCCGCGAACACGATGCGGCCGTGGTCGAAGTAGACGATCTTGGTCGTCTTGCCGGAGCGGATCTGCAGGTCTCCGCTGGTGCGCTGCGCGGAAAGCTTCCGCAGGGTTTCGGCGATGGGACTTAGGGCCAGGTCGCTCAGCACGGTGGCGTCCTCTGATACCACGCTCCGCCACCGCCCACAACCCCGGGCGTAACCACGGTCACACCGCGTGGGCCGCGGCGCCGTTCCCGGCGCCGTCCGGTCAGGGCCCGTCCGGGAGCGCGAACAGGCGCAGCTCGGCCACGCCCCACCGGTGCGCGCCGGAGCGGCGAAGGCCGACGCGCACGAAGCGGGTGCGCACCGGCGGGGTGAGCACGAGCACCTGGCTGGCCGGACCCGCCTCCTTGCGCTGGCGGTCGACCGCCGGCCGCGCGGGCCGCGACCGCACGTCGGTCCACCGGGCACCGTCGCCCGAGACCGCCACCTGCAGCTCGCGGGCGGCGAAGCGGGCGTGCGGGCCGAGCGCCAGCTCGATGCGCCCGAGCAGCGCCGCGTCGGGCATCTCCACCGCCAGCCAGTCGCCCGGCCGCTGCGGGTCGTCCGTGCGCCAGAGCGTCCCCACGTCGCCGTCGCAGAGGAGGGCGACGTCGCCGGGATTCTCCGACACGTGGACCAGGTCCGCGGAGATGGGCCGCGGCCGGAACGCCGGCCGCACCGCCCCGGGGACGGCCAGCACGCGGATGGGGCGTCCGCTCACGGGCGACTCCGGCTCGAACCGCGCCGCCTCCCTGAGGCCCTCGAGCACCGCCGCATCGTCGGCGGGCGTGGCCAGGACGTAGTCCATCTCGAGGACGAGCGGGCGGTCGTGCGGCCCGAGCCGCGGCAGCTCCGTCAGCTCCAGCCTCCGTGCGTCGAGGCCCAGGTTCTCGACGGTCGAGAGGATGCGCGCGCCCGGCGCCAGGTGCGCCTGCGCCCAGTCGAGGGCGCGGTCGCGGGTGCTCGGGCGCGCGACGTCCCGTACGTAGTCGAGCGACCGCGCGAACGGCACCGCGGCCACGCCCAGGCCCAGGACCGCGGCCAGCGCCGGCGGTGGCGCGCCCATCCGTCGCGCCGCGGCCGCGGAGAGGGCCTCGATGGCGAGCGCGGCCAGGAGCGCGGGCACGGCCAGGCTCGGGAGCAGGTGGCGCCAGAAGAGGAACCGCTGGCTGGCCATCACGGCGAGCGTCACGAGGGGGAGGACCAACAAGGGCAGCCACCGGCGCGCGTCGGCGCGCAGCGCGAGGACGACCCCGCCGAGCGCCAGGGCCACCGCGGGCAGACCGAGCGCGCGGACCCACACCCGGGCATAGGCCGGGCCCAGTCCGAGGCCGGGCGGGAGCAGGCCCTCGTCCTCCTCGTAGTGGTGGCCGACCTGCGTCTGCACGCCCGCGGCGAACTCGCGGGCGTTGATCAGCGCGTAGGGCGTGGCCGCGGCGAACAGGGCCGCGCCCACCGCGGCCGCGAGCAGGCCGCCCTTCAGGCGGGGGCCGGCCGCCAGCATGCGGCGCAGCAGGTACGAGGGCAGGAGGAAGGCGCCCGAGAACTTGACCGCCATGGCCAGGCCGACGAGGCCGCCCGCCAGGGCGTCGGATCGCAGGCGCGGACCTACGCGGAGCAACGCCACGAGCGCCGCCGTGACGAAGACCTGCAGGACCACGTCCGGGCGCACCATGTGCGCGGTGTGCACGGCCACGGGCGAGACGGCCACGAGCAGCGCGCCGATGAGACCCACGGCCGGCCCGGCCAGGCCACGGCCGAGCACGTACACGGCCGCGCACGCGAGCACGCCCGCGGCCGCCACCACGCCCCGCGCCAGCCGGTAGGCCTGCGCTCCGGGGTCCGGCTCCGGCGCCAGGGCGAGCACGGGCCGGAGCAGGTGGAAGAACAGGCCGGGGTACTCGTAGTAGCGGTGGTCGAGGTCGCCGCGCTCCGCCATCAGCCGGACGTTCTCGACGAACACGCGCTCGTCCCAGTGCGGCGGATGGCGCAGCCCCCAGCCGAGCCCGACGAAACGCAGGGCGGCGGCGAGGACCAGGACCGCCGCCAGGGCGAGGACGCGGCCCTTCAGCGGCGCTCGCCCCAGTAACGCGCCATCTCGCGCACGATGCCGGCCACCACCGCCGGCGACGACAGCTTGGAAGGGCCGTGCCGGCGCGGGAAGTAGTCGACGCCCATCTGGATGACGTGGGCGCCCGCGTGGCGCGCGCGCAGCAGCAGCTCGGCGTCGATGAAGCTGCCCTCGCTGGTGAGGACGATGCGCTCGAGCAGCGAGCGGCGGAAGAGCTTGAACGCGAAGTTGACGTCGCGCACGGGCAGGTCGAACAGGGCGCGCACCATCAGGTTGTAGCCGAAGGCCATGGCCCCGCGCCACCAGCCCTCGGCCGTGCGGTCGAACCGGTAGGCGGCGAGCAGGTCCGCCTGCTGGTACTCGAGGAGGTGGATGGCGCGGGGCAGCTCGCCCAGGTCGGCGGGCAGGTCCGCGTCCGTGTAGAGGATGAGGTCCTTGACCGCGCGCGACCAGCCCGCGCGCAGCGAGCCGCCGAGCTGCCGGTTCACGAGGTTGTGCACGACCTTGACCCGCCCGTCGGCGCGCGCGAGCTCTTCGGCGATGGCCCCGGTCCGGTCGCTGGAGGCGTCGTCCACCACGATCACCTCCCAGTCCGCGCCCATCTTCTCGAGCACGTCCCGCGCGGCGCTCACCGCGCGCTCGACGTACGGCTGCTCGTTGTACATGGGAACGACCACGCTCACGGAGGGCGGCATCAGCCCGCGGAGGCCTCCCGCAGGACGTGCGCGGCGTGCTCCGCGAAGCGCCGCTCGCTGTGGAAGGCGAGGCGGACGCGGCGGTCACGCCCGACGAGGTAGGTCACGCGCCGGGCCACGGCGACGATCGGCCAGCGGGCGCGATAGGCGCGCGCGATCGCCCCCGAGCCGTCGGAGACCAGCGCGAAGGGCAGGTCACGCTCCTGGCGGAACCTTTCGAGCTTCTCCGCGCCGTCCGTGGACACGCCCACGACCTCGACCCCCGCCTCTTTCAGCGCGGGATACCTCCGGCGGAACTCGCCGGCTTCGGTCGTTCAGCCGGGCGTGAAGGCCCGGGGGAAGAAGAAGACGGCGACCGCCTGCTCGGCCAGGAGGCCGTGCAGCGTGCGGCCGCCGACCGCGAAATCGGGCGCGGCCGCGCCCGGCTGAAGCATGGGCAGACCATACTACAATCCCGCGGGGGCGAGGAGGTTCGCTTTGGCGGCGCGCTCGGTCATCGTCGGCAGCGGCGTGTCGGTCCCTCCCAACCGGGTGACGAACGCGATGCTGGCCCGGATCATGGACACCAGCGACGAGTGGATCCGCGAGCGCAGCGGGGTCGAGACGCGCTACTACGTCGATCCCGGCACCGCCACCTCCGACCTCGGCGCGGCCGCCGCCGCCCAGGCGCTCGAGGACGCGCGGGTGGCGCGCGACGAGGTGGACCTCGTCATCTCGGCCACCATGACCCCCGACCACTATTTCCCCGGCAACGGCGGGATCATGCAGGCGAAGCTCGGGCTGCGCCAGGTGCCCTGCTTCGACATCCGGCAGCAGTGCGTGGGGTTCCTCTACGGCCTGCAGCTCGCCGACGCCGAGATCCGCGCCGGCCTGGCCCGGACGGTGCTGCTGGTGGGGGCGGAGATCCACACCGGGTTCATGCCCTTCACGCCCGCGAACTGGGAGTACCTCTACGGGCGCACGGACGTGCCGCCCACGCCGGAGGAGTGGGCCTGGAACACGCGCTTCCGCCACCTGCTCGTCCTCTTCGGCGATGCAGGCGCCGCCGTGGTGATCAAGGCGGTGGAGGGCGGAGAGCGCGGCGTCGTCGACGCGGCCCTCCACACCGACGGCGCCGAGGTCGAGCGGCTCTACGTGCCCGGCACCGGCTTCAAGCACCGGCCGTACACGGACCCCGAGCAGTTCCGCCGCGGGGACCACATCCCGGTCATGGACGGACGCTACGTCTTCAAGGTGGCCACCACGCGCATGATGGAGGCGGCCCAGGAGGTGCTGGGGCGCAACGGGGTCCGCCCGCAGGACCTCTCGCTCGTGCTCATGCACCAGGCCAACCTGCGCATCAACGAGCACTGCCAGAAGGCGCTCGGCCTCCCCGACGAGAAGGTCCACAACAACATCCAGACGTACGGGAACACGACCGCCGCCACCATCCCGCTCCTCTGGCACGAGGTCTTGCGCCAGGGCCGCCTGCGCCCGGGCGACCTGGTGCTGCTCCTGGCCTTCGGCGCGGGCATGGGCTGGGGCGCGGTGCTCCTCAGGGCCTGACGCATGGCGCGGCGGGCCGGTCCGCTGGTGGTGGCTACCACGGGCGTGTGGTACCCCGCGGTGGAGAAGATGCAGTCCGTGGCCGAGGGCACGCTCCTGGGGCGGGTGCGCGACCCGTTCGGCGCCCTGCGGGAAGAGGTCCGCGCGCCCTTCGCGGGCGAGGTCCTCTACGTCGTCGGCACGCCACCGGTCACGGAAGGCGAACCGCTCGCCTTCCTCGGCCAGATCGCCCCCGCCCCCCGCTGACGAGGGGATCGGCTCGACGCCTCAGCGGGTTTGGTCGGCCACGGGCGTCTTCTCTGAAGCCGGCGCGCGGCCGGCGCCGAGCTGGTCCCAGTTCATCACGGCGTTGAAGACGAGGGCGTGGCTGCCGTGCGTCTGCCA
>DATKEG010000129.1:0-25466 GCA_035544515.1 Vicinamibacteria bacterium | reverse complement strand
GCCCGTCTCTCCGACGCCGAGCTCGTTGCTCGCGTCAAGAGCCTCGCCGCCCGCGAGCGCGCCGCCACGGCCGAGCTCGTGGCCCACCTCGCGGAGCTGGACACACGCGACGTCCACCTGCGCGAAGGGTACTCATCGCTCTTCGCGTACTGCCGGGAGAGGCTGGGCCTTTCCGAGGCCGAGGCCTACACGCGCATCATGGTGGCTCGGGCCGCTCGCCGCTTCCCGACGATACTCGAAATGCTGGCCGCCGGCGCCGTCAACCTGACGGTCGTACGGCTCCTCGCCCCCTACCTGACGGCCGAAAACCACCGCGACGTCCTCGAGTCGGCTCGCGGCAAGGGGAAGGAGGAGGTCGAGAAGATCCGGGCACGGCTCGCGCCGCGACCGGACGTGCCCACTTCCATTCGCAGAGTTCCGACCGCCCGGCCCGAGCCAGCACCCGCCGCGCCGCCGCCGCCGGTGCCGCTCGCGCCAACGCTGCCGATGCTGCCGCCCGAGGCGACGCCGGCGCCCCTCGCCGCAGTGCCGCACCGACCGGACGCTACGATTCCGGCCGAAACGGCCGTGCCTCAGGCGCCCCCGACGCCGGTACGGGCCTCGGTGACACCGCTCTCGCCCGAGCGCTACAAATTACAGCTCACGATCGGCGGAGAGACCCTCGAGAAGCTGCGGCTGGCGAAGGACATGCTCGGTCACGCGATCCCGTCGGGCGATGACGCCGCGATCCTCGACCGGGCGCTCACGACGCTGCTGGTGGACCTGGCTCGGAAGAAGTTCGCCGATACGCCCCGGCCTCGCGGGTCCCGGGGACTCCGGCCGGGCGCCCGCTGTCCCTCCGCCGCCGTGAAGCGCGCGGTCTGGCTGCGCGATCTCGGGCGGTGCGCGTTCGCCGGTGCGAACGGGCGCCGTTGCGGCGAGCGCCGGTTCTTGGAGTTCCACCACGTCGACCCGTACGTGCTCGGGGGTGAGGCGACCGTCGACGGGATCTCGTTGCGGTGTCGCCGGCACAACGCCTATGAGGCGACGCTGTACTTCGGAAGGCGCCGTGCTCCCGACGGCGCCGGCTCCGTGTGCGAGGAAGCTCGACCGTACGGTTCGCGGCCGGGCTGGTTCCCCTACTTGTTCCGGAACAACTTGAGCGTCCGTCGCGACCGGCCGGGTTCCGAGCCCGCGAGGGCCACTAACACCGGGTGAAGCTGCGAACTTCCATCGGTTGCGCCACCTTCGTTGGACCGGCGGCTCGAGCCTACTCGGGATCATGCCGAGCGGCGTACTGGCGCAGGAGTGTGGATGCTTGGCTTCGAACTCGCTGACCGCGAGTCCGGTGAGCTAGGCTCACCTCCTACATCGCCAAATTCGACTGAGCACGAGTTTGTTCACTTGGGCGCCTGCTGCCCGACTGGGCGGTACACACCGCGTACCATGCCGTGCAGGACGGGCAGCGGGGCGAAATGCCCCTCTGATGTCTAATCGACGTCAACGCACGGGTCTGACCGGCTACCGGCAGCCCCTACTCCTTCCTCAGCACGTACAGCGGCCGCCGCCGGCCCTTCTCCTCGCTCGACGAGAAGTCGGGGGCCACGTAGCCGCGGCCGAAGTAGTAGGTGAAGGCCAGGCGGACCTTGCCGTGCCAGTCCTCGGCCACGCGGGGCGCGGCCTTGGCCAGCACGTCCCAGTCCGGCGGCACCTCGAGCAGCAGCTCCGGCGCCTGCAGGTCCAGGCGCGGATCGGACGAGACGGGCCAGCCGGCCTGCCACTTCACCTCGTTGACGCGGGGGTGGGGCGGCGCGGGCTCGCTGCGCGGGGGTGCGCCCTCCTTCAGCCGCTCCTTGACCCGCGGGGCGTTGAGCTCCCAGCGCACCAGCAGGCGGTCGGTGGCCATGCCGTGGTGGAGCGCGGAGGTCGTCACCCCGTAGAAGTCGTCGAGGAACTCCGTGGCCACCGCGCCCAGCCGGCGGAGGTTCAGGTGCGCGTTCCGCGCCTGCATGGGGTCGTACGTCCAGGTGATGAGGCCGATGCCGCGCGACAGCGCCTCGTCGCGCTGCGCCCACTTGAGCCGCGCGCCCACTCCGCGCTCCTGGTACTCGGGGACCACCGCCAGCATGTCGGAGTGGAGGTGCGGAAGTCCGCCGCGCAGCGCCGGGAACGCGTAGGCGAACCCCACCGGCTCGCCCGCCGCCGTCTCCGCGAGGTGCAGGGCGCCGCCCGCGTGCACGGTGGCCACGAGGTGGATGGCCGACGTGACCTCGAGGTCGGCCAGTCCCCAGACCACCTTCTGCAGGAGCACGCACGCGTCGTAGTCCGCGCGGCCGCTCGCGCGGCGGATCCGGACGTCATCGGACATGCGCAGTGTGAAGTCTATTACAATCCGCCACTCATGGCCGACCCGCAGCCCGCCGTCGCGCCGCGCGCCATGGCGGCGGACGCGCGCGAAGGGCCGGCGGCCGGACCGCAGCTCGTCCGGCGGCTGGGCGCCTGGGACGGCGCCCTCGTCACCATCGGCTCGGTGCTGGGCACCGGGATCTTCATCACCACCGGCGACATGGCGCGCGTGCTGCCCCATACCGGCCTCATCCTGCTGGCCTGGGTGATGGGCGGGCTGCTCACGCTTTGCGGCGCCCTGACCATCGCGGAGCTGGGCGCGATGTACCCGCGTGCCGGCGGGCAGTATCAGTATCTCAAGGAGGCCTACGGCCCGCTCTGGGGCTTCCTCTTCGGCTGGACGTGCTTCTTCGTGATCATGAGCGGCGGCATCGCCACGCTCGCGGTCGGGTTCGGGGAGTACCTCGGGTCGTTCCTGCCCCTGTTCTCCACCCGCCACGTGCTCTTCACCGCGCCGGTCGGCCCCTGGACGTGGGTCGTCAACGGCGGACAGGTGGCGGGAGCGCTGGCGATCGTGTTCCTCACCGCCATCAACTACGTCGGCCTGCGCGAAGGGACGCTGGTGCAGAACGCGGTGACGCTGGCGAAGATCGGCTCCATCCTGGCCCTGGCGCTCCTGGGCCTGATCGTGCCCGCGCCCGTGGCGGAGCCGTTCGCCGCGGCCCCCCTGCCGTCGGGCAACGTCCTGGCCGCGTTCGGCGTGGCCATGATCGCGGTCTTCTGGACGTACGACGGCTGGTACGGCTTCGCGTTCCTGGCCGGGGAGGTGCGCCGTCCCGAGCGGAACATCCCGCTCGGCCTGATCACGGGCACGCTGGCCATCACGGGGTTGTACCTGCTCGTGAACCTCGTCTACGCCCGCGCCGTCCCCCTGGAGGAGATGGGGCAGACGAGCCGCATCGGCGAGACCGCGGCCGCGGCCCTGTTCGGCCCCACGGGCGCGCGGTTGGTCTCCCTGGCCGTGGTCGTCTCCACCTTCGGCTGCATCTCGGCGACCGTGCTCTACGCCGCGCGCGGCTACCTGCCCATGGCGCAGGACGGCCTGTTCTTCCGAAGCCTGTCCCGCATCCACCCGCGCTACCGCACGCCGACCGCCTGCCTGGTGGCCCAGGGCGCCTGGGCGGTGGCCCTGACCTTCACCGGCACCTACGAGCAGCTCTACACCTACGTGATCTTCGCCCTCTTCCTCTTCCACGCGCTGACCGGCGCGGCCGTGATCGTGCTGCGGCGCACGCGGCCGGACGCGCCGCGGCCGTACCGCACCTGGGGCTATCCCGTGGTGCCGGCACTGTTCGTCCTCGCCGCCTCCGCGCTCCTCGTGAACACGCTGGTCGAGAAGCCGCTGGAGTCGTTCCTCGGCCTGCTCCTCGTGGGCGCCGGCGTTCCGGCCTACCTGTGGTGGCGGCGGCGCGGAGCGACCGCGTGAGAGCCGCGCGCGACGCGGCGTCGGGCGCGGAGGCCGTTGCCCGCTAGCCGCCGTCCCGCCGGCTTCCGGCCGCTGCGCGCGCGCCTGTGGTCCACCGCCTCCACGCTGCTCGCGCGCGACACCATGGTCGTCACGAACGCCATCGCCTTCAACTTCCTGCTCTGCCTCTTCCCGCTCCTGCTCGTGGTGATCGCGCTGGTGCAGCAGCTCCCCGGGGGACGGCGCGTGAGCACGGCCGTGCTCCTCGTGGTGGGCGAGTTGATCCCGTTCGAGCGCGAGGCCCTGGCCCGCTCGCTGCAGGGCCTGCGCCGCACGGCCGCGGGACTGGAGGCCGTCTCCCTCCTCCTCATCATCTGGGGCTCGTCCGGCATCTTCATGCCCGTGGAGATGGCGCTGGGCCGGGCCTGGGGCACGCGGCCGCGCCCGTTCCTGCAAAGCCGCCTCCTGGCCTTCGCCATGACCGTGGCGGGCGGCCTGCTCGCGATTTTCTCGACCGCGTTCACGGTCGCGGCGCGGAGCTACCAGCGCGAGTGGCCGCTCATCGCGGAATACGGCGCGCGTACGAGCGCGCTCTCCATGACCCTCCTGCTCTTCTACATGGTCTATCGGGTGATCCCCTCGCCGCCGGTGCCGGCACGCGTGGCGCTCAAGGCGGCGCTGTGGGCCGGCTCGGCCTGGGAGGTGGCGAAGTACCTGTTCGTGGCCAACCTGGCCCGCGCCAACCTCCAGGCGTTCTACGGGCCGCTGGCCTTCTCCGTCGCCCTCGTGCTGTGGGCGTACGTCTCCAGCCTGGTCCTCGTCTTCGGCGCCCTCATGGTGCCGGCGTCGAGTCCTATCGAAATGCGGCGCGCTCCGCTCCGCGCGGGTCTTCGAAGATCGCGCGGCGGCGGATGAACCGCCGCTCGACAGGCGGCTACGAACCGGCCCGGTACTTTTCGACCAACCCCTGGTAGCCCTGCGGCTCGTCCGGGTGGCGGTACTGGTAGAGGGCGGCCAGGGCCTGCTCCACCTTGTTGCGCACGTCGGAGGGGTTGGCGGCGGTCACGGCCATGAAGCGCGCCCAGCAGTCGATGGCCGCGTCGGCCTCGCGGTTGGCCAGATCGATCGCCGCGGTCGCCTCGGCCGCGGGGGGATCGGAGGTGCGGGTCGCCTCGGGCAGGCCCTGGTACTGCGCGACCGCCTGGTCGTACTTCGACTTGTGCAGCGTGCCGCAGCCGAGGGTGTTGCGGGCGTTGAGCGCGACGTCCTTCGGGGCGAGGGCCGACGACTTCTCGTAGGCGGCCAGGGCCTCGGCGCCCTTGCCCTGCTTGGCCGCCACGAGGGCCAGGTTCTGGTGCAGCCAGGCGAGGTTCGCGTCCTTGTTCCACTTGGCCGCGTCCACTCCGACGGGCACGCCACCGGCCTCGATGCGCTCGATCGCCTTGCGGCTGAACTCCGCGGCCGCGTCGGCGTGAGCGTCCGCGCCCGCGCCGAGCAGCTCGTGCTGCCGGAGGTTCAGGGCCATCCAGTAGAGGTAGTTGAGATCGGCGGGGTCCGCGGCCAGGCCCTCGCGGCCCACGGCCACCATGCCCGCCATGTCCTTCTTCTTGATGGCCTCGTTGAAGCGCGCCCAGCGCGCGCCGGTGAGCCACTTGGACAGGAACTCGGCGTATTGGCCCTTGGGGAACTTCTCGAGGTAGGTGGTCGCCAGCTCGGTCGCCTTGGCGGTGTCGCCGGCGGTCTGGGCGGCGTGGAACGCGCCGTAGACGCCGACCTCCTCGATGTTGCCCTCCTCCTGAGCCCCGAGCGGGGCCACGGCGAGCAACGTGGCGGCCAGCAGCAGAATCGTCTTTGTCATGCGGTGAACCTCGCTGTAGAAGGGAACCGGGGCAGCAGGCCGCCCGGAGAACCTGTGGTGATCGTAACAAATCACGGGGCCGGAGCGCACGGCCGCGCCCCCTTTGCCGACCGGCACGTGCCTTGCGCCCGCCCTCGGGGCACACTTCGCCGAGGAGCATCCCTTGTCTCTCGCCCATCGGAACCTCGCCGCCGCGCCGCGCATGGCCCGGTACGCCGCCGGCGTCCTGACGCTGGTCGCCCTGACCTCCTGCGAGGACGCGGTGACCGCTCCTTCGGACCTGGGCGGCGAGTGGCGGCTGACGTCCCTGAGCGGTCTGGACGCGGTCCCGACGCCGCCTCCGGCGACGGGCCGGTTCACCCTCCAGTTCGAAGCCGACGGCCAGGTCTTCGTGCACGCCGACTGCAACGGCTGCGGAGGCCGTTACACCCTGGGCGGCCACACGGTCACCGTCTCTCGGCTCGCCTGCACGTTGATCTTCTGCCCCAGCTCGCCCTTCGATGCCCGCTATCTCTCCTTGCTGGACGGGGAAGCCGCCTTCGACCTCGAAGGCGACGTCCTCACGATCACCTCGCCGCGCGGCACCTTGCGATTCGCCCGCTGACCAGCGGCGCCGTTCTTTGACACCTTCGCCGGGGCGGACGTAGTGTCTGCCCAGGCATGAAGCTGCTCTGGTCGTACCTCGGCCGCTACCGCGGCCTGCTCGCGCTCGCCCTGCTCCTGGCCACCGTCAACCAGGTGTTCTCGCTGCTCGACCCCCTCATCTTCCGCCACGTCATCGACCGTTACGCCATGCGGTTCCGGGAGTACACGACGGGCGAGTTCCTGTCCGGGGTGAGCCTGCTGCTGGCGGCCGCGGTGGGCGTGGCCTTCGTCTCCCGCGTGGCCAAGAACTTCCAGGACTACTTCATCAACGTGATCACCCAGCGCCTGGGCGCGGAGATCTACTCCGACGGCATCCGCCACTCGCTGGAGCTGCCCTACGTGGTCTTCGAGGACCAGCGCAGCGGCGAGACCCTGGGCAAGCTGCAGAAGGTCCGCACCGACGTGGAGAAGCTCATCGCGGCCGCCGTCAACACCGTCTTCACCACGATCGTGGGCATCGTCTTCGTGATGGTGTACGCCTTGACCGTCCACTGGGTCATCGCGCCGGTCTACTTCCTCACCGTGCCCCTCCTGGGCTGGCTCAGCTCCGTCCTCTCCCGGCGCATCAAGAAGGTCCAGAAGGTCATCGTGGCGGAGACCACCGCGCTCGCCGGAGCCACCACGGAGTCGCTGCGCAACATCGAGCTGGTGAAGAGCATGGGCCTGGCCGAGCAGGAGGTCGGCCGCCTCAACCGCACCACGCAGAGGATCCTGGGCCTGGAGCTGAAGAAGGTGCGCTACCTCCGCAGCCTCAGCTTCGTCCAGGGCACGGCGGTCAACGCGCTGCGCACGAGCATCCTCTTCCTGATGCTGTACCTGATCTTCGCGCAGCAGATCACGGTGGGCGAGTTCTTCTCGCTTTGGATCTACTCCTTCTTCATCTTCGGGCCGCTGCAGGAGATGGGCCAGGTGGTCAACCTCTACCGGGAGACGGAGGTCTCGCTGCAGAACTTCCAGCAGATCCTCGACACGCCGCGGGAGCCCCGGCCCGAGGCCCCGGTGCGCCTGGCCAGCCTGGAGGAGCTGGCCTTCGAGAACGTCAGCTTCACCCACCAGGGGGCGGCGCAGCCGGCGGTGCGCGACATCACCTTCCAGGTCGAGCGCGGGCGCACCCTGGCCTTCGTCGGTCCTTCGGGCGCGGGCAAGACGACGCTGGTCAAGCTGCTCGTCGGCCTGTACCGGCCGCAGGCCGGCCGCATCCTCTACAACGGCGTCGACCGCCTCGAGGTGGACATGGAGCGGCTGCGCGAGCGGATCGGCTTCGTGACCCAGGAGACGCAGCTCTTCTCGGGCACGATCCGCGAGAACCTGCTCTTCGTGCGGCCCGAGGCCACGGACGCCGAGTGCCTGGACGCGCTGCGCCGGGCGGCCTGCGAGAGCCTGCTGGCCCGGGCGGAGAAGGGACTGGACACCGTGATCGGGGAGGGCGGCATGAAGGTGTCGGGCGGGGAGCGCCAGCGCCTCTCCATCGCGCGCGCCCTCCTGCGCCGCCCCGACCTGCTCGTCTTCGACGAGGCCACCTCGTCGCTCGACTCGCTCACCGAGGAGGAGATCGGCCGCACGATCCGCGACGTGGCGGGCGCGCGCGACGTGATGAGCATCCTCATCGCCCACCGCCTCTCCACGGTCATGCACGCCGACCGGATCCTCGTGCTCGAGCGCGGCAAGGTGGTCGAGACCGGACGGCACCCGGAGCTGGTGGACCGCAAGGGCCTGTATTACGCGATGTGGCGGCAGCAGGTGGGCGAGCGGCGGCCCGCCGCCCCGGCGCCGCTCGAGCCGCCGCGGCCCGTCGCCGTCAGGGCGTGAGGCTCGGCTCCGGCACCTCTTCCAGCGGCGAGGGCCGGGTCTGGGCCTCGCCGGAGAGGATCAGGGCCCGGCGGGTCAGGAGCGGGCCGACGACCTCGAAGACGAGCACGCCGGCCAAGGCCACGCCGGTCACCGCCGGTGCGTATTCGGGGAACGAGGCGCGGACCTGGATGGTCAGGCCGATGGCGAGCGACGAAGACGAGAGCAGGCAGAGGCCCAGGTGCCGCCGCACGACGTCGGGCATGTCCTGCCGGCGCATGGCGAACCGTGCCCCCGCGAGCTTGCCCGCGGCCCGCAAGGTCACGTACGCGGCGCCGGCCACTCCCACCGTGAGCAGGCTCGACGGTCTCAGCTCCGCACCCGCCAGCACGAAGAACGCCGCGTAGAGCGGCGGGTCGACCCGGCCCAGGGCCTTCATGAGGAAGTCGCCGTGCCGCGAGGCGTTGGCCACGGTGGCGCCGAGGGCGAGGGTGGCGAACAGGGGCGAGAGCCCCAGCCAGCGGGCGGCCCCGACCGCGATCAGCACCGTGCCCATCGCGAGGATCATTCCCTCCCCGGATTCCCGGGTGCGCGCCGCCCACGCGTCCACCGCCAGGCCGAGGAGGATCCCCAGGGCGACCGCACCCACCGTGGACCAGACCAGGCCGAACAGCGCCCGGTAGCCCGCCGCCAGCATGCCTTCCCCGGTGGTCGTGGCCAGCGTGAGGCCCGCCGAGACCAGGCCGTAGGCCACCAGCACGAACATGTTGTTCAGCGCGATGAGCGCGAGCAGGCGATCCGTCATGGGTCCGCGCGCGTCGTACTCGTGCAGCACCATCAGGGTGGTGGCGGGTGCCGTCTCCATGGCGATGACTCCCAGCAGTAGCGCGACCGGGACGGGAAGGCCCAGGACGGACAGGGCGACCGACACGAGCGCGAAGGCGGTCAGCGACTCGCCGGCCGTGATCGCCACCACGCCGCGGCCCACGCTCCGGAAGTTGGAGGCCTCGAATATGGCCCCGATGCCGAACAGGATCAGGCCCAGGGCCACCTCGCTGAGGAAGCCGAGCGTCTTCAGGTCGTCGTGCGAGATCAGGTCGAGCATGGCGGGGCCGATGGCGACCCCGACCAGCAGGTAGCCGGTCACCTCCGGCACGCGCACGAGCTGGGCCGCGTGCCCGGCCACGAGCGCCGCCATCAGGATCAGGCCGACGGAGAGGATCTCGTTCACGCGTCCGGTTCCACGACGGCGAAAAACGGCCGCCGGTCCTGCCGCACGCGAACGAGCAGCGGACCTTTCCGACCCCGCCGTGCGGCCTTCACGTCGGCGGCGCTGCTCGTGGCGACGCCGGCGACCTCGAGCACCACCGCATCCGGGCGCAGGCGCGCACGCTGCAACGCGGCCGGCGTGAACACCTCCTCCGCGCGCGGGCCGACGCGCGCCGGGGAGCCGTCGGTCCGCTCGCCCGGATGCTCGAACGTGACCCGGGGCACGACCGAGACGGAGGCTTCACGCGTGCCACGGCGGACCGTGACGGACGCGGGCTCGTCCGCGGGCAGGGCCGCGATCGCCTCCAGCGTCTGGGGCACCGTCGTCACCTGCCGGCCGGCGAGGGCGAGCACGACGTCGCCCACGTGCAGCCCCGCCCGTTCACCCGGCCCGGAGCGCTCAATGTCCGCGATCACCGCCCCCCCGGCTCCGAGAAGACGGCTCAACTCGGAATCGATGGTCTGGAGCGTGAGGCCGATCGTCCGCGGCAGCGCGCGCCCCTGCGCGATCCGCCCGTGCAGTCGCGCGAGGGCAGGCGCGACCGCATACGCCCGCACGGGCGCCGCCCCCGCGGCCGTCACCGCCAGCGTCTGGCCGTCCAGGTTCACGACCGGCATGCCGGGGAGGAGCGTGCCGCCCGCGCCGGTGAGCACATAGCCGTCCTCCCGGGCGGCCGCGAGGAACACCGGAGCCACGAACTCCAGGCCATCGAGGTGACCGACCGCCACGGCCGCGGTGCCGGGGGCCGCGCGCTCGGCTCCCGCCGGTGGCAGCTCCGTCCACGTGGCCTGCTCCAACTGCACCAGCACCAGCCCGGTCTCGGGATCGTACGCCACGACCTCGCCCGCCACCCGTCCGCCGCCGGCCAGAACGGCCGTGGCCGTCCGGCTGCTGCCCAGCGCGTCGCGGTGGCTCAACACCTCGCCGCCCCTCGAGACGACGAGGCCGAACCCGGCCGGGCGGCCGGGCGGGGCCGTCGCGGCCGCGAAATCCGCCACCGTCCCGCGCCCCGGTGCGGAACGGACGAAGGCGGCGGTGAACGGCAGGGCGACGAGGCCCGCTTCACGCACGCCCCGGAACAGCCGGCCCGGCTCGCGGCGCTGCACTTCCGTTTCCAGGATCGGCGCCATGGTCTCGGCCACCGGCTTCTGCGCCTCGGGCGGAGTGGCCAGCCAGCCGAGTCCCAGCACGGCGACGCTGGTCAGGGCCAACAGACCCTTCGTCCGCGCGCCCAGAATGAGACGCGTCGTCTCCTCGGGCATCACGCGGGGCCGCCTCCCGCCGGCCGCTCGCCCAGGGTCTTGGCCAGCTCCAGGGCCAGGAACGGGTTGCGCAGCATGACCGCGCGCAGCGTGCTGCCGTCCAGCGCGAGCAGGTCGGCTTCCTCGACCACGCGCGCGGCATGGTCGCGCGCGTCGCCCACGAGCGCGCTCGCCTCGCCGAACTGCGCGGGCGCCTTGAGCACGGTGCGGCCCCCGCCCGGCGAGACCAGCTCTACCGAGCCGCGCGTCAGGATGTAGAGGCGCTCGCCCGCGTCACCCGCCTGGTAGACCAGCTCGCCCGGTCCTCGCTTCTCGAAGCGGGCGCCGGCCGCCAGGCCGGCCAGGTCCTCGCGGGCGACCCCGGACAGGAAGCCGACGAACGAGAGCGCCTCGACCACGTCCGACCCCTCGGTGCTCTCGGCGCCCCGCCCGGTCGCGGTGAGGAAACCCAGGACCTGCGGCAGGTCGGGACGGTGGGCGGCCATGATGACGTTGGCTCCGGCCTGTATCAGCGTGCGGCCCTCGGTCACCTCGACCTCGCCCGCCTGAGACTCCACGGCGATGAACACGCAGTTCCGGGGAAAACCCTCTCGCCGCACGATCTCGGAGACCTTCAAGCCCGCGACGGGCGAACCGGGCGGGATCCTGACGTCGAAGGCCACGATGTCGCCCCGCCCCACCTGCATGAGCGCCCCGATGGCCGGGTACTCGATCGAGGTCAGGAACGAGTTCACGATGATGTCCGCCTCGCTGTGGATCTTCGTGGCGCCCACCAGGCGGTAGGGCACCTCGTATTGCGGGTTGAGCATGCGCGCCAGCACGCGGGGCACGCCGTAGTACCGGGCGAGGAGGCAGAAGGCAAGGTTGTCCGCGTCGCGGCCCATCATGGCCACGGCCGCGTCCGCGCGCTTGATGCCGGCCCGCTCCAGCACGTCCATGTCCGTGGCGCTGCCCGTGAAGACCACGACCCCCTGCTCGTTGAAGATGCGCTCGGTGACCTCGCGCGAGGCGTCGATGACCGACGTCTCCTGCCCGTGCGCGACCAGGCGGGCCACCAGGTGCGTGCCCATGTGGCCGCCGCCCGCCACCACCACGTACATGGCTAACCCTCTTTCTCCTCGCCCTCGGACAGCTCGGCCAGGCGCTCGTCGATCTGGCCCGTGAGGAGCGTGCCCCCCTCGTCGCTGAGGATGCCGGAGCCGACCGCGTCCTGTATGGCGCTCTTCTCCACGGCGAGCAGCCGGCGGCGCACCGCGCGCGTCTGGCGCTGCTCCTCGCCGGAATGGGCGATCAGGAGATCCTGCATCTGCCGCTCGGAGCGGGCGATCACGCCCTGGTACCCGGCGCGCATGCGCTGGAACACGCCCAGCGGAACCAGGCCGAGCCGCTGCAGGCGGTCCAGCTCGGACTGCGCCGCCCGCGCGCCCAGCAACCGGCCCTGCTCCTCCTCGAGCCGCCCCGACCCGCCGGATATCGCCACGCCCAGGCGCCGCGCCAGGGGCGCGAGCGTCAGGCCCTGGACGGTGAGCGTCACCAGCGCGCAACCGAAGACCACCGTGCGCAGCAGGGGCCGCTCGGGCAGCCACGCCGGCAGGCTCAGCGCCAGCGCCATGGAGAGGCTGCCCTTGAGGTTGCCCCAGACCATGAGGTGCTGCCAGGCCAGCGGGATGACGTTCCCGCGCAGCCGCAGCGCCGAGAGGAAGGGATAGACGGCCGCGGAGCGGCCGGCCGTGAGCGCCAGCAGGCCCCAGCCGATGGCGGGCGCGGCGGCGACGAGCCCGCCGAAGTCGATCTGCAGGCCCACGAGCAGGAACACGATGCTGTTCACGCCGAAGGCGGCGACTTCCCACACGGACCGGATGGCCACCTTGCCCGACGGCGTGACCGCCTCCCAGCCCACCGCGCGCACCGTGATCCCCGCGGCCACCACCGCCAGGATGGGCGACGCCGAGAGCGCTTCCGCACCCGCCGAGGCGCCGTAGGCGACGATCACCGTGAGCATGATCTCCGTGAGGTGGTCTTCGATCCGGCGCAGGAGGAGGGAAGCCGCATAGCCGGCCGTGACCCCCACGGCCAGGCCGGCCGCGGTCACCCACACCAGCTCCAGCAGGCCGTGCGCGGGGTCGAAGCGGCCGCGCTCGATCGCGGCCAGGACGGTGGCGAAGGCGACCAGGGCCGTCCCGTCGTTGAAGAGGCTTTCGTTCTCCACGATGGTGGACAACCGCGCGGGGACGCGGACCTTCCGGAAGGAGGCGATCACGGCGATGGTGTCGGTGGCGGCCAGGACGCACCCGAGGAGCAGGGCCAGGCCCCAGTCGAGCCCGAGGCCGCCGCGCACCACGGCGCCGGTGACGAAGACGGTGGCGAGCATCCCCGGCACGGCCAGCAGGACGACGGGCCCGAGGTTCTCCCGCAGGCGCGCGAGATCGGTGGCCAGGGCGGCTTCGAAGAGCAGGATCGGCAGCAGCACGCGCAGGACGACGTCCGCGTCGAGCGCGACGTGGGGAACGAGCTGCGAGGCGCCCAGGCCGACGCCGGCCAGGACGAGGGCGATGTTGTAGTGGACGCGCAGCCGCTTGGCCACCAGGCCGACGACGGCGGCCACGAGGAGCAGCCCGACCACGACCGTGAGGTTTCCCTGCATGCGCGCGGGAGATCATAGCGCGTGGACCGCTGCCTTCCGGCCCCGTAGAATAGGCGCCGCGGGAGGTCCGGTGAGCACGACGGGCGAGCGCGTCACCTACGCCACCCTGGCCGCGGGCCAGACCGAGGACTTCCGGCGGAAGTTCGACGCGGCGCTCTCGGCGTGGCGCGCGCGGCTCGGCCGCGGCCATCCGCACCGCATCGCGGGCGGGCCGGCCGCGGGGGGCGGCCCGAGCTTCGAAGACCGCAACCCGGCCGACACGCGCGTCGTGCTCGGGCGCTTCCCGGCCGGCACGCCCGACGACGTGGACCGCGCGGTCGCCGCCGCCCGCCTGGCCGCGGCGGGGTGGCGCGGACGGGGCTGGCGCGGACGCGTGGAGATCCTCCGGCGCGCCGCCCTCCTCATCGACGAGCGCGCCTTCGAGCTGTCGGCGCTCGTCTCGCTCGAGGCGGGGAAGAGCCGGCTCGAGGCGATGGGCGACGTCACGGAGACCGCCGACCTCGTGCGCTACTACTGCGACCAGATGGAGGCGGGCGACGGTTTCGACCGGCCCATGGCCCGCTTCTCGCCCCGGGAGGAGACGCGGTCGGTGCTGCGGCCCTACGGCGTGTGGGGCGTGATCAGCCCGTTCAACTTCCCGGCCGCCCTCGCCGGCGGCCCCGCGGCCGGCGCGCTCGTGGCCGGCAACACGGTCGTGCTCAAGCCGAGCCAGGAGACGCCGCTCACCGCCGAGGCCTTGTGGCAGGTCTTCGCGGAGGCGGGATTGCCTCCCGCGGTACTGCAGGTGGTCCAGGGACCGGGCGCCACGGGCGAGGCGCTGGCCCGGCACCCCGGTGTCGACGGGATGCTCTTCACGGGCTCCAAGGCCGTCGGCATGGCCCTGGTCGGACGCTTCGCCCGCGAGTACCCGAAGCCCTGCATCACCGAGATGGGCGGCAAGAACCCCGCGATCGTCATGCCGTCCGCCGACCTCGAGGCCGCCGCCGAAGGCGTCATGCGCTCGGCCTTCGGCCTGCAGGGCCAGAAGTGCAGCGCCTGCTCGCGCGTGTACGTCCACCGCGACGTCAAGCAGCGCTTCCTCGAGCTTCTCCTGGAGCGGACGGCCACGCTGCCCATCGGCGACCCCGCGCGCCATGGCGTGTTCCTCGGCCCGTTGATCCACGAGCGCGCCTACGCCGCCTACCAGTCCCATGCCGCGGCCGCCCGCCGCGACGGGCGCGTGCTCGCGGGTGGAAGCGTGCTGCTCGACGGCGAGCTGGCGCACGGCTACTTCGTCGCTCCCACGGTGGTGGACGGGCTGGCCCAGGACCACGCGCTGTTCCGCGACGAGCTGTTCGTGCCGCTCGTGTGCGTGGCGGAGGTCGCCTCCTTCGCGCAGGCGCTGGAGTGGGCCAACCGCACGGAGTACGGCCTCACGGCGGGGCTGTTCAGCCGCGAGCCGGACGAGGTGGAGGCCTTCCTCGACCGCATCGAGGCGGGCGTCGTGTACGTCAACCGGGCCGCGGGCGCGACCACCGGGGCGTGGCCGGGGGTGCAGCCGTTCGGGGGCTGGAAGGGGAGCGGATCGTCCGGCAAGGCCTCCGGCGGGCCCCACTACGTCCAGCAGTTCATGCGCGAGCAGAGCCGGACCATCGTGCACGACGGCCCCCCGAGCGGCGAGGGCCCGTGAGGGGCGTGGCCTGCACGCGCTGTCCCGAGGGCGTGTTGTTTCCAACGTCCGCGGCCGAGCGGTCGCCGCTGGCGCGCACGGCGGGCATCATCCTCATCGCCCTGTCGACGCCGTTCCTGTTCTATGCCTTGAAGGTGCTCGAGAACATCCCCGCCCCCGGCATCGACGCGGCCCTGCGCGTCTGGATGCCGCTGGGATCGGCGGGGCTGTTCGCCGGAGCGGCGGTGCCCCTGGCGGGGGCCTGGGCGCTCCGGCGCAAGTCGGGCGGCGCGCGGCGCTGCTCCGCCTGCGGCGCCGTCTTCGACCCGGACCCGCTGCGCCGCTTCCGGCGCCGGGACTGACCGGCATGGCCAAGGACTACCCGCGCATCGTGACGCCGCCGCCGGGCCCGCGCGCCCGCGCCGTCATCGAGCGCGACGCCCGCGTGATGTCCCAGAACTTCGCCAAGGACTACCCGCTGGTGGCGGAGCGGGCCAAGGGCGCCATGGTGGAGGACGCCGACGGCAACCGCTACCTCGACTTCGCGGCCGGGATCGCCGTCGTCTCCACCGGCCACTGCCATCCCGAGGTCGTAGCCGCCATCCGCGCCCAGTCGGACCGCCTGCTGCACATGTGCGCGACCGACTTCTTCTACGAGAACGTGGTGGAGCTGGCCGAGGGACTCGCCCGGCGGGCGCCCGGTCCCGGCCCCTGGCGCGTCTTCTTCGCCAACTCGGGCGCGGAGGTGGTGGAGGCGGCGGTGAAGCTGGCCCGCCTGCGCACGGGGCGCCAGAAGATCGTGGCCTGTTACGGCGCCTTCCACGGCCGCACCTACGGCGCCATGAGCCTCACCGCGAGCAAGCCCGTGCAGCGCAAGGGCTACGCGCCGCTCCTGCCCGAGGTGCTGCACACGCACTACGCGTACTGCTACCGGTGCCCGGTCGACCGCGAGCCGCAGACCTGCTCCGTGCAGTGCCTGGACCTGCTCACGGAGACGATGTTCGGCGCCACGGTCGATCCTTCGGAGGTGGCGGCGGTGATCGTGGAGCCGGTCCAGGGCGAGGGCGGCTACGTGGTGCCGCACCCCGGGTTCCTGCCCAGGCTGCGCGAGGTGACGAGCCGCCACGGCATCCTGCTCATCGCCGACGAGGTCCAGTGCGGCATGGGCCGCACCGGCCGCATGTTCGCGAGCGAGCACTTCGGCCTGGAGCCCGACATGGTCACCCTGGCCAAGGGGATCGCTTCCGGCATGCCCCTCGGCGCGCTCGTGGCCCGGGACGACGTCATGCGATGGAACGACGGCGGCCACGGCTCGACGTTCGGCGGCAACCCCGTGTCCGTGGCGGCGGCGCTCGCCACCTTCCGCCTGCTCGAGGGCGGCCTGGCCGACAACGCGGCACGGGTGGGCGCGGGCCTGCTCGAGTCGCTGCGGTCGCGCCTGGGCCGCCACATGGTCGTGGGCGACGTGCGCGGCCTCGGCCTCATGATCGGGGTCGAGATCGTGCGCGACCGGTTCCGCCGCGAGCCGTTCCCCGAGCTGCGCGAGAAGGTGCTCCAGGAGGCCTTCCGCCGGGGGCTGCTGCTGCTGGGCTGCGGCAAGAGCACGATCCGGCTCGCCCCGCCGCTGACCATCGACGCCGAAGACGCCGAGACGGCCGTGCGCCTGCTGGACGAGGCGATCGCGGTGTCGGTGGGCGCGGCCTGAGGCCGGCCACGGGCCTCAGATCCACGATGCGATAGCGCGACGCGACCTGGTCGAGCATCCGCCCCATTGTCGTGCCCGCGCCGGCCAGGGCGCGTCGGCGTCGTCAGGCGGGGTCGCGGTTCTCCCGGCGGCGCTCCCGCATGGCGGCGGGGGGCGTGCGCTTGAGCACGTCCACGATGGCGAGCTTGTCGGCCAGGCCGATCTTGGTGATCTGGATGCCGAAACCCTGGGGCAGGTCGGGGGCCTTGGGCGACTCCGGGTCGTTGAACCAGCTCACGCGCGCGAGCACCCGGAAGGGCTCGCGCCCGCTGAGGTTGAGGTGGAGCTCGAGCACCTGGCCGACGAGCAGCGGCAGCTCCGTGGCCACGAACAGGCCGCCCACGCTGACGTTCGCCACCCGGAGCACGTGAGTGTCGTACTCGCAGACGATGCCCTGGATGAAGTAGCGGTCGCCGCTTTTCATTCAGTGAGCCGGGGGGCGCTGTGGTCGCGCCCCCCGGACCCCCCTCGCACTCGCGCGAGTGAATCGCGCTCGCGCTCGCGCCGTGGTCGTGCCTGTGGTGAATCGCGCTCGCGCTCGTGCGGTAGCGGTGATCGCCGGCTTCGGCCTGTCATGGCGGCCAGGAATGGTACGCGAGGTCGGGTGGCTCCGCGCCCCGGGACGTGACGGCGGTCACGGGCGGGT
Organism: Vicinamibacteria bacterium; assembly: GCA_035544515.1. Classification (GTDB taxonomy): domain Bacteria; phylum Acidobacteriota; class Vicinamibacteria; order Fen-336; family Fen-336; genus DATKEG01. The sequence continues at coordinate 8,171 of DATKEG010000129.1, read as the reverse complement.
GAACAGGCTCGGCGGCGCCGCGCGGGAGGCGGACGGCGGAGCGGTGATCGCCCGGAAGAACTCGGCCGCGATGACCTGGTACCCGCGGTCGTTGGGGTGGACGTGGTCGGCGAACAGCCCCGGCACGTTCGCCTCGCGCAGGAAGGCGGCGTGGACGTCCGCGACCACGGCCCCCTCCGCCCGGGCCATGGGGCGGATGAGGTCGTTCATCTTCCCGATCCAGACGTTCCGGTCCGCGGTGAACGCGTGGTTGGGGTTCGCGGGCGGTATGGTGGCGACCACGGGCAGGCTCTCCACGGACTCGACCGCCCCGATCATGTGCCGGAGGTTCTCCGCCGTGTCGCAGGCGAACGTGGTGCGGCACTCGAACGAGGCCCGGTTCCAGTCGTTCGTGCCGTAGAGGATCAGGGTGTAGGCGGGCCGGTGGCGGTTGAGGCTCGCTCCGATGCGGTCGACGCCGTCGTCGGTGCGGGTGGCGCCGATGCCGTCGCTGATGACCTGCGCGCGGCCGAAGTGCTCCCGCAGCAGCTGCTCGAGCACGTCCCGGTAGCCGTCGGTGGTGCGCGCGCCGTCGCCGACGGTGATGCTGTCCCCGAAGCCCATGTACACGTTGGGCCGGTTGCGGCCGATGGCCAGGGTGAGCGGCACGTATACGTCGGCGCCGGCGGGCTGCGGCGACTGCACGGAGGCGTTGGCGGAGGCGGTCGGGTGGTAGAACGCGGGCAGGGTGGCCTCGCGCGCGCTGACCCGGTGCGATCCCTCCGGCACCCCGGCCACGGTGGCGCGGCCGGTCGCCTTGTCGGTCCGGCCCGTGCGTCCGGCGACCTCCACCTCCACGCCGGGCACGCGGCCGTTCTCCGTGACGTCCAGGGTGCCGTTGCCGTTCTCGTCGTAGAACACCGTGACCACGACGGAATGGGTGGGCACGACCGGGGGCGGCCCGACGGGAGAGCCGCCGCCGGCGCCGCAAGCGGACAGGCCGACGGCCGCGAGGAGGAGCAGGCCAGGGTGAAGCGGGGAGCGCATGCGCCACTGGCACGTTAGCACAAGCCGGCTGCGTCGCGCGAGACCGCTTCTCGCTTGCCCGTCACGACCCGTTGCGTCTATACTCCGAGCTTCCGGAAAAGAGAATGGACGACGCCCCCGCCGCGCCGCGGCGCACGAACCGACGTCTGAGCGCCCGCCGCGCGTGCCGCCTCAACGTGCGGTACCGCGCGGAGAGCGCTTGGCGTCCCGCCACCGCCATGGACCTTTCCGTCGAGGGCTGCCGCCTGCGCGTGGGCGAGGACCTGCCCCGCGGAGGCCAGCTCACCGTCGCCTTCGAGAGCCTGCTCGGCCCCGGCGTCACGTCTCTCGAGGTCGAGGTGCCCGGCACCGTCATGTGGTCGCGGCGCGAGGGCCTGTCCTTCCAGGTGGGCATCCAGTTCCTGCAATCGCCCGGCGGGCTGCAGGACATCCTCACCGCCCTCGCCTGACCACCCCGTGCGAGCGCCCCCCGCGCTCCCGGCGCCGCGCTAAGATTCCTGGCAGGGAGGCCCCTCATTGCGCTACGGGAGACCGTCGAGCCGCGCCGCGCGCGTGTCGCCGCTGCCCATCGTCATCATGGTCGTGCTGGCCCTGGCCGCGGCCGGTGCGCTCTACGTGCTCGTGCGGATGGTGTTCGCACCCCGCCCCCAGATCGCGCTCGCGGCCCCCTTCGACGTGGTGGGGCGCAACGCGCCCCTGGCCCTCGACCTCAAGGACGAACACGGGCTCAAACACGTGCGGGTCACCGTGAAGCAGGGCGACGAGGAGATCGTCGTGCACGAGGAGACGTTCGACCCCCCGCGGTCCACCGCGCAGGTGCGCTGGTCGCCGGCCCAGGACAAGCCGCTGCGCCTCGCGGAGGGGCCGGGACGCCTGATCGCGGTCGCGCGCAACGCCTCCTGGGGGAACTTCTTCAAGGGCAAGACGACCACCCTGGAGAAGGACTTCACGGCCCGCCTCGTCCCGCCCCGGCTGGAGGTCCTGACCGCGCAGCACTACGTGAACCAGGCGGGCTGCGACATGATCGTCTACCGCGTGACGCCGCCGGAGGCGGAGTCCGGCGTCGTGGTCGGCGAATACTTCTTCAAGGGCGTGCCCATGCCGGGAGCCCGGCAGCCCGGGACGTTCTTCAGCATCTTCGCGTTTCCGTACGACGCGGACCGCGACACGCCCATCCGCCTGCGCGCGCGCGACGAGGCCCGGAACGAGAGCCTGGCCAGCTTTCCCGTGCGCGTCTTTCCGCGCCGGTTCCGCACGCGCACGCTCCCTCTCGACGACGCGTTCTTGCGGAAGGTCGTGCCGGACATCATGAGCCAGACTCCGAGCCTCCAGGACCGGGGCGACCTCCTCGAGAACTACCTCCTCATCAACCGAGAGCTGCGCCAACAGAACAACCAGGAGCTGACGGAGCTGGCTTCACGCTCGCGTCCCGAGTTCCTCTGGAAGGAGCCGTTCCAGCAGCTCGCCGGCTCGAAGGTGGAGGCCGCCTTCGCGGACCACCGCATCTATACCTACCAGGGCCGGGAGGTGGACCGCCAGGATCACCTGGGCTACGACCTGGCCACCACCGCGCAGGCGCCGATCACCGCCTCCAACCACGGCGTGGTCGTGAAGGCCGAGTTCTTCGGGATCTACGGCAACACGGTGGTGATCGACCACGGTCACGGGCTGCTGTCCGTCTACGGACACCTCAGCAGCTACGAGGTGAAGGTCGGCGACGCCGTGCGCAAGGGACAGACGATCGGGCGCTCGGGCGCCACGGGCCTGGCCGGCGGCGACCATCTCCACTTCTCGATGGTGTACGGGCCGACCCAGGTCAACTCGACGGAGTGGTGGGACCCGCACTGGCTGGAGGACCGGATCTTCGTCAAGCTGCGGACCCACGGCAGCGGCGACCTGCCCGGGGTCAAGGGCGGCGCCGCGTCCGCGACCTCGCCGCCCCCGGCCACGCGCTGACCGCCCGCCGCCCCGCCGCGGCTACTTCAGCCAGCGCTCCAGCCAGCCGAGCACCTCGCCGTACCAGTGCTTGGAGTTCTGCCCCTTCAGGATCCAGTGGTTCTCGTCGGGGTAGTAGACGAGCCGCGCCGGAACACCCTTGGCCGTGAGCACGCCGTACAGCTCCAGGCCCTGCGTGACCGGCACGCGGAAGTCGCGTTCGCCGTGCAGGACCAGCATCGGGGTGTTGAAGCCCGCGGCGAACCGGTTCGGGCTCCACCTCTCGACGTTGGCCAGGTCGGTGAACGGATAGCCGCCGTAGGAGTGCTGGCGGCCGTAGGAGGTGTCCGACGCGGACTGGCCGAGGAGACTGTACACGCCCGCGTGGCTCACCAGCGCCTTGAAGCGATCGGTGTGCCCCGCGATCCAGTTGACCAGGAACCCGCCGTAGGAGCCGCCCGCGGCGGCCATCCGTCGCGGGTCCACGGACCCCTGCGCGACGAGGTGGTCCGTGGCCTTCATGACGTCGGTGAACGGCTTGTCGGCGTGGGCCCCCAGGATCGACTCCACCCAGGCCTGGCCGAAGCTCGACGAGCCGTGGAAGTTGACCATGGCCACCAGGTAGCCCGGCGCCGCGAAGGCGTGGGGATGCCAGCGGAAGCTGAAGCCGTCGCCGAAGGTCCCCACCGGCCCGCCGTGCACGAGGTGCACCAGCGGGTACTTCCGCGCGGGGTCGAAGCCGGGCGGGCGTACGACGAACGCCTGCACCTCGTCGCCGCCCGCGCCCTCGAACGTGATCTCCTCCACCTCTCCCATGGCCACGCCCGCCATCCGCTCGTCGTTGACCCGGGTGAGCCGGCGGTAGCCGCCGCCGTCCGACCGCACCACGGCCAGCTCCGGCGGCTGGCTGATGGAGTGATGCTGGAAGACGATCGCGCCCGCCGCCGCCGCCTCCGCCCCGGCCGTGGTGCCGCCGCGGAAGATCTCGCGCGGTACGCCGCCCCCGGACGGGACGGCGTACAGGTTCGTGCGCGCCCGGACCTCGGCGTGGAAGAGGATCGTGCCGCCGTCGGGCGTCCACGACCAGTCCGCGGCCGTGGCGTCGAAGGCCTCGGTGAGGACGGTCGTGCCGGCCGTGGAGAGCTCCCGCACGGCCAGGCGCGTGCGGTCCGGCCACCCGTCCGCCCTTTTCTGCGTCCCGTAGGCCAGGCGCCGCCCGTCCGGGCTGAAGACCGGGTCCTCGTCGTCGGCCGGGTTCGCGGCGGTGAGGTTGCGCACCTCGCCTCCCGCCGTGGGCACGGTGAAGACGTCGAAGTTGAGCGTGCGGAAGGGCGGGGGGGTGGAGTTGGCCGAGAACGCGATCGTGGCTCCGTCCGGCGAGACGTCGAACGCGCCGGAGCCGTCCGTCAGGACCATGTGGCGGCGGGAGCCGGGCAAGAGGTCCGTCACCTGGCGCGTGTCGAGGTCCAGCACGAAGAGGCGCGGGTACTCGTCGTCCGTGAGCCAGCGGTCCCAGAACCGGAAGAGCCGGTTCTCGGTGACGCGGGCCTTCACCTTGTCCTTCTCGCGCGCCTCCAGGGCCTTCCTGGTCGCCTCCGGCGTCTCGGCGCCCGCCACCACGGTGGAGACAAACGCGATGCGCTTGCCGTCGGGCATCCAGCGCGGCGCGGAGACGGACAGCGGCATGTCCGTCACCCGCTCGGCCTCCCCTCCGTCGAGCGGCAGGACGTAGAGCTGCGCGGCGGCGTCGCCCTCGCGCCGCGAAACGAAGGCGAGGCGCTTGCCGTCGGGGCTCCAGGCGGGCGAGGCGTCCGACGCCTTGTTCGTGGTGAGCCGCCGGGGCGCGCCGCCGGCGAGGGGAACCAACCACACGTCGGCGTTCGCGCGGTTCTCGTCGAGGTCGTAGACGGAGACGGTGTAGGCGACCTGCGCGCCGTCGGGCGAGACGACCGGCCGCCCGACGCGCTCCACGGCCCACATCGTGTCGACAGTGAACGGCTCCTTCCCGGCCGCCTCCAGGCAGGGGGCCAGGACCAGCACGGCCAGCGCCGCCGCTGTCGTCCTCATCGCGTGTCTTCCTCCCGAGGGGCCAGTCTACCGTGAGCCCGGAGCGCCTCCGCGCCGGGCCGCGCGGCGCAGGGCCGAGAGGACCTTCAGGAAGTCGGCGGGCAGGGCGCTTTCGACCGTCACGTCCCGGTCCGTGAACGGATGGCGGAACGCCAGGAGCCGCGCGTGGAGCATCTGGCGGGGAGCGGGTACCACGGGCCGGGCCGCGCCGCGGTCGCGATAGACGGCGTCTCCCAGCACGGGCAGGCCGATGTGGGCCAGGTGCACGCGGATCTGGTGCTGGCGGCCGGTGAAGAGCTCCACGTCGAGCAGGGCGGTCCCCGCGAAGCGCTCGCGGACGCTCCAACGCGTCCGTGCCTCCTTCGCGGGCTCGCCCTTCCGGGCCACCCGGCGGCGTCCCGCCTCGTACTCCTCGAAGAGCGGCGCATCCACCTCGCCCTTCTCCTGCCGCGGCGTCCCTTCGACCAACGCCGCGTAGCGCCGCTCGACGCGGTGCGCCCGGAAGATGTCGCGCAGGGCCGCCCGGGCTTCCGGCGCGAGGGCGAAGACGAGCGCCCCGGAGGTGTCGCGGTCGAGCCGATGGACGGCCGCGGCGTAGGGGCGCCGGGGATGGAGGTGGCGCGCGTACTCCCGCACGCGCGAGAGGACCGTGTCCTCGCCGCCACCCGGTGTCGCGGGGACGGAGAGCAGCGCGGCCGGCTTGTCCACCACGACCAGCCACTCGTCCTCGTAGAGCACGGGCAGCGACGAGCGGGCGCGCGAGCGCGCCTTGCGGTTGGCGTCCCAGCGTATCCCCGTGGCCTCCGCTACCGGGTGTCCCGGCTCGAGGACGGCCCGGCCCTCCACGTCCACCTGTCCCTTCTCGATCACCTCCCGCGCCTTGCGCCGCGACAGCTCGGGGTGGAGGCGGATCAGGGCCACGTCCAGGCGCATGCTAGGGCAGGGCGTCGACGAAGGCGAACGTCTCGCGCAGGAACTCCTCGGGCATCTCCAGGCACGCGCAGTGGCTGGCGCGCGGGCCGCGGAAGAGATGGAAGCGCGCGCCGGCGATGCGCTCGGCTACCTCGCGGCCGTAGTCGGGGCGGACCTGGATGTCGTTTTCGCCGGTGGCCACGAGTGTGGGCGCCACCACCGCGGCGAGGCGCGGAGTCGCGTCGTGCGTCTTGTCCGCGTGCAGGTGCCCGAGCACGCCCTCGCGGCTGGGCGGGTGGGGGTTGTCGTCGAAGAACCCGCGCTCCAGCGCGGAGCACGCCTCCTCGTCGGCCAGGAACTCACGGGAGAGGATGCAGGGCAGGGCCAGGCGCAGGAAGCCGCGCAGGTCGCCCTGCCGCGCCGGGTACTCCATGATCTCCATCATCTCGTTGAACCAGCGGTCGCTCCTGGCCCAGGCGCCGTGCAGGTGCAGGCTCCGCACGAGGTCGGGGCGGGCCGCACCGAGCTCCATGGCCACCGCGGACCCGAGCGAGAGGCCGGCCACGTGCGCGGGCCCCAGGCCCAGCGCTTCGAGCAGGCCGGCCGCGTCCTTCGCCATCGCGCGCATGGTGTACGTGCTCGGATCCGCGGGCCGGGTGGTGGCGCCGGTGCCGCGGGGGTCCGGAGTGACGACGCGGAACCGGCGCGAGAGCGCCGGCAGGTGCGCGGTCCAGAGCAGGTGGTCGCTGCCGGTCCCGCCGAGCAGCAGGAACGGGTCCCCGGCCTCCCCGTGGACCTCGTAGTACATGCGCAGGCCGGTGGGCAGGTCGGCGAACGGCATGGGCGGAGTCTAGCAGCACGGGCCGCCGGATCAGTTCAGCGCCTGCACGCGGACGTCCACGTCCTGTCGCTCGTCGCCGCGCACTACCGTGACGCGGACGGTCTCGCCCACCTGCCTCTGCTCGAGGCGCAAGCCGACGTCGTCCGCGTTCGCGACGGGCTCGCCGTCGATGGCGACGATCAGGTCGCCCAGCACCAGCCGCCCGCTCGCGTCCTGCCGCGTCGGCCGGAGGCCCGCGCGCGCCGCGCCACTCCCCGGCGCCACGGTCACGATGAGCGCGCCCTGCAGCCCGAGCTGGCGCGAGATCCGTTCCTGGGCCAGCTCCACCCCCAGGCCGGGGCGCGTGACGCGGCCGCTGCTGATGAGCTGGGGCACCGCGCTATTGACGGTGTCCACGGGCACCGCGAAGCCGATGCCCACGTAGCTGCCCTCCGGGGCGAGGATGGCGGTGTTGATGCCGATGACGCGGCCGGCGCTGTCGAGGAGCGGCCCGCCGGAGTTGCCGGGGTTGATGGCGGCGTCGGTCTGGATCACGCCCTGGATGGGCCGGCCGTTCGCGGCCCGGATGCGGCGGTTCAGCGCGCTGATCACCCCGGTGGTCAGCGTCTGGTCCAGGCCGAAGGGGTTGCCGATCGCCATGGCGTGCTGGCCGACGCGCAGGTCGCGGGAGGTGCCGCGGGGCAGGGGGCGGAGCCGGTCCGCGGGCGCCTCGATGCGCAGCACGGCGAGGTCGCGGTCGGGGTCGGCGCCCACCAACTTCGCCGGCCACTCCGAGTGGTCCGCCAGCCGGACCTCGGCCTTCTGCGCGCCCTGGATCACGTGGTAGTTCGTGACCACGTGGCCCTCCTGGTCCCACACGAAACCGGAGCCGGTGCCCTGGGGGATCTCCATGGCGTTGAAGCCGAAGAGGTCGCGCCGCACCGCCAGGTTCGTGATGTAGACGACCGAAGGCGAAGCGGCCTCGAACAGGGCGATCGTGCTGTGCTCGCCCGCCGCCAGGTCGCCGCGCGGGGCCACCAGCGCCGCGGGCAACGTGGGCGCGGGCGCCCTCTCCTCGCCCGGCGCCTCGGGCATGGGCGCGACGCACGCGGGCATCAAAGCCGCCGTCAACCACGCGGCGCGCGCCCGCCTCCTTCGCGTCACCAGGCCAGCATACATTGCGCCCGCCGTCCCGCCCCCGTCCCTGGCGCGCGTGTCACAGCCTCAGCCCGCGGGCGTCGTCCCAGGCCGCGGGGTCCTGGCCGAAGTAGTCGCGCAGCAGCGCGTAGACCTCGCGGTGGCGCGCGCGCAGGGCCAGGGCCGACTCGAAGAACGCCTCCACGGCCACCGCCAGGAACTCCGCGGGCTCCTCCGCACCGTAGTCGTCTATCACCGACTTGCCGCGGCGGAG